>DATLXE010000483.1:0-6125 GCA_035575795.1 Gemmatimonadaceae bacterium
GAAGCCCCTTCTCGCGGTCGGCATCCACGTTTGGATGCGGAGCGAGGAATTCTACGAGCTTCATCCGCAGAGGTATTGCGCACCAGGGACAGAAGCGGAACCTCCGCTCGACGTTGTTCCCACACTGGGGGCATGCGTGCATGCCTTCGATTTTGTACCCGAGAGACGGACATTTGCAACCTGGCGCGAAAGCGCCGAGAAGGCCAGATCGGCGAGGCGGTTTGGTTCGATGCTTCGGGAGCCGAAGTTGAGCGCCGCCAGCTGCGCGAGCCTGCTTAACGCTCGGGGTGCACTCCGGAACACTGGCCCATGCGAAGGGTCTTATCCGCCGAGGGAGGGTGGGAGCGGGACGAGTGAGCCCGGAGGCAGGAAGATGGCGGAGCTCGGAGGCAGGAAGATGGCGGTCTCTCGCCATAGTTCCTGTCCTTTGGCATCCCGCAGAACGAGCGCGTTCGGCTGCCGGTTTTCAGGGATCGTGTAGTAGAAGAAGCCCGCCTCAATCGGCGGCCCCACCCAGATGAGCGGCAGGCTCGTTGTTGGCTTCTGGTGGTTGTACTCGACCTCAAGTCGTGAGGTCGGATCGGCGTGGACGGTTCCCGCGACGAACTCGAAGCGGGGTGAGCCGTTGTTCAGCGCATAGCCGACGCTCGCTTGAATCGGGGGCGAGCTTCCGCGATTACACCCGCCGACCGAGTCTGACCACATGTAGCAGAACGGGGCCTGGCTTCCGGGGGCGACCCAGAGTGTGTGCCCTGCAAGCTCTCCGACGCGCTTGGTTTCTGAGGGCTGAACACCCGAAGCCATTCCCGCAGGAGCGCCCTGGTCAAGCGTTGCGAAGTCCTTGACGATGGGCGCGGCTGCGGGCTGGGCGTTGCTCCAGGGGAGAAAGCCGACGTCGAGTCCGACCGCGAGTGCGGGCACCGCGGCCGCTGCCAGTAGGAATGCCGCTAGTGCAGCGGTTCGCCTTCGTCTCCACGGCTGCGACGGCGACACTTCAGCGCGCGTAAGGACGTCGCCCCAGTTTTCGATGACGTGCTCCTCCGGCGATAGCCGGTCAAGAACAGCAGATACGACCGTGTTCACGACGCAACCTCCTCCATGAGCCGGGCTACACCCACGCGTGCCGCGTGCAAGGTCGCGCTTACGGTGCCGATCTGAATGTCGAGAGTGCTTGCGATCTGGGCATAGTCGAAGTCAGCGTAGTAAATGAGAAACAGGGCGAGTCGCTGGCGCTGAGGCAGCCGCGCGACGGCGCTCCGCAGTTCATGCTCGCTCTCGCGTCCTGGGTCGACGACATCGTGAGCCCGCGTGCCAGCAAGTGACGCTCGCCCGCGCACCTGTTCGACTGCGCAGTTGATGACGATGCGCGCGACCCACGCGTCTGCAGCCCCACTGTCTCGAAGAGATCCCCGAGCGCGCACCGCACGCGCGAATGCTTCCTGCACAGCGTCACGAGCTTGCTCGGTGGCGCCCGTCACCGCTCGCGCGATACGAACGAACTGCCCAAGCCGCTCCTTGTAGAGCGTCTCAAGGCAGAGCAGGAGTGGATCGTGCATCGGCACTCACTGTATGACGCGGCGGCGGTACGTCCTTGTTTAGTCCGGGCCGCAGAATCGTACGCCAGGGACATCCGCGGACGCTGAACCAGGCGAACGCGGGAACTCCATTTTCTGAGCCTAGCCTCAGGGTGCAGCTTCGCCCGCGGGGCAAGCTCAATCGGCTCGGGAGGACATTCAGGGACGCCGCGCGGACAATCTATGTGGAGCAGACCTGCTCTGCGTATTCCCGCAGGTCCTCGTGTGCGGTGGTGGTGGTCGGACCCTGAGGGGGAATGTGCGCGATCGCCACTCTCACCGCGGCGCAGCGGTGCGGCGTGTCGATCGTGCCGTTGTCGTACCAGTCGCCGATCACCGCCTTCCATTCGCGGCCGCTGACCGGTGAGCCGTTGTCCTCGGCGAGCTGCGCGAGCTTTCCATGCTGCTGCAGGACGGCGTTCGGCGGCTGGAGCTGCTGCTCGGGCGTGCGTTGTCCGCCACCGCCGTGCGGCATGCCCCATCGGAGGTCGCCATCCACTTCCCAGCCCCCGCTGTAGCTCCGCCAGTGCGTCGACGAGTAGAAGAAGTAGGAGCAGCCTCTGCCAACCAGATCGTCGCCGGATGGGTGGGGGGCCGGGTGGTCGATCACCCACTCGCTCAGCGCGGCCGACCAGTTGTCGTGTTTGGCGGTCGCCTCCGACCGGTTCGCGGCGTTGCCGGGTGAGTTCCAGGCGCGCAGGCAGTCCCCGTTGGCGCCGCGGCTTACAGGTGCCGCAGGCTTGGCGTCCGGTGGGCCGTCGCCGCCGACCGTGCAGCCAGCGAGCAACAGGGTCAGGGCTGCGAGCTGAAGTGTTCTCATCACGACCGGCTGAGTGCGTTCGCCAGGGCACGAAGCCGCGTCGCGGAGGATGCTTCGGGTGATGTCAACAGCAACAGCTCAAGACCGGCGCGCCGGAGGATGATCAGGCGCCGGTCCTCCGCCTCGGTCAGCAAGGCGAGCGTTCCGTTGCGCAGCCGGAACGTCGACGAGCGCGCTCCGCACAAGTCGCGGGCGGCGAGTTCGCGCAGCGACTCCTCGAACCGGTCAACGGACACGAACAGGCGTCCCTGCGTGAGCTGGAACCAGCGGGCAGGGCTGCTGCGGTAGACGAGCCCAAGCCGACGCAACCGCTGCTCACGCTCGCGGCTCACATACAACACTGTGCTGTGTTCCGGGGACACTCTGAATACTGGGGCCAGCCCAGTCCCTGCGTCCCGCCGTAGGCTTCCCGCCGGATGCTAGCTTTGTGAGAACGGTCTCACGCCGGATCGCCGCCGCTTAGTCGTGAATTGCGTAGCGGTACAAACGGATCCCGCTGAACCGCGCGCTGCGAATAACTTCAGCTGCGGTCAGAACCATGGTGGGCGACATCCAGCCCTGAGACGGCTTGTGGAGAGCCCATCCCCCGCCGAGCGTCACCGCAGCGTGCTGGGCATCGCCGGCGGTGTCGCGCCACACCATCACTACGCCGAGAGCTGCACCTTCGCGAGCGGTCGTCGGGCTTATATCAATCAGGCAACACAACATACTGATGTGCAGGTACTTTAAGCCCTCTGACGGACTCGAACCGTCGACCCCCTCCTTACCATCAGGGGATCCAGCGAAGAGACATGATCCGCGCGTGGACGGCCGTCAGCGAAGACCGACGCGACTGCAGACGCGGACTCCTCGCCAGCGCAAGCTTCGGGCGTCTCTATCTTGAGCCTGGGGATCGGCGTGTCGAGCCTCGCGTGTCCGTCGATGGTCGACCCCCTCTTAGCGCCAGGGACGTTCTGCGCGACCTCGCTCCTACCGCTGGAGATAAGGATCAGCGACCTGGGAGTGGGCACTGAACCGTCCACGACTGACCGCAGGCCGGGCCTCAGGTGCGAAGCTCGTGGCATGCGAGGCGGCGCCTCCCGAGGCGGGCCGGCAGACATGAGCACAGTTCGGCGACTCAAGACTGACTACATGACGCTAGACACGGAGGGCTTTGGCGTAGGCCGCGAAGAGATCGTCCCAAGTGTAGTGACGACCGTGGAATGAAGCGGCCTCAGCAATGAGATCCTCGTCACACGCAGCCGCTGTCGAGAGAAATCGCGGGTCTGGTGTTTTGCCGACGCGCCACAGATTCAGACGATCCGCGTCCCAGCAGACGGCTATCGTCGGGTCGTCGGCGAGCTGACCCTTGTCGTGTCGCGTGCAGGCGTCGACTAGTTGCTCGAGGCGCTCCTCGTTAAGGTGGAAAGCGCTTTTCGACATCTCTCGTGCGAGTTGACCTCCACGGAACCCGTGCTCCGGGTCGTGAAACTCGTTGAACCGTTGCGAGTCGTGAAACAGTGCGAATAGGAGGACGATCTCGGCGTCGCACCCGTCGATCTGACTGGCAAGTTGGAGTCCCGCCCACGCGACCGCCTTCCAGTGTTGCGCACCGTGATCACGTGACTGAGGTCGCGTCGACCGATCGATGACTTGCGTCGCGAGCGCAGGATCCACAGCCAGAGCCTATGAGACTCAGGATCGACGTCATAACGTCCCGCTCGCACACGGGTAAAAGTAGCGGCGCCGCCCAAGTCCAATTCGTAAGATCGCGGCCTGCAACGGCGGAGTCTTCGCCAGTGAGCGTCTCCAGCTTCACCTGGCCGCTTGGCGACCCTGCCGGCGGTCGGCGCCGGCGGCTCTTCGCCGGCCTGTCGAACGCTACGGCGATCGAGCTGGTCCGTCGAGCGTCTGAGGCTCCTGGCGCGAGCTCGGTAACGCGGGGGTACCTGCGGCGAGAGCTGAGCGACAACTGCCGCCGGCGCGCGAGGTCCTCTCGAGCCTGGTCGGGCGAGATATTCGAACGGTCACGGGAGCCGTCAACCGCGTCCTCGCTGTTGCGACGGTCAAGAACAGTGTCCTCACTGTCTTCAGGCGCCTCATGCGGCCTCCCGAGCGCGCCCGGGTCTACCTCAACCGGCGTCCTCGACGTCCCCCGGCTGCTCGTCGTCCGAAGGCTCCTCAGGCTCGTCGTCGTCTGGCTCAGCAACCTCCATGAATTCTCGCCTGACCACGTCGAACAGCGTGGATAGAACATCACTGCCGAAGTCAGGTTCGGCCGTCGCTAGAATGACAACGCGCCTTGCGGAAAAAACCTGCAAATGAGCGCAAACGGCCCCCGTAGCTCAGTGGATAGAGCAGCGGTTTCATGCACGTCGCGATCAGCCGGAGCACGAGGTCCCGTTTGACCTCCTACTAGCGCCGGAGGTAAGCGGAGGGAACAGAACCCGCGCAAGGTTCCCGCCGAGGAGCGAACGTTCGAATCCCGTATGGGCCTTACGGCGCTTGGCTCAGCGGAAACGGCTTAGACAAGCGGTTCATACGCGCCAGGGATGCCGGGAATGAGCACCCGATGCTATCCCCCGTGCTATCCCGCAAAATCACCGCGCTTCGCGCCGGCGGCCTCGGGCTGGCGGCGGCGACGGCCGGCGATCTCGAGCCGTTCCGAACACTGCTCGACGTGCTCTCCCGACCCATCGACGAGCGACCCGGGCTGGATTCGTTCGCCGCACCCGCTCCGTCGACCTTCGGCCCGTACCGAACCTTCTGCGGGACCAAATCCGCACGGAGGCTCTCGCGGGCCCGCGGCCAGAGCCAGGCCGAAGCCGCGTCCGCTCCACGCATCGGGCAGGACCCCCGACCTCGGAACTCGCGGGCTCTTTCTGCGGACCCCGGCGTTCTCCACGAACTAAACCTAGAGCGTCCTATGCCCACGAGTCGCGCTCAAATGGGTCGTGGGGCGTGCCTGGCTTCCCTAGATCCTCACGCGGGATAGACGCCCCGCTTCGGGCTTACCATGGCGCTGACGTCTTAGTTGCGCAGCGGTATGTTCCGGCGTCACTAGGCGAAAGCCCTGCGAGCGGCGGCGATGCGATGCTCATCGACCTCGACGCGCTGGCGCTGAGCTCGCTCGGCCAGCTGCCCCAGGTCGATTCCGGGCAGCCGCTGCGCGATCTGGGGTACTTGCTCTAGCGACTGCCAGAGGCTGAGCTTGCCCGTGATCCCGACCGACAGCGTCTCCAACTCGAGGAGACGGCTTAAAGGCGAGTAGCCTCGCAGCTGGCCGTTCAGCTTCAGCCGCCCAACCTTCTCGCCCGTCCTGGCAACAATCTCCTTGAGCCTCGACCTACCAAAACCCAACTGGGCGACAACCCGCTGCAGTGTCTTGTGATCCTCCTCGATCTCAACAACGAGCCGGCGAAGAAACTGACCCGTTTCGTTCGCGACATTGCTGCGTGCCGACCGGCGCGCAAGCGCAAGCCCAGCCGCTCCCGCCGCTAGATGATCAGCAAGATAAATTCCCAGCAAGCGGTCAGAAGCTTCCACCATCACCTTCCCGCTGTCCGATCCAGCCACAAAGCAACCTCCACATTCATGTCGGGGCGGATGAAGAGTCAAGTCGTCTGAAGTGGTGTAACGCTCTTCGCTCGTCGGAGGCGCTCAGGCTGGTTGGAGGGCGCGCACCTCCTCTCGCTCGGGGTGGTGCTCGTCCTCGTCGACGAGGAGGAGCACGAGCGATTCGGCTGAGAGGT
>DATLXE010000484.1:0-2401 GCA_035575795.1 Gemmatimonadaceae bacterium
CGCAGCGATTCGGTGATCTGTGGATTGAAACGGGAGACGATGATGGCGAAGCGGAAACCGGCGGCGGATGGCAGCGGCGCCGTGCTGTCCTGGGATGTCCGCACGCTACGTGCCCTTGAACTCGGCCTTGCGCTTCTCCACAAAGGCCCGGGTCCCTTCGCGCATGTCGTCGGTCGTCGACACGAGCCCGAAGAGCGTCGCTTCGAACATCTGCGCATCGGGGAACGGCATCTCGAGCCCCTTGTTGACGGCGTCGATGATGTATCTCACGGCCACCGGCGCCTTCGACCCCAGCGTGGCGGCCAGCTTGCGGACTTCCGCCATCAGCTCGGCCGTCGGCACCACCCGGTTCACCAGGCCCAGGCGGTGCGCTTCAGCCGCCGTCACATGATCGCCGGTCAGGAGCAGTTCCATCGCGCGGCCCTTCCCGATCAGGCGCGCCAGCCGCTGGCTCCCCGCATACCCCGGAATGATGCCGAGGTTGATCTCCGGCTGCCCGATGCGCGCCGAGTCGGCCGCGACACGCAGCGTGCAGGCCATCGCCAGCTCACAGCCGCCGCCCAGCGCAAAGCCGTTGATCGCCGCGATGACCGGCTTCCCCATGTTCTCGATGAGATCGAAGATGTGCTGTCCCTTCAGCGCGTGGTCGCGTCCGCCGACGGGCGTCTGCACCGAGAGCTCGTTGATGTCCGCCCCGGCGATGAACGACTTTTCGCCCGCGCCCGTGATGATCACGCACCGCACGCCAGCGTCGGCTTTCAGGACAAGGGCCGTGCGCAGGAGCTCGTCGAGCGTCTGCGCGTTGAGCGCGTTCAGGACCTTCGGGCGATTGACAGTGATGGTGGCGACGCCACCACGTGTGTCAAGCAAGAGGTTCTGAAGATCGGTGAGTGACTCGATGCTCATGGTTGGTGTGCGTGCAGGCCCGCGGAACGGCCCATTATACCGTGCCCCTAGAACGGCAGCGGGTACATGAGCCAGCCCAGCACGAAGCCCGCGGCGAGAAAGCCGCCGAACATCATGCAGCCCAGGCGCAGCTGTTCCGTCGGCGCGTCTCGGAGCAGCACGGCGAAGACGAGAGACACGAGCAGGGCAAACACCGCGAGCAGCAGGAAGTGGTCCGTCACTTGCGCCCCATGCCGATATCGAAGGCGTCCAGCACGATCAGGGCGTTCAGCAGACCGGCGACGATCATGAACGTGTTGCCGTACTCCCACGTGGCGGCCGTCACGCTGCCGCGGCCCGCGTCCATCGCCCGGGCGAGGATCCAGGGCACGCCGGTGCCGAACTCTGCAAGCGCCGCAAGGCCCGAGAGCGGTTCTGAGAACTGGAACGGAAAGATCGTGCCGTGCAGCACCAGTCCCAGCACGAACATCACCGGGATCGCGCAGAGAAACACGAGACCCTTCTGGCGGCGTCCCTGCCACAGATGGCCTGCTCCAGGCACGAGCCATGCCGCGACGCACAGGAGCGCGAGCGAGCCGGGCTCGGCAGACGCGCGGGCGCGGTCAGCCGTGGTGGATTTTGTCGCCATCGACGCGAGCATCATAGCGCAGCATCCGCACGAAGAACCACCCGGCAGCCGCGCCGAGCGGCAACGCGGCCGTCGCGCGCAACGCGTTCGAGACGGCCATGAAGCCGAGCACCTCGAGCGTGAACGTCGCGGCGGTCGGGAGAGCCGCGATCAACAGGACCCACCGCATGTTCGGTGTTCGCGCCGGCAGGCGCCGGGCGCGCACACCCCATGCGATCAGGGCCCCGGCCGCCCCTGACAGGTAGAGCCCCGTGCAGCGCGCGCACACCGGCATCTGTACCCTGTTCGGCCGAAACGAGCGTTCGGGTCGTTGATGACAGATGCGGGCTGCGCCCGCGTAGACCAACGTGGCCGGGCGGACCGACGCGGCGGACGCCAGGGCGACGGGGGCGGCGAGGATCACACCACTCCACGCCAGGGCCCCGACCGTCAGCAACACCGCCAGCGTGCGGTTCACGCGGTCTGTCTTGAAAGGCCCATGTTCAGCCAAAGTGAGTCGTGTACCGGTCTGTGAACTCCGCCCGCGTGAACGCGTGACTCTGGCCGCCGAGGTGCTCGAGTGAGTAGGTGGCCGCCACCGTTCCCAGTTGCGCGCAGACGCGGTAATCAGCTTCCTCTGTCATGCCCTTCAGAAAGCCCGCGCGGAAGGCGTCGCCGACGCCGGTCGGGTCGACGATTCGGTGTGGCGGCACCGCCGGCACATCCGTGCTGCCGCCCTGCTCGATGATCGTGCAGCCGTGCTCCCCCTTCGTCACGACCAGGACGGCAGCGCGGGCCAGTACGCCCGCCTCGTCGAGTCCGGTTTTCTGCCGGATCAATTCAAACTCGTAGTCGTTGCACATGACGATCGCCGCGCCGTTGAGGCCT
>DATLXE010000485.1:0-12407 GCA_035575795.1 Gemmatimonadaceae bacterium
TTCATTCGTGCTCAGTCGCCTTTACACCGATGGGGAAGGCGAGAAGTACGAACGGCAGCAGGAGTTCCAGGAAAAAACTTTCGGGACGGTCGCACTACCGCTGTACGCAGTGGTTGACGGCAGCGGGAAGATCCGCGCTACCTTCAGCGGACTTACACGCGATTCGGCCGCTTTCGTACGGTTCCTCCAGGGAGCGCGTGCGAGCAATGTTGCGCTGGCCGGAGAATAGCGCCCGCTAGGTAGTTCTGTGCGGCGGATGGGTCGCGACTACGCCCGGCGTGATCACAGGCGTCTCCGCATCGATTACTTCTTCAACCCGCTCCAGCTCGGGCTCCATAGCCTTCCGCTTGAAGATAAACTCGGGCGCCAGGGCGACGCCGAGCGCGGTGAGCGGAAGTATCTGGAGCGTTTGAATGAGCAGCGAGACCGCAATGGCATCCGCCCTCGCAACGCCGAACTGCTCCGCCATCAGCGCGTAGACGAACTGAAAGAATCCCACGTTGCCCGGCGTCGCGCGCACCAGCAGTCCGATGTTGATTCCAAGCAGGCAGGCGAGGCTTCCGGCGAGGGGGATGTCGACGTGAGCCGCCTTCGCAGCCAGCGCAAACGTGGCCAGCTGAGTAGCCCACGAAAGCAGCGACAGCAGCATCGCGGCTGCGAAGCGCGGCCCGGTTGCCATCGCGCCGGCGGACTTCCCGAAGCCGGCCATGTACGCCTTCGCCTTCTGCAGGAAACTTGTCGGCGCGTCTTTACTGACGACCACATCTTCGTGCTTCGCATTTCGTGTTGCATAAACGAAATACGAGAGGAGGGCGATGATGACGACAAGCGCGATGATCGCCGGAATCTTCCACTTCTCGAGTTGCGGCGGCAGGTCGAACGCCAGGACGCCGATCACCATCAGAACCACGAATCCGATCGGGTCGAACACGCGCTCGAGCGCGAGCGACGCCAGAACGGTGGAGCTGGGCACTCCCGTCGCCCGCGACACGAACACGACTCGCGCCGCATCTCCCCCATTGGCGACCAGCACGTTATTGAGTCCGGCGCCCGCCATCGTTGCGCGCATCGCGAGTCCGAGCGACTTGATCCCGGCCGCGCGCAGGAAGATCCACCATCGCACGCCCTTGACGCCGATCGATACGATGTTGACCACGATCGCCGCGGCGAGGAGCGGGAGCGATGCATTTCGCATCGAGCTCCAGGCCTCGGACCAGTTGATGGTCCGGGCGAACATGACCAGGAAGCCGACTATGACCAGCGTTACCAGCAGGCGCAGGCCCTTTTTCATGCCGGCGTTCACGCGGAGGGCAGCGTTACGAACTCGTATCCCTGGTCAACCATCTTGTCGATGATGCGCGGCAGCGCGGCCGCCGTCTGCAGGCGGTCGCCATCGGGGTTGTAGCCATCGCCGTCGTGCAACAGCACAATCGATCCCGGCCGCACACCCTCGAGCGTTCGACGCACGATTTCTCCGACTCCGGGCTTGTCGCTATCCCACACTCCAAGCGACCAACCGACCGTCCGCTCGCCGTACGCGCTGGCGATCGGCGTCGTCCACGGACTTCGGAACCCGTGCGGCGCGCGGAAGTAGCGTGGGGCCGGCCCGCCGGCACGCTTGATCGCGCGAATGCCAAGACGGATATCGCGGCTCACATAGAACGGGCTGCGAAAGTGAAGCTTGCGGTGAAAGTATCCGTGGTTGCCGATCTGGTGACCCTCGTGCGCGATCCGCCTCACGAGATCGGGCCACCGCTCGGCGTGGCTACCCAGAATGAAAAACGTCGCCGGCACCCCCTTCTCGGCGAGCGTGTCGAGAATTCTCGGTGTCGCGATCGGGTTCGGACCGTCGTCGAACGTGAGGGCGACGACCTTCTTGTCGCTCGATATCCGCCCCAGCGTCGGGCCGAAGAACTTGCTGTTGCGATAGAAAGCGCCGTGAACCGCGCCGCCGAGCATCAGGAGTCCGCCAATGGGCGCGAGCGGAATCATTCGTGAGTGTTCCGGCCGAGGACGGCGTTGTAGACGTCGAGTACCGCTTCGGTGACGCGGGGCCACGAATACTTCTGCGCCTCCTGCCGTCCGCGTTTGCCGAGGCGGGCGCGCAGCGTCTCGTCATCGAGCAACCTCACCAGCGCATCGGCTAGCGCGTCGCGATCTCCGCACTGCACCATCAACGCCTCGCGCTCGTGCTTCACGACGTCGCGGAAGCCGTAGATGTCGGAACACACGACAGGCGTCTCGCACGCCATCGACTCGAGCAGCGTTATTCCGAATGATGCCTTCGTCGTCGGGCACGCATAGATGGCGCTGTGCGCGTAGTATCCTGGCCGGCCGTCCAGTACCGACCCGACAAAAGTGATGTCGGGGTCCCCGCCCGCGGCGCGATAGTAGTGACTGCGCAGCGGACCGTCGCCGACGACGACGAGCTGAGCCTGGCGGCGGCGACCGCGAACCTTCTGGAACGATTCGATCAGCGTCGTCAGGCCGTTGCGGGGATCGAAGCGTCCAAGGAAAAGAATGACGGGAACATCGGTGCGCACGGCCGGGGGGCGGGGGACGTGCGGGTTGAATACATCGGTGTCGATGCCGTTCGGAACGATCGTCCAGTTGGCCTCGAAGTACCTGTTCAGCGCAACCGTCGTCGAGTGCGACACAGCGATCGCCGCCTGGAGCGTATCGAGACGCTTCTGGAAATACCGCTTGCCAACGGCGTAGCCAAGGGACCGGTCGAAGTACGTGTGAAACGTTCCCACCACCGGGCATTCAGCTTCTTCGATCGCCATCACCGGCAAGACCGGGCTCAATGGCGAGTGGACGTGCACGATGTCATAGCGACCCGCCTTGAGAGCGCGGCGCAGGTCCTTGCGCAGGCTCCACCCAACGGTGACGCGCGCTTGCGAGCCGTTCGCATACACGGGGTGGCTCTGGCCGATACGGATGACATGCGGCTCTTCGCGGGCACCCTCGATGTTCGACGTGATGATGTCGACGCGGTGCCCATGCCGCCGCGCCTCACGGGCGAAGAAGTGCACGTGCTCGCAGACGCCGCCAAGGTGCGGGTAGTAGTACTCCGTCACCAGCGCAATCCGCAGGGGCCTTGGATGCTGCACGTTCGCCATCGGAAGTGATGGCGCGGGCAGCAGATCCACCCGGCGGGCGAGACTCGACTTACGCGTTAAGAGCGGCATGAGCAGCGGCTAGGCGCGCGATCGGTACCCGGTACGGCGAACATGACACATAATCGAGCCCAAGTGAGTGACAGAACGCAATCGAGCGCGGCTCCCCGCCGTGCTCGCCGCAGATTCCCAGCTTGATCTTCGGGCGAACCTTCCGCCCATCCTCCACCGCCATCCTTACGAGTCTACCCACCCCTTCGGTGTCAAGAACCTGAAAGGGATCATCCGAAAAAATACCACGATCAATATAAGAAGGGAGGAATCGGCCGGCGTCATCACGGCTGAGCCCGTAAGTCGTCTGCGTCAGGTCGTTCGTACCGAAGGAAAAGAACTCGGCCGTCTCGGCGATCGATGCCGCGGCGAGCGCGGCGCGGGGCAGCTCGATCATCGTCCCGATCAGATAAGGCAGGCGCTCGCCCATGCCTCCCAGGACGCGCTCGGCAACTTCCTCGAGTATTGCCCGTTGGTTGTCGAACTCCTTCGGCGTCGAGACGAGCGGTATCATGATCTCGGGCTTCACGTTGATGCCGCGCCTCATCGCTCGCACTGCCGCCTCGAAGATCGCGCGGCCCTGCATCTCCGTTATCTCGGGATAAGTGATGCCGAGCCGGCAACCGCGGTGGCCGAGCATTGGATTGGTCTCGCGCAGCGACTCGATAATCCGGTTGAGGTCGGCGCGGGGAATGCCGAGCGTGCGCGCGAGGAGCTTGCTCTCCTCGCCGCCGTGCGGAAGAAACTCGTGCAGCGGCGGATCGAGCAGGCGGATCGTGACAGGCAATCCGTCCATCGCCTCGAAGATTCCCTCGAAGTCAGACCGTTGCATCGGCAGCAGCTTGTTGAGCGCCCGGCGCCGGCCGCCTTCCTCGCGCGCGACGATCATCTCGCGCATTGCGGTAATGCGGTCGCCCTCGAAGAACATGTGCTCGGTGCGGCAGAGGCCGATGCCCTCGGCGCCAAAGCTGCGCGCGGCGCGGGCATCGCGGGGCGTGTCCGCGTTTGCGCGAACCTTGAGCGTACGTGCCTCATCGGCCCAGCCGAGCAGCTCCGCATACGCCTGGTAAAGCGGCGCGCTCGACGCAGCGAGGGTTCCGTTGGTCACCTGCACCACTTCGCTCGGAATTGTCGAGAGATCTCCGACGAACACCCTCCCGGTGGCGCCGTCGAGGGTGAGCCAGTCGCCTTCGGCGACGTCGGTGCCGTCAACCGAGAAATAGCGCTGCTCGAGATTCACTTCGATCTCCTTGCAGCCGACGATCGCACACTTGCCCATCCCCCGTGCAACGACAGCGGCGTGACTCGTCATTCCGCCGCGCGCGGTGAGAACGGCGCGCGCAGCAACGATACCGTGAAAGTCCTCAGGAGTCGTTTCGTCCCTGACGAGGATCACGTTCTCGCCCGCCATCGAACGTTGCTCCGCTGTATCGGGGTCGAAGACCGCGATGCCGCTCGCGGCGCCCGGGCTTGCGGGAAGTCCCGTACAAAGCGGCGTCGCGCGGATGGATGGATCGATGATCGGATGAAGCAGCTGGTCGAGATCCTGCGCCGGCACACGTCGCACCGCGTCGTCCTTCCCGATCAGCCCCTCGGCGACCATGTCTCTCGCGATGCGGACAGCCGCGGCCGCCGTGCGTTTGCCGCTACGGGTCTGCAGCAGATACAGCTTGCCGCGCTCGACGGTGAACTCCAGGTCCTGCATGTCGGCGTAGTGGCTCTCGAGCCGCTCCTGGGTGGCAAGAAGCTCGGTGTACGCCTCAGGCAGGCGGTGCGCCATCTCTTCGATGTCGAGCGGGGTCCTGATACCGGCGACCACATCTTCACCCTGGGCGTTGACGAGAAACTCGCCGTAGAACTTCTTATCGCCCGTGGATGGATTCCGCGTAAACGCGACACCGGTTCCGGAATCGTCGCCGAGGTTGCCGAACACCATCGACACGATGTTGACGCCGGTACCCAGGTCCTCGGGTATCGAGTTCACTTTCCGGTAGTCCTTCGCCTTTTTTAACGTCCAGGATTTCCATACTGCTTCGATGGCGCCCCACAGCTGTACGACCGGATCGCGCGGGAACTCCTCGCCCGTCCGGTTCCTTACCAGAGCGCGGTACTCCTCGACGAGGTTGCGCAACGTCTCCTCGGTGAGCTCGCTGTCGGAGGCGACACCGGCGGTCATCCGTTTCGCCTTCAGCAGGTGCTCGAAGTCGTGAATGGAGACGCCGAGCACGACATCGGAGTACATCTGGATGAATCGGCGGTAGGAATCGTAAGCGAAGCGCGGATTTCTGCTCTGCGTGGCAAGGCCGACGACGGCGCGGTCATTGAGTCCGAGATTGAGGATCGTCTCCATCATTCCCGGCATCGAAACGGCAGCGCCCGACCGCACAGATACAAGCAGCGGATTTCTTGGATCGCCGAGCTTCTTGCCCGTTACTTCCTCCAGCCGCGCAATGTTTCCTTCCACCTGCGCGCGAAGCCGGTCTGAATACTTGCCCGACTTGAGATACTCGACGCACTCGTGGCAGGAGATTGTGAACCCCGCCGGCACCGGCACGCCCAGGTTCGTCATCTCAGCGAGGTTCGCGCCCTTTCCGCCGAGGACGGCTTTCATCTCGCGCGTTCCCTCGGCAGATCCGTTGCCGAAGAAGAAAACCGACTGCGTCATGCGCTCAGCACCCGCAGCCGAAGCGAAGCTTTTCAGGATCGGCGGGCGGCGGAGTCGGATAGTCGCCGGAGAAGCACGCGTGGCAGAAGCCGCCCGGCCCTCCGGGGACTGATTCCAACATTCCCTCCAGTGTGAGATACCCGAGTGAGTCGGCGCCGAGCTCGGCGCAGATCTGGGGGATCGTCATGTTCGCGCCGATGAGCTCTTCGCGGGTTGGTGTGTCGATGCCGTAATAGCAGGGTCCGGTGATGGGGGACGAGCTTACCCGCAGATGCACCTCTCGAGCCCCGGCGTTCCGGACCATGCTTACCAACCCGCGGGTGGTTGTGCCCCGGACGATGGAGTCGTCGACCATTACGACACTTTTGCCGCGCAGAACCTCTTTTACGGCGTTGTACTTCACCTTCACCTTTGCATCGCGTCCCGCCTGCGTCGGCTGGAGAAAGGTGCGGCCGACGTAGTGATTGCGGATGAGCGCGAGCTCCAGCGGAATTCCTGACTCCTCGGCGAAGCCCAGCGCCGCGGAGTTGGATGAATCGGGAACGCTGAAAACGAAGTCCGCTCCCGGCGCGGGGAAATCACGCGCCAGCCGTCGGCCGAGTTCTCGCCGTGCGCGATCGACGGATCCGCCGAACACGGTGCTGTCGGGCCGCGAGAAGTACACGTACTCGAACACGCACTTGCGGGATTCGTGGGCTTCGAGAGGGAAGCTCGAGCGGATTCCGTCGCGGTCGACAGCGATGATCTCCCCGCGTTCCACCTCGCGGATGAGCGTGGCGCCGAGCAGGTCGAGCGCGCAGCTCTCCGACGCAAAAAGCGTCGCGTCACCGAGCTTGCCCATCACCAGCGGACGCCATCCGCGCGGATCACGGGCCGCGAGCAGTGTGTCGCCGACGAGCACCACGATACAGTAGGCGCCTTCCACGCCACGCAACGCGTCGGCAAGCCTCTCCTCCGGCTTCGTTGCGGGGGAGCGCGCGAGCCGGTGAACCAGCACCTCCGAATCCATCGTCGATGTAAAGATCGAGCCCGCGTCCTCGAGCTCATGCCTTAGCTCGGTTGCATTGATAAGGTTGCCGTTGTGCGCCAGCCCGATGTGTCCGTCACGGAAGCGGGCGAGAACGGGCTGCGCGTTCTCAATCGTGGACGACCCGGCGGTGCTGTACCTCGTGTGCCCGATCGCAATGTCTCCGCCGAGACCGCTCAGGTCTGGAGCGCCGAACCCTTCCGATACGAGCCCCATTCCCTTCAGCGCGCGCGCGCCCTTCTGCCTGTCGACGGCAACGATGCCGGACGACTCCTGGCCGCGGTGCTGGAGAGAGTAAAGTCCGAGGTGCGAGATCTCGGCGGCATGCTCGTGACCATAGATGCCAAAGATTCCGCACATCAGGCAGCACCCGCTGTTTGGAGGTCAGTCGCGGCGTGCTCGGGCGTTCGCGACATGATATTCGGAATGGCGTCGTGATAGGCGGCGGCAAGCCGGGCGAGCGGCGCGGAGAACTGCCGGCTGCGAAGCTTGAACTCGATCACCTTCGAGGCTCGCTTCACCGTTCCGATGCGGCGGCAGGGAACACCGGCGCTCTTCGCCGCCGCCGCAACGGCGTCTGGCGCCGTGGTAGAGATGAGGATACGCGCCTGGCTCTCGCTATAGAGGAGAGCGCGCGCGGGAAGGTCACTGAGCGCAGTAAGGTCAATGGACGCGCCGTACACGTCGTCTCTGTTTCCAACGCAGGATTCAGCGATGCACACCGCGAGGCCGCCATCGCTGCAGTCGTGCGCTGATGCGACGTACCCGGCCTTGATCGCATCGAGTAGCGTGTCGATCAGCCGGCGCTCGCGGGCGGGGTCGCATTGGGGGGGAGGGCCGAGGACGGTTCCGTGGATGCGCGACAGGTACTCACTGCCGCCGAGCTCGGCGAGGGTGTCGCCGAGCAGGAGTATCGCATCGCCGTCGTTACTGAATACGGAGCGCGTCACATGGTCGATGTCCTCGATCAGACCCACCATTCCGATCACCGGAGTTGGGTAAACGGCGCCCGAAGGACTCTCGTTATACAGCGAAACGTTTCCACCGGTGACCGGGGTCTCCAGCGCGCGGCAGGCTTCGCCCATTCCCGCCACCGCTTCTTTCAGCTGGTAGAACACCTCGGGCCGCGTCGGATTGCCAAAGTTGAGGCAGTTGGTGATCGCCATTGGCCGCGCGCCCGTGCAGGCGACGTTGCGCGCTGCTTCCGCGACGGCGATGCGTCCGCCCATGCGCGGATCGAGATACACATAGCGTCCATTGCAATCCGTCTTGAGCGCGAGTGCCTTGCGCGTTCCCCGCACGCGAATGACTGCGGCGTCGCCCTCGCCGGGCCCGATGACGGTGCTCGTGCGGACGGTGGAATCGTACTGGCGGTGCGCCCACGCCTTGCTGGCGATCGTCGGCGAGGAGAGCATCTGCTCCAGGGTCCACACCGGATCCGACTCCTCGGCGCGCTCAGCGATCGACAGCGGATCCTTGCCGCGGAGCATGGCGATGGCGGGAGCCTCGCGCGCCTTCGGAGAATAGGACGGGCACTCAGTCACCAGCCGCGAGCCGGGAAACTCGGCGACCACCGCTCCATTCTCCGTTACGCGGTACACCGGCTCCGCGATCACCTCGCCGATCACCGCCGCGCTCAGGTCCCAGCGCGTGAGAATGTCCACCACATCCTGCTCGTGGCCCTTTAGCGCGACGACGAGCATGCGCTCCTGCGACTCGCTGAGAAGAATCTCGTACGGGCTCATGCCCGCCTCGCGTGTCGGGACCTTTGCCGCATCGATCGTGACGCCGACATCGCCACGTTCGGCCATTTCCGCCGAGGAAGACGTGAGGCCGGCAGCGCCCATGTCCTGGATGGCGACGATGTGCCCGCTCTTTATCAGCTCGAGGCTGGCCTCGAGCAGCAGCTTCTCGGTGAAGGGATCCCCGACCTGAATGCGCGGACGCTTCGCATCGCTGGCAGCCGAGAGATCCTCAGAGGCGAAGGAGGCACCGTGGATGCCGTCGCGCCCCGTGCGCGCGCCGACGGCGATGATCGGGTTCCCGACGCCCTCGGCCTTCGCCCGAATGAGATCTTCCTCGTGCAGCAGTCCGACGCACATTGCGTTGACGAGCGGATTCCCCTCGTACGCCGGGTCAAACGCGATCTCTCCAGCGACGGTGGGAATACCGACGC
The DNA here is from genome assembly GCA_035575795.1 of Gemmatimonadaceae bacterium. GTDB lineage: Bacteria > Gemmatimonadota > Gemmatimonadetes > Gemmatimonadales > Gemmatimonadaceae > UBA4720. The sequence goes on from DATLXE010000485.1 coordinate 9,039, forward strand.
AGTTCCCGTAGTCGCCAATTCCCTTTACCACACCCGCGAACAGATAGCGCACGCGCGCGGAATCAAGACTGCCGAAGCGGAGCGAGTTGAGCATCGCGATCGGACGCGCGCCCATCGTGAACACGTCGCGCAGAATCCCGCCGACGCCGGTGGCCGCCCCCTGATACGGCTCGATCGCCGACGGATGGTTGTGCGATTCGATCTTGAAGGCAACGGCGAGACCGTCGCCAATTGAGATCACGCCCGCGTTCTCACCTGGTCCCTGGAGCACCCACGACGCTTTCGTCGGCAGAGTGCGCAGCAGCGGGCGTGAATGCTTGTAGGAACAGTGCTCGCTCCAAAGGGCGCTCACGATTCCCAGCTCGGTGAAAGTCGGCGTCCGACCGAGCATCGCGACGAGACGCGTGTATTCCGTGTCGTTGATGCCGTGCTCGGCGATGAGAGCGGGGGTGATTACCGGATCGCCGGGACGCGCTGCCACCTGAGCCATACTCAGGCCGCCACTCGCGCCAGTATCGACTCGAGCAGGCGCACGCCGTCCTCCGAGCCGAGCAGTGGGCTGCACGCGCGCTCGGGGTGCGGCATCATCCCAAGGACATTTCCATCTTCGCTGACGATGCCGGCGATGTCGCGCTCCGATCCGTTGGGGTTGGCGGCGCTCGTCCGCTCGCCGCTTGCGGTCACGTACCTGAAGATAACCCGGCCGTCCTGCTCCAACTCATCGAGAACGGGCGGCGGAGCGAAGTACCGTCCTTCGCCATGCGCGACGGGCAGCCGAAGGATTTCTCCCTCGGTATACCGGTTCGTGAAAAGCGTACCCGGGTTCTCGACTCTCACGAGCAGGGGAGCGGAGATGAACTTCATGTCGCGATTGCGCATCAGCGCTCCGGGGAGAAGCCCAGCCTCGCAGGCGATCTGAAATCCATTGCAGATGCCGAGCACCGGCCCTCCGCTCTTTGCGTGCGCGATCACTTCCTGCATGATCGGACTGAACCGCGCGATCGCTCCGGCGCGGAGATAGTCGCCGTAGCTGAAGCCGCCGGGCAACACGACGACGTCGGCACCCTGGAGGTCATGATCTTTGTGCCATAGGTAAACGGCCTCCTCCCCAAGCACGTCCGTTACCGCATGGAATGCGTCGTAGTCGCAATTCGAGCCGGGAAAAGTGACGATGCCGAACTTCATGCGAGCACCGGCGGCTCTATCTCGAAGTCCTCCGTCACCGGATTGGCGAGAAGCTTCGAGCACATGGTGGTAACATCCTGCGCCGCCGCGCCCGCGTCCCCCGCGTCGGCCTCGATGACGATGTAGCGGCCCACGTGCACCTCCCTGACCGACTTGAATCCGAGCGTGTGAAGCGCCTCGGAGACGGCCTTGCCCTGTGGATCGAGCAGGCCTTTACGGGGAACGATGTGGACGCCAACGCGGAAGGCTGGCATCAGAGTCCGTCTCCGCCCGAGCCGGGAGATGGCAAACGGTCGCCTCCAGGCGGCCGGCGACGGCGACGGCGACGCGTCGGACGCTGCTGCTCCATCGCCTCTTCGGCAATCTCGTCGTCGTCATCGTCATCGTCCGAACTTCCGTCCACCGGATCGTCATCGTCGGAGATCACCGGGGAATCACGCCGCGGCCGCTTGTCGAGCAGGCCGAACAGCACCGTCTTGGCGAGCCCGTAAAGGACGTAAAGCACGAGCGCCGGGAAGTAAAACTCCTTCCTCAGGAACAGCACGCCGAGGAACGTCGCGATGACGACGAGGGTCCCGAGTATCTCGCTGAGCTTGCGGAACCCGACCGTTGGAACGGCCGGATATGACACGTTGCTGATCATCAGGAACGCAAGCGTCAGCATCAGGCCGCGCATGCCGACGGTCCAGTTGAGATCGCCGAGTATTGTCTGGTTGTAAAGCGGCGTCTGGCTGAACCAGTAGTAGGTCGCGAGCGTCATTCCCGCGGCCGGGCTGGGGAGGCCATGGAAGTACTTCTTCGCACGGCCCGCCTGCTCGACGTTGAATCGCGCCAGTCGTATCACGGCGCACGCGGTGAAGAGGAACGCGAACATCCAATCCCAGCCGTTCAGGTTGAGAACGGCGAAGTACATGATCATCGCCGGGGCGAGACCGAACGAAATCGCGTCTACGAGCGAATCAAGCTCCGACCCGAAGCGCGATCCGGTGCCAGTTGCGCGCGCGACGCGGCCATCGAGCGCATCGCAGATGCCGCCCAGCACGACGTAGAGACCGGCGGTGTCGAACTCCCGTCTTGACGCAGCGACGATGGCAAAAACACCGAAGAACAGGTTCGCGAGCGTGAACCCGTTCGGGAGGATGACGACGCCGCGCCGAGCGCGTCCTCTTCCCGAGTGGCGTGACCTGATGCGATCCGACTGCTGCATCAGCGAGGCAGGTCGGCCAGCACGGTGACCCCGGCCGTGGTGATGTCCCCAAGCTTGGCGCGGATCGAGGCTCCGATGGGAATGAAGACGTCGACGCGCGACCCGAAGCGAATTATTCCCATTCGCTCGCCCTGCTTCACCTTGTCGCCGACCTTGCTGTAGGTGACGATGCGCCGGGCGATCAATCCTGCGATCTGCCGCACGAGCATGCGGCCCCCCGCAGACTCGAGACCGACGGACATCTGCTCGTTCTCGAGACTCGATTTCTCCGCCGCGGCATTGAGAAATTTGCCCTTGTTGTAGTGCACGTGCTGCACAGTCCCATCAACCGGATAGCGGTTCACGTGGACGTTGAAGACATTCATGAAAATGGAAAGGCGTACGGCGCGACCCTTGATGAACGACGGCTCGTCAACCTCGGTGATCATGATCAGCTTGCCATCCGCGGGCGCAACAACGAGCGATACCCCTCGCTCACCGGCGCGCTCGGGGTCGCGGAAGAAATAGGCGACCCAAAGGGCAAGGAGAAGCAGCACGAACGCGGCGAGCCACAGGGCCCACGAGCGTCGTGAGATTGCGAAAGCGAATGCACCCGCGGCGATGACCGCGGCGATGGCGATGAAGAGGAGACCCTCGCGGGCGAAGTTCATGTTGTCTGATCTGTTGAGAGAGATTCGCCGGTCAGCCGGCGGAAGATGTCGAGGTAACGGCTGCTGGTGGCATCGATCACCGCGGCAGGAAGTTGCGGCGGGGGAGCTTTTCCGTCCCACCGGCCCGCGCGGCGCTCACCGTCGAGATAATCGCGCAGCGGCTGCTTGTCGAAGCTCGCCTGAGCCCGGCCGGGCTCGTAGGAGTCTGCCGGCCAGAATCGGGAGCTGTCCGGAGTGAGAACTTCATCCACCAATATAACGCGTCCAGCTCCCTGTGATCCCGTCGAAAGCTGACCGAACTCGAACTTGGTGTCAGCGATGATTATC
>DATLXE010000486.1:0-13277 GCA_035575795.1 Gemmatimonadaceae bacterium
GCCAGGAAAACGTTTATCGCGCCAGAGCATCAACATCGCGACAGCGTTGACATCGGATTTCAGGACTCATATCCCAGACGAGAGTGGATCGATCTGGTCAAGACGTCCGTGCCGAGCCTCCTGCACTATGAGGATCGCATGTCGATGTCACAGTCGGTGGAAGTGCGGGTGCCGTTCCTTGACTACCGCCTCGTTGAGATGCTGGCGAAGGTGCATCCCTCGGAGAAGTTCGCCGGCGGATGGACCAAATCGATTTTCCGCAAGGCCATCGCTGGCCTCGTGCCCAGGGAAATTCAGTACCGCAAGGATAAGAAGGGATTCAACGTTCCCGAGGACGCCTGGATGCGAGGCCTTTTTAAGCAGAAGGTCAACGAGATGTTCCGGTCCGAAATGATGTCCGAGAAGCTCGGGTTCATCGACTCCTCTGCGCTGTGCTCCTCATACGATGAATTTCTCGAGGGAAAGGGCTACCTCAATGGCCGGCATTTTTTCCGGGTATACGCATTCGAATCCTTCCTCCGGCGATTTGCCGACAACATTGCGGCTTAGCGTGACGCGCCTGCTTCCCATTGCCGTCGAGGAGGCCCGTGATCTCCGTAGTTAGCTACGGTGTCGGGAACGTCGGCTCCATTTTCAGCATGCTCCGCAAGATCGGCGTTCCCGCCATAGCTGCCTCGACCCCTGACGACATCGCGAAGGCGGAGCGCATCATTCTTCCCGGTGTGGGGGCCTTCGATCACGGAATGGCGATGCTGGCCGAGCACTCTCTCATCGAGCCGCTGCGCGAGCGCGCCGGGGCAGGCATTCCACTGCTTGGCATTTGCCTCGGCATGCAGCTCCTCGGTCGGGCCAGCGAGGAAGGAATCGTCGCTGGCCTTGGTGTGATGGATGCGCACTCCGTAAGGTTCTTACCTGGAGGCGAGCGCCCGCTGAAGATTCCGCACATGGGTTGGAGCGAGCTCACAATCCGGCGTCAAAGCCCCCTGTTGGACGGATTTGAGGATCAGGCGCGGTTTTACTTCGTGCATTCCTATCATTACGTCTGTGATCGCTCCGAGGACGTACTGGCCACGGCCCCTTACGGCATCGATTTCACGGCCGTTGTCCAGCGCGACAACGTGTGGGGTGCTCAGTTCCATCCGGAAAAGAGCCACCGGTTCGGCATGACGCTCCTCCGTAATTTTGCGCGGCTTTGATGATCCAGAGTCGAGTTATTCCATGCCTTCTTCTGCGCAACGGCGGCCTGGTGAAGACGGTGAAGTTCAGGGACGCAAAGTATGTCGGGGATCCGATTAACGCCGTGCGGATCCTCAACGATAAGGAAGTGGACGAGCTTGTGTTCCTTGACATCGGCGCCACGCCGTCGGCGAAGGGACCGAACTTCGATCTGCTTGCTGACATCGCCGGTGAAGCCTTTATGCCTTTTGGGTATGGTGGGGGCATCACGACGGTCGATCAGGTCAATCGGTTGTTTGCGCTCGGCGTGGAAAAGGCAATCATCAACACCGCAGCGGCAAACGATCCCGGGCTCATCGAACAGGCGGCCGCGATTGCCGGCAGCTCGAGCGTCGTGGTCGCGATTGACGCGAGGCGCGGCCTGTTGGGCCGGTACCGCGTCCATGTGCGAGCGGGACAGACAGACACGGGCCGGGATCCGGTTTCGTACGCGCGGGAAATGGAGTCATTGGGAGCCGGCGAGCTCTTCGTGCAGGCTATTGATCGGGAAGGAACACTGTCGGGCTATGATCTCGACCTTATTCACCAGGTAGCTCAGGCGGTCTCCATTCCAGTCGTTGCTTCGGGCGGTGCCGGAAGTCTTCGTCACTTTCGGGAAGCGGTGGACGCTGGTGCGTCGGCGGCTGCCGCCGGAAGTTATTTTGTCTTTCACGGAAAGCACCGTGCGGTGCTGATTACCTATCCTGAGCCCCACGAATTGAGAGAGTTGTTCCAGTAATGAGAGACATGGCCGTCAGGCCCTACCGGACCTGCTCCCGCTGCATTATGGACACAGTCGCGGACCGCAGCGTCACGTTCGACGCCGATGGTCTGTGTCACCACTGCGTGCGCTACGACGCGTTGCTGCCGTCCCGAGTGGTGCCGGGGGAAGCGGGACGCCGGGAGCTGGCGAGACTCGTGGCGACAATCAAGGAAGAGGGCAAGGGTAAGGAATATGATTGCATTATCGGGGTGAGCGGTGGCGTGGACAGCACGTACGTCGCGTATCTCGTTAAGCAGCACGGCCTTCGTCCATTGGCTGTCCACCTCGATAACGGCTGGAACTCCGAGCTCGCCGTCAAGAACATTTCGCGTGTTCTGCGCAAGCTTGACATCGATTTATTCACCACGGTGCTTGACTGGGAGGAGTTCCGCGATCTCCAGATTTCGTTCCTGAAAGCGTCGACACCGGACGGAGAAATTCCCACGGATCATGCTATTGTGGCGACTCTTTGGGGAGAGGCCGTTCGGCGCGGCATCAGGTATTTCATTTCAGGAATGAACTTCGCCACCGAATCTATCGGCGTTCCGGACTGGACTTATGGGCACTCGGATTGGCGCTACATAAAGGACGTGCACAGGCAATTCGGCAACACAAAGCTCAGGACTTTCCCGCACATCACCCTGCCGTATCTCGCGCTCTATGTAAATGGAATTCGCCGCATCCGCACGGTATCCATCTTGAACTACGTCGACTACCGGAAGGCGGAGGTAATGGATTTTCTGCAGAAAGAGCTTGGCTGGGAATATTACGGGGGCAAGCATCACGAGTCGATTTATACCCGTTTCTATCAGGGTTACGTCCTTCCGAAAAAGTTCGGCGTCGATAAGCGATATGGACATCTGTCCGACCTCGTCAAGGCAGGGCAGCTCACGCGTGAGCAGGCACTCGAAGAAATCAAGCGTCCGCCCTACCCGGAAGCGGTGCAGCAGGAGGACATTGTCTACGTATGCAAGAAACTCGGTTTAAGCCGCTCTGAATTCGACCTGATCATGGAGTCGCCGGTCAGGAGTTTTCGCGACTACAGGAATTGGTACAGCGTATGGCAGGGGATGCGCCACTCGGTGAACTGGCTGCGAGGCAGGGGCCTCTACCCCCGCTAGGCGGATGAAGATCGTTACCGTTCTCGGCGCCCGCCCGCAGTTTATCAAGGCCAGCGTCGTCTCCCACGCGCTCACCCGCTACCCCGCGCTCTCGGAGGTCGTAGTGCATACTGGCCAGCACTTCGACGCGAACATGTCGGACGTTTTCTTTTCCGAGCTGGGCATGGATCCTCCAGCGTACCAACTCGACGTGCACGGCGGACCGCATGGCGAAATGACCGGCCGCATGCTCGCCGGCATCGAGCGCGTTCTGGCCGACGAGCGGCCCGATATCGTCCTTGTGTATGGAGATACTAACAGCACTCTCGCCGGCGCGCTGGCCGCAGTTAAGCTGCGTATCCCGGTCGCACACGTGGAGGCGGGATTGCGCTCCTTCAACCTCGCCATGCCCGAGGAAGTCAATCGCATCCTAACCGACAGGATCTCGCGCTGGCTCTTCGTACCCACGGTGGCTGCTCGGCGCCACCTGGAGCGCGAGGGTGTGGACCCGGAGTGTGTCTTTCTGGTGGGTGATGTCATGTACGACGTCGCACTGCATCACGGCGCGCGCGTGAAGGCGGAGGGCGATCTGCTCGGCCGGCTCGGCCTGACCCCCCGCAGCTATGTGCTCGCCACGATACACCGTGCCGAGAACACCGACGACGACTCGCGCCTGCTGGCTATCGTGGAGGCACTGTCGTCACTTGCCGCGGAATTGCCCGTGGTTTGGCCTGTGCATCCTCGCGCGCGTGCGGCGCTCGTGCGCATTGGTGCCTTGGATGCCCTCGCACGCGCGGTGAATCTACTCGATCCGGTGGGGTACCTCAGCATGGTGCAACTGGAGCGCTATGCTGCGCTTATCGCCACTGACTCCGGCGGGGTGCAAAAGGAGGCGTTCTTCTACGAGGTACCCTGCGTTACGCTCCGGGATGAGACCGAGTGGGTGGAGCTCGTGGAGACCGGCTGGAACCGACTTGCTCCTCCGCATAGCGGCGAAGCAGTGGGGTTGGCGATGCGGGCCGCGCTGGGATCGCGCGGCGAACCTGCGCGCCCGTACGGCGAGGGTAATGCGGCAGTGCGGATCGCCGAGCAGCTGGCTGCGCACGCAAGATAGTGCGTGTCATCTATCTGCATCAGTACTTCAATACGCCCGCTATGGCGGGAGGTACACGGTCATATGAGATGGCTCGGCGTCTCGTGCAGGCTGGGCATGATGTGCACATGATCACGACCTGGCGAGAACGTTCCGACAATACGGAATGGTTCATCACTCAAGAGGCGGGAATTACCGTTCACTGGCTTCCATTGGCGTATTCAAACCACATGAGGTTTGCTGAGCGCGTACGCATTTTCATGCGCTTCGCGTTCGCGTCCGCGCGCAAAGCTGCATCCCTCCCAGGCGATGTGGTCTTTGCGACCAGCACGCCGCTGACTATCGCCATCCCCGGGATGGTCGCCGCGTTCTGCAAGCGAGTGCCCATGGTGTTCGAGGTCCGCGACCTTTGGCCTGATGTGCCGATCGCAATGGGGATTCTGCGTAATCCCCTCGCGATTCGACTTGCGCAGTGGCTCGAGCGGATTACATACCGTCGGGCGGCGCGCGTCGTCGTGGTCGCCCCTGGGATGAAGGAGGCAGTGGTTCGGCGGGGCGTCGCGGAAGAGCATGTTGCCGTCATCCCCAATGGGTGCGACTTCGACATCTTTGAGAGGGGTGGGGAAGGCCCCGCCATCTTCCCGCAGTCCGACCGCGGCGTCCGCACCGTGCTGTATCTGGGAACCATGGGCGTGGCGAACGGCGTGACTTATATTCCTGAGCTCGCAGCCGCGCTTCGCCGGCGTACTGGGTTTGATCCAGTGCAGTTTTATCTGATGGGAGATGGCCAACGGCGGGTTGAAGCGGAGGATTGCGCGCAGCGACTGGGCGTGCTTGGCGAGTCGGTGCATTTTGTCGGGAGCCTACCGAAGAACGAGGTCGGACGATGGGTCGGGGCAGCTGATGCGACGATCATTACCTACGACGGGCCCGAAATCGTGTATCGCGACTCCGTCTCGAATAAATTCTTCGACTCGATTGCTGCGGGCAAACCCGTACTTGCCAACTATCGCGGATTTGCTACCCTCACCGCAGCGGAAGCGGGCGCGGGATGGATTCTTGCCCGCGATGTCGACACCGCGGCGGCAGAACTAATGCTGCTCATCGCCGATCCTGCGACTTTCGTCAACGCTGGGCGATGCGCACGGGCGCTTGCGCGCGCAAGGTTCGGTCGCGACGAACTTGCCGCGCAACTCGAGCGAGTGCTTCACAGCGCACTGGCGGACCGGTGATAGTCAACAAAATCACCACGCTCAGGTCCCTTTTAAAGCGCGTGGTATCCTCCCTCGCGGCCCTCGCTGCCCTCGTCCTGCTGTTGCCTGTGCTCCTGGTCCTGATGATTCTCGTGCGGACCCAGCTCGGCACGCCAATGCTCTTCACTCAGCTACGGCCCGGGCTGCGCGGCAAACCGTTCCGCCTGGTGAAGTTCCGGTCTATGACCAGCAGCCGGAACGCGCAAGGCGAATTGCTGCCGGATGCGCAGCGCCTGACGCCTTTCGGGCGCAGACTGCGGTCAACGAGTCTGGATGAGTTGCCGTCGTTATGGAACATCGTCGTCGGCGACATCAATTTCATTGGACCTCGCCCGTTGCTCATGGAGTACTTGCCTCTTTACAGCGCGCGGCAGGCCAGACGGCACGACGTCAAGCCGGGCCTTACCGGATGGGCGCAGATCAACGGTCGCAATTCACTGTCGTGGGACGACAAGCTCGAGTTGGACGTCTGGTATGTCGAGCACCAATCTCCCGCCCTCGACCTGCATATTTTGGCGCGGACTGTGTTACAAGTCCTACGGCGTCATGGCGTCACCGCATCTGGGGACGTCACAATGCCGAAATTTAGAGGCTCGCCGCACCGCGAAGGAGCATAGGCGAGATCCAGCCAGATGCAATCCAGTTCGTCATGCCGTTGCGTCAGCCATCACCTGGCTTACGACCCGACTGGCCGCATCAATGTCGGCTTCGCGGATCGTTGGATGTACAAGGAACATGAGCGCTGTCTCACCGAGCGCTTTGGCCACGGGAAGACGCTTCGCGGGCCGCCACGGAGTGCCATCGAAAGCCCGCTCCTGATAGATCTCGGAGCAACTGCCCATCGAGCACGGCAGTCCGGCATCGTTGAGGGCTTCCATGATGCGATCACGCGTCCAGCCGGACTTAAGTGCCTCAGGGCGGACGTACGCATAGAACTTGTACCATGCGTGGACGAGACCCGGGGGGGGTAATGGCACGCGTAGCGCGGGAAGCGCCGCGAGCGACTCCGCCAGCCGGGCAGCATGCGCAGCGCGTGCGCGCTGCCAATCAGGCATCCGGTTGAGCTGTATGCGGCCCAAGGCTGACTGAATTTCGAGCATACGCCAGTTCGTGCCAAAGGAGTCGTGCACCCACCTAAATCCGCGGGCGTGCTGCCGGCTATAGACCGCTTCGTAGCTCTTGCCATGATCCTTGTACGACCACATCCGGGACCAAAGATCCTCGTCGTCCGTGGTAACCATCCCGCCTTCGCCACCCGTAGTCATGATCTTGTCCTGGCAGAATGACCACGCTCCAACCTGGCCAATCGATCCAACAGAACGGCCCTTGTACGTGGCGCCATGCGCCTGAGCGCAGTCTTCGACCACGACAAGCCCATGCGCGCGAGCCAATTCCATGATCGGGTCCATGTCGCAGGGCCATCCAGCTAGGTGAACCGGAATGATCGCGCGCGTACGCGGGGACAGCACCCTTGCAATCGTATCCGCGGTGATATTCCCCGAATCGGGATCAACGTCGGCGAAGACCGGAGTGGCGCCCGCGGTAACGACTGAAGACACGGACGCGATGAATGAGCGTGGCGTGACGACAACCTCGTCCCCGGGGCGAATTCCCATCGCGATGAGCGCAATGTCGAGGGCGAGAGTGCCGTTGGCGAGCGCGATCGCGCGGCGCGAGCCGGAAAAGATAGCGAACTCCTTTTCGAACTCGCGTCCTTCGGTGCCGGTCCAGTAATTAACGCGGTTTGAGAGCAAGACCCGCGACACGGCCCCGGCCTCCTCCGCGGTAAAGCTAGGCCACGCAGAAAAAGCGGTATCGAGCATGCCGTCTTGGTTATTTCTCACTGTGTGCTACGAGAGGCAGCAAGGATCCAATCATCTCAGAAGGACGCTAGTGTACCAGCGAGAGATCCAGCGGACGATGAACCCGTTTTGCGGACCCAAGATAGTAGGGCGGATGTGAAGAGCCAAGGTAACCGAACCCGGCCCAAGAACCTAATATACTCCGGAAAAAGCAGTGACAGTCCTAATGAGCCTCAAGGAGTTTGGCCCAGCTGACCGCCGTTTTTCAAAACCTTGTTAGTCCAGGTCATGCGCAAGGTACCGCGAGCCCCCGACTCATCGCGGATAAAATTACGATTTCGGCGGCGAAAAAGGGCGAAGTCTGCATCAACTCTTACCGCCTTGGCGTTTTTCGTAAACCGGCTGCCGAAACTGAGAGACACGTCGTGTCGGGGGGGGAAAGCCGTACTCCACGCCTGGATCCCCCTCAGTGAGAACTCATCCTGGCGGACACGCTCGAAATAGAATCCGAGAAGGCCGGTTGTACCGAGGACATCTACTCCGATCAACTGCGATTCACTTCCCGGGCCGATTGACGCACCCAAAAGCTGCCCCCTCTGCGTATGTCCCTGCGGACTGTGCAGGTAAAAGATGGCCGCAGGACGAATCCCGACCCGATCCTGTCGCAAGATTTGGAGGTTTGTCGCTTCGACATACGCGCGTACCCAACGCGTGTCGCGGGGCTTGAAAAGCTTCTGTAGCCCCAGCAGTCGGCCCGAGGCGTGCTCCGGCTCCTGGATCAAATCTGATAGGTCATAGGACGCATCTTCGCGCGCCCACTCGCTGTATACCTCAAAGCCAGACTCGGGTAGAACATACCGCCCCATGAAGGACAAACGCTGGTCGTCCTCATTGTTGCCGGAAGGATTGCTTGCGGTGGCAAGATTCTTTTTCAGGAAGGCCTGGCTAAAGGGAAAAAGGCTCCTTGCACTAGCGCTATCCCATGACACGACGAACGTCCGCCCAAAGCCGAGGAACAATCCTGACACCCCTTTGGGCTCGAGAGTGAGAAGTCCGCCTACAACCAGCCGATGATCATTGCGAGAATCGGCGTCGAAGTACTTCGACTCAGACAGCCTGCCCCACACGGCCTCGCCGGTCAGCTTGCCAATTCCAACATTGATTGGCCTTTGTATGTTGAGGAACACGTGCGGAAAGCCCGGCGCCGTATTGGTGAACAGAATTGCATTCGTAAATCCGGGACCCCACCAGACATTCTCGTTCGATACGCCAATGCCTAGCTTCCCAGCATCAAGACGGACAAAACTCTGTCCGGGATCAAAGTTGGCGTAGGTGCCACTACCAAAGCGTTGTGGCTCGTCCAGACCAGGATACAATCCGTTCCCGAAGTCAGGATAAGCCCCAAAACCCGGCAACGTTTCGTATGCCTGATTTGCCTGATACGTCAAAATCGGCAGCAAGGCAACCGTTACCCTTCCGCGATGTATTATCGCACCCCCTTCCAGACTCGTTGCGACGCCCCGCCCGCTCCAGAGCGCCCCATTGTTTCGATCGTCCGGAAAGGCACTGTTGTAGGTTGTGAGCGAAGACAACGGCATGACGTTGAAGCCCCTCTTCAGCGTTCGCACATATCCTACACTCGACTTCCACACCCCGAGTGTGCAGCCGTCGAGCATCGAGTTGGATAGTCTCCGCGCCATCCTCGGCGTGATGCGACCGGCTGAATCCAGCTCTGTAAGGCGCGCGTAATCAGCGCCTATCCCCACCAGCTCAGTCTCTCGAGCCGTGCCGGCGGAGTCGCAGGTTGTCTGAGCGCTCAACCGCGCGCTTCCGGTCAATATCATTCCACTTATCGCCAGCGCGGTGACACAAATCTTGGGTCGTACGGTCAAAACCGACCCGCTGTGGAGGAAATCCTGCATTAGTTCCTTATTAGGGGTTGGCACTACAGATTACGCCGCAGAAATACACTGCTCCAGGTATCCTGATCCGCAAAATATGAAACCAGAGCTGGACTCATCGCCGGGACGGCTCTACTGGCCGCTGTGATGAGGCGGTTACGACCCACAGACCAGTCCCACAAGTTTGCTGGACTGCGGGGAAAAATTCAAGCTCAACAGCCTCATCTCGAAGTTGAAATTCTCGTTGCACAAGCGTTGCAACAGGACCCGCCTTAACTATTCGCGCTGCAAACCACACGCAATGGAATCTGGCCTCGTCACCGTAATTACTCCCGTCTACAACGCGGAGCAGTACATAGAAAAGTGCATCGCCAGCGTTCTCGCCCAGACCTACACGGCCTGGGAGCAGATCATTGTTGATGACGGCTCGACTGACGCAACCGATGAGCGCGTAGCGCGCTTCGACGATCCGCGTATCAGGTACATCAGACTCCCTCACAGAGGCCTGACTGCTCTGGCGGATAGCTACAATACCGCGCTCCGTGCCGGACATGGCCCCCTGGTCGCCATTCTCGAGGGAGACGACCGGTGGCCACCGAACAAGCTAGCGGCGCAGGTGCGGGGCTTCGACGATCCACGCGTTCAGATCACCTGGGGCGATGCAACCGTCATTGACGATCACGACCTTCCCCTCTGGCGCTGGCCACACGCATCGCTGTTCGAGCGCGACATGGAGATGGACGCGCTGTTCCGACGCCTTACGCGCGCCAACATCCTCACTCCCGCCGTCACCGTAATGGTGCGGCGTTCAGCGCTCGACGCTATCGGCGGATTCCAGCAGTTTGGCCAGGGCCTGTTCGTTGACCTGCCCACCTGGCTGATGGTTTCGGCAACCGCGACCGGCACGGCGCGGAAACTCGATGCCTGCCTCGGTTACTACCGGATGCACCAAGCGCAGGTATCAGCAAGCCACGCTGCCGAAATGCAGTCTCACCAGGCAACCATCGCGGACGCAGCGCTGCGAAAGCTCGATCCCGCGGCCCTGAAGCGGCTCGGCTGGAGCGAACGACACCTCCGCGCGGCGAACGCCAGCGGTCATCTGTGGCAGGGAATTGCGCGCCTGCAGTCAGGCGAAAAAAAGAAATCGCGGGCCGACCTCGTGGAAGCGTTGCTCGGCTGTGCCTCAGCGCGCGAGAAGCTGCGCGCAAGCCTCGGGTTGCTCTCTACGGTCGTGAACTACGATCTCGTCACCCTCGCCGACAGGGCCCGGCGCGCCGCCCTACTCAGGGTGAATCGGAGACAGGTCAGGAGTTTGTGACTGATTGTCATCGGCCAGCGGCGCACGCCACCCGTAGACCCTGCCGCGCAACGAGTGCAGGTAAAAGGTCGCAGTGCTCCACCTTCCCCTGAGCAGCGAAAGCGCCAGCCCGCCCAGAGGCCGCACGACAACCAGCGACGCAACATCGGAAAGCGTTGCAGCTCGGACCCGTAGCACCCGGCCCAGGCCAGCACCGTAGCTGAACGCCTGCCTGTGATTGCCGTAGTCTCCAACCGGATGCTCGACGCGAAGGGAAGGCTCGTATCGGATGCGCACACCTAAGTCGATTGCGCGCAAAGGATAGTCCCGGTCCTCGTTGCTGCCCCACGGCGTGCCCGCTCCCAGCCCGAGGGTCTCGTCGAAGGCTCCCACCATCTCGACCGTGTCTGCGCGCAGGAATAGCCCAATCGAGGAAGTGAGCGACCAGACGTTCTTGTGAGTGAGATCGACGGCCTGCCTGCCGAAACCCCGAAACGGCGCGCCAGTCTCGTGGACGACCGGGCATCCAACCAGTCCGCCTATCCCCGGAAACTTCGCGAGCGTGTGAGCGACCCTGTGGAGCAGGTGAGGCGGATAGACCGAGTCGTCGTCGGGAAAGGCCACGACGTCGCCTGTAACGTGCCTGAGGGCCGCATTGCGGGCGCGCGAGAGGCCCAGGGGCGGTCGCAGGTGCCGAATCGATAGTCGGTGACTGAACCGCTTGATGAGGGGTGCCAGTCGCTCATCGTGGTTCTGATCCGCGACCAGTACCTCAAGATTTGAATAACCCTGGTCGACGACAGATTTCAGGAACCGCTCGACCAGCTCTACGCGCCCGACCGTGGCCAGGACGAGCGAGAACTTGGGGAGCGGATGGACGCGGTAAAGTTCGAGATCGGAGACAAGTCCGGCATTAGATCGCATGCGTGAGCTGTCTACGACGTGACGGCCGAACGCTGACGCCGGCTCGTCGCGTTCCTGGTCTCCTCGTCAATCGCTGGAGCGGGGTGTGGGCGGAAATCCGGAACGAGACCGCGCAGCAGCTCGCGCAGCTCCTCGTCACCGCTATCCATCTCGGCCGCGCGAACAAGGCTGTCAACGCGGCGGTTGATTCCCTCGGGGAGAATGCCGTTCCGCGCACGCAGGACCTTCGGGTGATTCGTCGGGATCACATTCTCGGTGGTGAAGAACATCTCTTCGTAGAGCTTCTCGCCCGGACGCATGCCCGTAAACTGCACTTCAATATCGGATCCAACCGAGAGCCCCGAGAGGCGGATGAGATCGGTGGCGATGTCGACAATTCGGATCGCCTCACCCATGTCGAGCAGGAAGACTTCGCCTCCCACACCCAGCGCGCCGGCCTGCAACACAAGCTGCACCGCCTCCGGAATCGTCATGAAGTAGCGCTGCATCTCCGGATGTGTCACCGTCACCGGTCCGCCCGCTCTGATCTGGCGGAGGAACGTGGGCACCACGCTGCCGCGGCTGCCGAGCACATTCCCGAATCGAACAGACACGAAATTCATGTCGTTCTTGAGCGCCGCGTGCTGCACGATCAACTCGGCGATGCGCTTGCTCGCGCCCATTACGCTGGTCGGGCGAACCGCCTTGTCAGTCGAGATGAGCACGAAATGCGCGAGGCGGGATTCGAGCGCCGCATCCACGACGTTGCGGGTACCCATCACATTGTTCGTGATCGCCTCGATCACGTTCTCTTCCATCAGCGGCACGTGCTTGTGCGCCGCGGCGTGAAAGACGGCGTGCGGGCGATGCTGGGTGAAAACGCTGAGTATCCGCTTGCGGTCTCGCACGTCCGCGATGACCGGAATGAACTTCACATCGGGATAACTTGACTCCAGCTCGTGCAGGATGTCGAAGATCGAATTTTCGCCATGGCCGAGGAGGATCATCCGGGCCGGAGCGAGCCGGGCGAGCTGGCGGCAAAGCTCGCTTCCGATGGAACCGCCGGCGCCAGTGACGAGCACCGTCTCCCCAGTTGCGAGGGCAGCCACCGCGGCGAGGTCAGTCTCGATTGGATCACGGCGCAACAGATCCTGGATCTCGACCTCGCGCAGCGAAGTTCCCGGAGACTTCCGCGAAATAATCTCCGGCAGCGTCGGGACGGTAAGTGTCGGAATTCCGCAATCGAGGCCGGCCCGCACGATCTTTCGTACGACATCGCCGGGCGGCGACGACATGGCAATGATCAGCTCGGCGACGCCGTGCCGTTCGACGACCTCCTTGATCACACTGATCGGTCCGAAGACCGGCAAGCCGAGCAGGGGATAGTTGTGCTTCGTATGGTCGTCGTCGACGTAACCGATTGGCTCGAGGCCGAGTGCGGGGTTGGTATTAAGCTGTTTTACCACCAGCTTTGCAGTGTCGCCAGCGCCGACGATCAGGACGATCTTTCCCGGATCGTTGCGGCGCCGGCGCGCGTTCTTGCGCTTCATGGTGCGAGCGAGCAACCGCGGCAGTCCGATTCCCGCCCCGGTGAGGAAGGCTTCGATAAACAGAACGGAGAACGAAATTCTCCCGGGCGTGATGCGGAGGAGCGGCAGGAGCCAGAGGCCAATCACGGCCGAGATCATGGCGGCCGCCGAAGCAACCACGATAATATGCCGCAGCTCTCCGACGCTGGCGTGCTTCCACAGCCGGCGGTACATGCCCGTGAAGTAGAAGAGCACCATCCGGACGGGCGTTGCAACGAGAATGTAGGGGAGGACCAGCGACAGGTGCGACCCGATCCAGTCGACGCTCTCGAATCGAACCGCGAACGCGATCAGCGCGGAGAGTACAAGCGCGGCTGCATCGGAGGCAAAGAGGTGGCGGTTCCGAAGCCTCGTCGGAAGT
>DATLXE010000487.1:0-4486 GCA_035575795.1 Gemmatimonadaceae bacterium
AGCATCTCGCCCACGATCACGACGTACAGGAAGTCGTATGCGTTCATCTGCGCGAGCGTGCGCTTGCGCGAGAGACGAAGCATTACGAGCAATGCGACGTAGCCGGCCGCGGCCAGCACCGCCGACCGCACCACTCCGTCCCACCCGTCGAAGAACATTCCGTGCTCGATCATGTGGTCCACTCCAGTACTCCCGCCATCGTCCCCGCCGATCGAGAACCACACCTTGGCTATGACTTGCGTCGCCTCGTCCCGGTGCTTCGCCTTGATGTTCCCGAAGTTCGTTTGTGGGGTTGCAACTTGCGATCCCTTCCGCGCGCACGTTCAAGCGCCATGCGACGATAGAAGGCGGATATTTCAGGGCTGTTGCGATTTGTCGCGTTGATTCTCGCTTGCACCTCATGCGCGCGCGACGACGAGCGCGATCAGGCGAATTTTGACACCACGGCGTTCGGCATCAGATCCCAGACGAGGGAGGAGCCGCCGACAGCGCATGAAGTGGCCGTTCGCGCGGGGCCGCCGTTCCCGACCAGATCGACTCACTCGTAGCGCGCGGTAAAGGCGCTCTGGCTGAGCGTGTTAGCCAACGGATAATGGTCAAGTACCCGCCCAGTCAGCACCCCCCTACAACTAACTCGTTAGTTGACAATCGCGTAATGCACGATTAGCCTTCAACTAATCTCTTAGTTGGAGCCAATCCGTGGGCGTGACCTTTACTGAGCGCGAGCTCGACATTATGGCGGTGCTGTGGGATCAGGGGCCGTCCACTGCCGCCGAGGTTCGAGCGGCTTTATCGGAAGAAGGTGTCGACCTGGCATACAACACGGTCTTGACTCTCTTGCGGATCCTGGAAGATAAAGGACACGCCGACCATGCAGAGGAAGGGCGAGCCCACCGGTTTCGAGCCGTGGTAAAGAGGAAGGAGGCTGGAGCAAGCGCACTGGCGCGCACTATAGACCGGCTTTTCAACGGATCTGCCGAAGCTCTTGTCGCCCAACTGGTGCAGCAGCGAGGGCTGTCGAAAGAGGACTTGGAGAGATTGCGGGCAGTGGTTGATGAAGAGCTTGGCTCCAGGCCCGCTGGGAAACGCATCCGCTCGCAGCCCGGTGATCACAGATGATGGCGTCGTGGATGATCTACATCGTTCTGGTAAGTATGGGCGTTTTCATCGCTGCGGCCATACTCGAGAGCGCGTTGCGGGCGATTCATCAACCGGCTCGGCTTGTATGGATTGCAGCGATCTGCTTCCCTATCCTCGCCGCTTGCTGGAGTGCGCAACTCTGGCGTACACCCGACCTGCAGCTTCCCGTGCCTTCAAGTGAGGTTTCGCTCGACGCAGCCCGGACGGAGAGAGTCCGAATCCTGGCGTCGGCACAATGGGCTCCGCCACAATTCGTCGTTGCAGTCGGCTCGAGCTCCCAGTTGGCGCAATTCGATTCGGCGCTCCTCGCTCTATGGCTTGGCGGATGTTTCCTGACGCTCGGCGCATTTGGAGGTGCAGCGATGAAACTCCGCCGAATCACGTCGCGTGGCCAAACCTGTACCGTTGCCGGGGTGCGCGTGGTCGTCACAGCAACCACGGGACCTCTTGTTGTAGGGATTTTCCACCCCGAAATCATTGTTCCGACGTGGGTGCTAGAACTCACCCCCGCGGAGCAACAACTGGTGATTGCGCATGAACGGGAACACCTGCGCGGTCGCGACCCCGCGTTGCTCGCCTGCGCCGCAGTAGTCGTCGTTCTGGCGTCATGGAATCCCCTCCTCTGGTACATGATGCGGAGACTGCGACGAGCCGTTGAATTTGACTGCGATCGTCGCGTACTCACCGCGCATCCTGACACCCGCGCATACGCCGGCCTCCTTATCTCCGTCGCAGGCCGAGGTCAGGCAAGCCTGCTCCCCGCGGTTGGTCTGGCCGCGTCCGTTTCCTCCCTTGAACAGAGGTTCCGCTATATGACAAAGAATCCGACACACCATCGCGGGTCCCGATTGATTTCCGCCCTCGCCATGGTTGTGATTCTCCTCGTGGGCACGGCAATGATTCCAAGACCGATTCCCGAAGTGGACCAGAAGGTGATCGGAGTTGCGACGCAGGGCCGAGCGCGAGCCACCGGCCGGGTAAAGGTGACGAGTATCTCAGGACCCGTGACCTACCGTGTATATGCATGGGGTGGGTCTTTCAGTGAGGTCGGGAAGCCCGCCCGCGCGAAGGCGGACACTCTTGTCGGGGTCGTCGGTGACGGCAATTCGGCGGGCGACGTATTCGACATAGACGTGACGGATGGAGACCTACACTTCGTGAGCCAGGATAAGTCGAGCATTCGTGTCGAAGCCGCGATGTCTGGAGCGAGTCGCGCGCTCTCGCTCACAGGGACGAGCCGACACGTCGTAATCCAGCGGGGAGGTGGGGGCATCCACGGCGGCGGGACAGCTCCAATGGTTATCCGCGCCACTGCATTTTTCTACGAGTATCAGGTGGACACTCCTGTCGTCCTGCGCGAGAGCATCACTCCCCGGTATCCGGCGGCCCTCAAGCAATCGGGCATCGGCGGCGAAGTGGCGGCGCAATTCGTCGTCGATTTAGCTGGCCGCGTTGACATGCGAACGTTCGAGGCGCTCAAGTCTCCGGGCCCCCTGTTCACCGCGGCCGTCGAAGCGGCCCTGCCAACGTGGCGACTTGATCCGGCTATCAGGCAAGGGAAAAAGGTGAAGCAACTCGTCCAGGTCTCCTTTGTATTCCAACCGCCGCCCGCCACCTGAGTGCGCAACCCTTAAAAGTTCAAGGTTGGAGAGCTCAAGGGTCGGCATATCTCATGAACTGATACCGTCGGCCCGCCATCTGAGGATGCGCCAAGTTAACCGCTTGCGATTGATTCGCGCTGCATTCTAAAGGAGATTCTTCAGAATGACTTCGCGCGTGCGACAAGGTGGCTGTTGGTACCGGTTGGTTCGATCGGAAGCTGCGCGGATAGGATCGCTGGGCTTAGACGATACCTATCCGCGGTTACACAGGAAGGGACAGCTGAACCTTAAGCCGAGTATTTAACAGGAGTGTCTGCAATGCTCAAGCTCGGACTGCTCACCCTTTTTGCCGCGGCGTGTCTGTCTGCCTCGACGCGCGCGGCAGCTCAAACCACACTCTCGCAAGTTGGCGTATCGCGCGTTCAACCAACGGTCCCGTCAAACACGCACGGTGAGCTGGTCTCGCCTGCCGTGTTCACGAGTTTGTCCCACCGATCCGCTCGTTCGTCGTTGTGGGTTGGAGCCGCAATTGGCGCTGGATCCGGCGCGTTGTTGGGTGCGTTGTGGGGCAAGTACGTTGATAGGCAGAGCCAGAATTGTCCGAATAACGGACCGTGCGGAGGAAGAAGTAATGCTGGGCCGTATGCGTTGGCAGGCGCTGCAGTTGGTGCCGTGCTTGGCGGAGCGCTTGGCTTGCTCTCGAGAAACCGGTAGGCGTGCGCCAGCTGGCGAGACACAACTTTTCGATTTCATGACTGAAACGCGTCAACTCCTTCAGCATTTTCTTGCCGCGCTGGCGTATCGCACTCAAAAGGCACTCCGCGGCGCGTCAGCGGATTTTGCTCATTTCAGGCTGGCACCGACGGCTCGGACGCCGTTCGAGCTTCTCTGGCACATGACGGGCTTGATGGGTTATGCGCGCACCATGCTGCACGGCGGTGAGTTCGAGCCGCCACGTCTCGAGTCTCTCGACGCCGAGGTTACGCGGTTTCACCAGACGCTGGACGCGCTGCGCGAGGACTACGCGAACCCGCGTCTTGTAGCACGAATCACTGATCAGCAGTTCCTCCAGGGCCCGCTTGCGGATGCCATGACGCATGTCGGCCAGCTGGCGTATCTCCGCCGGCTTCACGGATCGCCGGTGCCATCGGAGAACTTCATCTTTGCGACCATCTCGGCGGAGAATGTCAGCAGGGACCAGGCGATGCCAAAAGCACCCGATGCGGATTGGCGTGCCGAGGACGCACCCCATCCGCCGGGTCCGCACCATCGACGTCCTTGAGTATGCGCATTCATCATCCTGGTGGATAGCGTCTTTAGCGTGAGAAGCAAGGGACCCGCGAACTGTCGAAGGCTATAGCGAAACAAACCAAAAGGAGAATTTCATGGCCGATCTCGACAAGGCTCTCGCCGCGCAGCTGGCGAACATGGAGAAGCGAACTGGGAAGTCACTCGCTGAGCTCAGCAAGATCGTAACGAGTAGCGGTTTGTCGAAGCATGGAGAACTGGTCGCCATGCTCAAGACCACTTTGGGAATGGGGCACGGTGACGCCAACGCCGTGGTACACACGGTTCGCAAGTCCGGCAGACGGAGCGCCGGCGCTGCCGAGGCGCTCCCGGTGGACCAGGTTCTCGATGGACTGTACACCGGGGCGAAGGCCGCACTCAGGCCGATCCACGACAGGCTCCTGCTGGAGATCCGGAAGTCCGGGGATTTCGAGGAAGCGCCGAAAAAGACCTACGTC
>DATLXE010000488.1:0-1744 GCA_035575795.1 Gemmatimonadaceae bacterium
GGACCTGCAAGGGAGATTGCGCAGCTGCAGGTGCTGGAAGCGAAGTACGCCGAGCTGCGCGAGGAGCACGAACTCTTAAAAAAAGCCATCCGGTTCTGTTCCGCTCGACGGGCGACATCTTCGCCTTCATCGAAACGCACCACGCGCAACACGGCGTGAGGGCGTTGTGTCAGCGGCTCGACGTGACACGCGCAGGCTTCTATGCCTGGCGTCGTCGCGGGGAGAGCGCGCACGCGAAGCAGGACCGGATCGTCACCCGCGAGGTCACGCGCTTGTTCGCGCTGCATCACGAGCGGTATGGGAGTCCCCGCATCTATCAGCTGCTGCGACGGGACGGCTGGAGCGTGAGCCGGCGGCGCGTCGCGCGGCTCATGCGCGCGTCGGGCCTCCGGGCGAAGGCCGTGCGCGGGTACCGGGCGAAAGTGAACGTGCACGCCCTCTACTCGCGGCATCCCAATCGGCTGTGGACCACGACCGTGACGAAGCCGAATCAGGTGTGGGTCGGCGACATCACGTATCTCAAGGTCGCGGGCACCTGGCGCTACCTCGCTATCGTGATGGACCGGTACTCTCGACGCATCATCGCGTGGTCTCTGAGCGCACAGCGCTCGGCGTCAGTCACTTGTGCGGTGCTTGCGTGTGCCGCCCGCACTCGCCCCGCTCGTGGCGTGATCTTTCATAGCGACCGCGGCTCGGAGTACATGGGCGCGCCGTTTCGCACGCTCTTGATCCAGCTCGGGGTCCTCCAAAGCGCGAGCGTGCGAGGGCCGGGTGATAACGCGCACGCCGAGTCTTTCTTTCACTCGTTGAAGGCCGAACTGACGCGCGGAGTGACGTACGACTCACCCAGGGCGCTGCGAACCGAGCTCCAGCGCTATATCCGCTACTACAACACAGTCCGTCTCCACTCAGGACTCAACTACCGCTCACCTCTTGCCTTCGAACGGCAGGCGGCGTAAAACCATCCGTGTCAACGAAAGTGATGCAAGATCCCAAGGGATCTATTGAATTGTTGCGGCTACGCCGCAACTTTTCTTCGACTCCTTTGCAGCTTAGCTGGGGGTTAGACCGCACCAAACCAATGGAGGCCGGTGATGCTCTGGATCATCTTGGCACTCATCCTCGCACTTCCTGTACTCCTCGGACTGGTGCCAGGCACGGACGCAACGGGAGCTCAGCGCCTCGTGGTTCGCTGTTGTATCGCAGGTGGCTTCGTCGGTCTTCTAGCAGGCGCGTTTATCTTAGTCGCGTCGCCCAACTCGCGCTTCGCTGCCGCCCTGATTCTCCCCGTGCTTCAGGGATTGCTTATAGGTGCAGGCATCGGACTGTTCAGTGTCGTTATACGGCGTTTCCTGGCAGGGCGGCGGACGTGACGAAGCGGCGAAAAGTCATTGTCCACATCGCGACCAGCGCGGACGGTTACATCGCCCGTCCCGATGGCGATCTCGAATGGCTGACGTCGCGCCCGGCACCGCAAGGTTTCTATGGTATGAACACTTTCCTGAAGTCAATCGATACGATGATCCTCGGCCGGAAGACCTACGAGATGAGCCTCCGGATGGGGGCGAAGTTCGATGCAAAGAATCCGCACATTGTCTTTTCACGTCACCCGCCTTCAGCGGAAGTCCCATCGGGAGTTCAGTTCGTGAACGATGCCATCGGCCCATTCGTGCGCCGTCTCCGAGAGGAACCTGGCAAGGATATCTGGTTGATGGGCGGCGGCGAGATCATCGCCTCCTTTCTC
>DATLXE010000489.1:0-4336 GCA_035575795.1 Gemmatimonadaceae bacterium
AATAATGCGAGGCGCCGCACGCGAACTGAATGGCGAGGACTGGCAGCCGCACATATCCGCGAGCACCGCCGCTCGACCACTGGGCGGAGCGCCGTACCAACGCAGGCGAAATGCGCGTGAGCATGATAGCTTTCCTCGTGCACGTCCCGATGTCCGCCAGCATCCTAGCGAGGCCATAGGTCTCATGTCGAGCCCAACCTCACCGCTCGTTACCGTTGCAATCGTCCAGGCGGAACTGATCGCGGACGCGCACGCGGCGCTGGCACGCACCGCCGACCACGCACGTGCCGCACGCGCCGCGGGCGCATCTCTCGTGGTCTTTCCCGAAACGTGGCTCCCAGGTTACCCCGCTTGGCTAGACGTCTGCCGGGACGCGGCGCTCTGGGATCACGCGCCCATCAAGGCCGTCTTCGCGCGCATGGCACGCGACAGCGTGAGCGTGCCAGGCGACACGACAGACGCCCTGTGCGCCATGGCGCGCGAGTCGTCGGTGACGCTCGTCATCGGTGTGAGCGAACGAGTGGAGAGCGGAGCAGGGCGCGGAACGCTGTACAACAGCATCCTTACGATCGGGCCAGACGGCGTCTTGCTCAACCATCATCGCAAGCTCGTCCCCACCTTCACCGAGCGCATGGTGTGGGGCGGCGGCGACGTGGAGGGATTGCGCGCCGTCGACACGCCGTCGGGGCGGGTGGGAAGCCTCGTCTGCTGGGAGCACTGGATGCCCCTGGCGCGCCAGGCGCTGCACGAGTCGGGGGAAGACATTCACGTGGCGCTCTGGCCAACTGTGCACGACCTGATGCAGGTGGCAAGCCGTCATTACGCATTCGAGGGGCGCTGCTTCGTGCTCGCCGCCGGCGCATTGATGCGTGCGTCGTCGCTGCCCCCCGAGCTCGAGGCGCACCCAGATCGTGTCGCCTCGCCGGACCAGCTGGTGTTGCGCGGCGGAAGCGCGATCATCGGCCCAGATGGCCGCTACATCCTCGAGCCGGTGTACGACGAGCCTCGGCTACTCGTGGCGGAGCTCGATCTCCGGCGAATTCGCGAGGAGAGCATGACGCTGGACGTGACCGGACATTATCATCGCGCCGAGCTCTTCGACTTTCAGGCGCGTCGCAGCGGCCGCCGCGCGGCCGGCCGAGGATGACCGGCCCCGTCATCGGTGAACCGCGCACGAACCCGATCGCATGTCATTGCAACACTTGAATGATGCCGCTGCAGAAGGTGATCGCGAAAAACTCATCCGCTACGTGCGCCTCCACTTCGGTGATGGCAATGAAGACACCGGCCGCGCCGAGATCGACAAGGGGTGGATGCAGGCCCTCGAGTTGCTGCTCGACGTGCCAGCCACCGAGCGCGAGTTCATCCAGGGTCGATGATCACTCGCCGATCCGGTCGCGTTGGCACCGCTACGCATGCCGCTCTCGGAGCGTCGCGTCACCTTCATCAGCACCTCCGGCGTGCAGCCAAGGGGTCGCTCCCCTGGCGAGTTACTGAAACAATTGCCCGTTGCGTTTTATCCAACCCGTCGGATGGCGGCCATCAGGGTCGCGATGCGTCCGATGCACAACGCCCCCTTTTTGGTTCCACTCGTACTCGCCATTGAAGGTGATTTCATCGCCAACTCTCAATGAAGAGACTCGCGGCGCGAGATCGATGTTATGCGCGATGAGGACTGTCTGACCCGATGTCAGGCGAACGATGAAGCGTTGGTGCCGGCTGCCGTCGTTATCATCAGAAAGAACCTTTGTAATTGTGCCCCAACCCTGAACCTGAGTATTCCCATCCTGCTTGTCGAATGCTGTCGCATATGAATCGTGTCCGGCCGATTCAGCTGACGGAGCATGCGACGAATATGTGACATCGCGCCGTCCGTAAGTGAACAGAGCGACGGCTGCGATCAAGACGACAGGAATCCAGAGCTTTCTCATTCCGTTGCTATTTCGGTGTGGTGCGTACCCAGACGATGCGGATGGCGCTGCATCCCGACGACCCGCCGGCTGATTCGCTGCGGGGCGCCGCGCGCCTCGTCAACGAGCCGTACAAGCATTAGCGCGGCGTAAAACCGCGCCGCCGCTTCGGCATCGCCATTATACCAAAGGCCCCACGGGAGCCGGTAGGGGGTTTTAACGAGCGCTCCCAATCGGGGGATGCTTGAACACTTCGCAGGAAAACTTGATGGAACACTATCCCTCGAATCACATCGCGGTGGCTTACGGCGACATCTTCGAGGAGATGGTGGCACTTTCGCGCGACTTGGGGTTTCAGGTCCGAGTGATACGCAAGAAGAAGCTCCAGGCGCCATCCACCCTGTCATCAACACTTCATCACATCTGACCTGAAACCCGGAAACTGATTCGGTTATTATCTCGGTCCTCAAGAGAGGAGGGCCGATGCGGAAGTCCAGATTTACAGCCGAGCAGATCGTCGGACTGTTGAAGCAGCAAGAGGCGGGGGCGAAGATTTCCGAGCTCTGCCGGCAGAATGGGATCAGCGATAACACCTTTCACCGCTGGAAGAGGAAGTACGGCGGGATGGAGGTGCCGGACGCGAGACGTCTCAAGCAGCTCGAGGAGGAGAACCGGCAGCTCAAGCGGATCGTGGCCGACCAGGCCCTCAATCTCGTCGTGGTGAAGGATCTGCTGGGAAAAAAGTGGTGACCCCGAGCGTGCGGCGTATCGTGGTCACCGAGGCGAGGGAGGCCGCTCAGATCTCGGAGAGAAGGGCGTGCCGCTTCACTGGATTCCCTATCTCCACGCAGCGATATCGACCGCGTAAGCCTTTGGAAAACGATCTCAGACAGCGACTCAAGGAGCTCGCCGAGAAGAGGCCGCGCTGGGGCTACAGGCGGCTCTACATCCTGCTCAAGCGCGAGGGGTGTATGAGGAATCGCAAGCTGATCCAGCGTCTTTACCGCGAGGAAGGTCTCACGGTGAGAAAGCGCCGCCGGAGAAAGATGGCAGCAGCTCTCCGCTCCCCGATGGCGATTCCTTCGAGGTCCAACGAGAGGTGGAGCATCGACTTCGTGCGCGACACACTGGCCGACGGCCGCGTGTTCCGCGGCTTCACCGTAGTGGACGACTTCACCCGGGAGTGCCCGGCGATCGAGGTGGATCACTCTCTTCCCGGAGAGTGAGTGGCCAGAACGCTGGACCGGCTCTCGAAGGAGCGCGGACTGCCGAAGACGATCGTTTGCGACAACGGGCCGGAATTTCAGGGGCAGGCTCTCGACTTCTGGGCACACAGGCATGGGGTCGCTATCTCCTTCATCCAACCAGGCAAGCCGGTACAGAATGCTTTCATCGAGAGCTTCAACGGCCGCCTCCGGGACGAGTGCCTGAACGAGAGCTACTTCACCAGCTTGAGCGACGCTCAGCTCACCATCGAAGCCTGGAGAAAGGACTACAACGAAACCAGGCCACACAGCAGTCTCGGCGACCTAACCCCCGCCGAGTTTGCGAAGAGTCAAGAAAGAAATGCAGCTTAACAATTCACGAGACTGAGATAATTCCTGAACCAGACTTGGGTTTCAGGTCAACTCCAATGACATGTCCCGCAGCATCCCCGGTCGCGGGTGGATAATGGTTCGGGCACGTCATCTCACTCCCGAATCGCTCATACGGGCCATCAAGAGCGCCGAGTTCTACGCGTCGAGCGGAGTCACGTTTAACGACGTGCGCTACGACTCAACTTCGAGAACTCTCGCGATATTCATAAAGGCCGAGCCGGGAGTCCAATACACTACTTCATTCATCGGCACTCCGGTCAGTCACGACCTGAGCAGCAAGCCCATTCTGGACGAACAGGGTAAGCTCATCCGGGCCACTCGGCGATACAAGGACGAAGATTGGAAAGACGTTTGCGACGGTGCGTGGGACGGCACCGACATTCAATCTCACGGGGGCCGAGCTGTACGTGCGTGCAGTCGTCACCTCCAGCAAGCCCCACCCAAGGCAATCCTTTGTCGGACAGACGGAGCAGGCGTGGACGCAGCCGGTGGGGTGGACGCTAAAAAAGGCGGCGCGGTAATTCCAAACTCTGCACCATTCGGCTCTTGAGCTAGCGCAAATGTCTGGTGGGCCACGGTGCCCATTGCCATGAGCGCATACCTCCGCGGACGAGCAATCGTGCGCGCGACCTTTCCAGAAACTTCCCGCCTTTACGTAAGCCATTAAACTACCCAACGTCCCGAGCTCGAACTTCTGAGACGCCCGACCGAGCCACGGAAGGGTGATCTCCTCCCGGAAATGCCCGTGGTGGAGAGGCGCGAATCGGTCAGGATTCGTGATGCGGGAGTACGCCTCTGGCGGCGGCCCTTCAATATCCTCGTGCTCGT
>DATLXE010000490.1:0-3277 GCA_035575795.1 Gemmatimonadaceae bacterium
CTGAAGGTTCTGCAGTCGCAACCGACCACCGAGTAGCGCGTGGGGCTACCCATCCCCGTCTCTCGCCTTCCATAGCTGCGCGTGAGTATCAGCAACGCTGACCTGTGACGCGCCCCGGGCCGCCACGGCTCCATCATCACCTGGGGACGAGGCGATGTTTCCCAGCAGTCGTAGGCCACGCCGGAGCGCGTTACGGGTCAGCGCGAGGCGTTCTCCCGCCGTGGATGATCCGCACGACGCGCGCGCCCTCGAAGAGCACGCACGACGCGCAACAGGAGCACCACTGCCAGCCGTGGCCGATGGCTTCCAGCGTCTGACGGGCATCGCAGGCCGGGCAATCCACTAGCGTCAGAGCGTGTTGCGGACCGCGAAGCCGCCCGACACGAGCGCCTCACCGACCGACACCCACTCGGTCGTCCACACGTAGGCGTCCACCACCCACCGCGCGAAGGACTGCCGGTCCTTGTACGAGCGGATCAGCATCTTGCGACCCTCGAGGAGGCCCTCTGCCGCCAGCCGCGCCTCGTGGCCGCCAGGCTCGCTCAACTCCAGGCAGGAGTAGCCGCGCAAGCGACACATGACCCGCATCGAGACGCGGAAGCCGAGAGCGACTGAAACTTCCCACGAATCGCCGTCGATCACGCGGTAGACCGTCGCCGTGTAGACGTAGGCCGGGCCGGCCGGAATCTCGAGTGTCACCAGACCCCCTGAACACTCACAAACGCGCCCACGTCGTGTGTCTCCCACGTCCAGCCCGCGCCGGCAGCCACTTTCCAGTGTTCGCCAATCTTCGCGGCCAGGTGCGCCCTCGCGCCGTCCTCTGTCGCAATGATGAGCAGGGCCCCTCGCTTGTCGTCCGGCACGACAGCAAACGCTGTGGCGATGGACTCCTTGATCGTTTTGCCGACTTCGGGCCGTCCGAGCGCGTCAGTCATGGTGCGCCTCGGCCTCGATCGCAGAGCGGGACTGGCGCCCCTTGCCGAACCAGCAGACGGCGCGATACATCAGCACCCGATCCGCCTGCCGGACGCCATCGGCCACCAGCCCTTCGAGGAACAACTCGTCAGAGAACGCCTTAATCAGGTGCACCGGCTGCCCCCGTGCCGTCAGGAGCGCGTGGTGATAGCCGGCATCATGAAAGACTGACGCGCGGGACCACGGGCCGTCCTTGGGATACAGGAACCACAGCGCCCTCGGCGTGCTGGCGAAGTCCGTCACGAAGCCGGCCGGCGCGACGAAGATGCCACGAAACCGCACCGAGTGAAACGCCAGCGGTTCGAGCAGCTTCCATCGCCCGTCCTGGCACTTCTCCACGCGCAACGGGCTCAAGAACGCCGCACTCACCGCTTGCCCTTGGTGTTCCGACGCGCTTGGAACTGCAACTGGAAGCGATCGTGCCCGACGATCTTCAGCCTGAAGTTGACCCGATGCTGTAAGCCGCAGTCGCAGCACTCCAGCACGTATCCCCTCAGGCTCGGTGCCACCCACGTACCCGACTTCACCTGCGGCAACTTCCTCACTCGGGCACCGGACGCACCCGGATCTGATGCGCGTGTCCCGGCCAGCCGGTTTTGTTCGTGCTGATCGGATCGGCCATCGCATCCACGACGAGCTTGAGCCGCGGCCAGGGCTTCGTCTGCACCCGCTCGGCAATCGCGCGGGCTTCGAGGGCTTCCATCTTGGCGAGTGACGCCAGATTCGCCGTCTCTTGAAGATCCCGACGCAGCGTCGAGAGTTGGGCCGCGATGACCGCGAGCTCGCCCTGACAGTTACAGCGCCCAGGCGCCGGCTGTGGAGGCGTCGGCGTGGGAGGCGTCGGTTGAGGCGCGGGAGTCGCCCCGAGATGGTTCGTCGGCGTCACCGGCACGAAGACTTGCCCCGTCACGTCCATCGCGTCTGGCGACGGCACCAGCACCGGAGCGCCCGTGCCCGTGCCAAGGAGCAGATCCCACGCGAGCAGACGGCCGTCCGAAAGCCGCGCAATCGTGTCCTTGCTGATTGGCCGGTTGGCATCGCCGCGTTTCATCCCCCATCCCTTGCCGGGAAGCTCGTAGGCGACTTGCTCCGCGAACGTGATCGACCACTGCCGGCAGCGTTCCTCATGCGCGTCACCGCCGCCGGGTGTCTGGGGAACAGGGAACATCTGCACGTAGCGCGCACGGATCTCGAGCACGGCCGCAGGTAATTGCGTGGAGGGCATATTGGGCTCCGGCGTGGGGACAGGTGGAATTGGCACGGGAATGGGTGGAATAGGCGGCTGCGGCACCGGTGCAGCGGTAGCCTCGGGAGGAAATGTCGGGAGGTCATCCACGTCGAACCAGTGCGCGACGAATCCGCCTGGCGTCACCATCGAGCAGGCGAGCGACGACCCCCGACGATAGGCGTGGATGAACCGGCAGTCGCCGGCCTCAATCTCGCGGCGATCAGACCCGAGGACAATCACCGCGCCCGATACATACGACTGGCCGATCGTGAGGTCGTCGAGCGCCGTCCATTCGGCCAACCGGGATGGCCCTGGCCCATACGTCTCATCCCCCGTCACGACCACGTCGTCCTGAACGTATTGAATGCCGCCCGAGCCTGTGGGCCAGTTGAGCGTATAGAGGAGCGCCGTAGTCGTCAGGTCGAACACGTCGATCAGTTGCCCGTCACGGCACACGTAGAGGCCATCCGGCCCGAAGGCGACGACCTTCTGCCCGTTCGTCTGTTCGATCACCTCGCGCCACGAGTCGCTGGCGCTGTTCCATAGCCACGCAGCCCCGTCCTGATGGCCCTGCCCCGCGAGATACATGCGGCCGTCGCGCACCAGCAGCCGTAGGAAGAGCACGTTCTGGCCGAGCGGGAGTTCGACACGGCCCCAGCTCGTCTCAATATGGGGATCACGATCGTCCCGAATCAGCGCGGCCCAATGGCCCTCGATTGAGCAGTCTCCATACCAAGCCCGAGCGATGCGGACGTTGCGGATCATTTAGGGCACCTGAATGGAACTGACGGCGTTCACGGCATCTCGCACATCGCCAAGGTTGATGAACTTGTTGGCCGCCTTGTTCTTCCGCCACGCGTTCAGCGAGTCGATGATGACGTGGGCCTCGTCGAGGTACGCGGCAGCCGCGCGCCAGGTGATCTTCTGGTCCTTCATGTTCCACGTGTGCGGTGCCCAGAAGCCTTCTTCGTCGTAGTCCCCGATGGCCCACATTGAGTGTCCGCCCCATGACCCTGGCCTCCACTCCCCCACCATCGGCGTGCCTTCCGGCACGTCCCACGTCTGTGGAGGGGC
>DATLXE010000491.1:0-6089 GCA_035575795.1 Gemmatimonadaceae bacterium
CTGGCCGGCGCGACGATCGTCCAGCCCACGGGTCTTCTCTCTCCAGGCACACTGACCGTCGAGGGAGACCGCATCACGGAGGTCGCCGCGGGCCATCGGCCCGCTGATGCGCGGGACATCCACGATCACTACATCGTTCCCGGCTTCGTGGACGTGCACGTGCACGGCGTGGAAGGTTTCGACAGCCTGGCGGGGGGGGATGCCGTTGCCGCCATCGCGCGACGCCTGCCTCGCTATGGTGTGACGGCGTTCTGCCCGACGTCGATCGCGTGCCCTCCATCGGACCTCCGCGCGATGTTCTCGGCCATCCGCGCCGCGCGCCTGCATCCGGCACCAGATGCCGCACGTGTCCTGCCGGCACACCTCGAAAGCAATTTCATCAGCGCGGAATTCAAGGGCGCGCAACCGGAAACGTGCATCCGTCGGCCGCACCAGAGCGTAGAGGGATCGTTCTCCGGGCGAGACATCCTGGACGAGATCGCACGGTGGAGAGGGGAAGTCGGGATTCTCACCGTCGCTCCGGAAGTCGACGGCGTGCTTGCACTGATCCCCGAGCTTATTTCCCACGGGCACCGTGTCTCCCTCGGACACTCCGGAGCGACCTACGAGCAGGGGCTCGCCGGAGTGGCGGCGGGGGCGCGGCAGGCGACCCACCTCTTCAACCGCATGACCGGCTTCGGCCACCGCGCACCCGGCCTTGCCGGGGCCGTGCTCGACTGCGACGAACTGGTGGCGGAAGTGATCTGTGACGGCGTTCACGTGCACCCCGCCTCCGTCCGAGTCGCCGTCGCGGCCAAGAGCCCGTCGCGCATCATGGCGATCACGGACGGCACGGCCGGATCCGGACTCGAGCCCGGCTCGCGCACCGGGCTCGGCGGGCGGCCGATCACCGTCCGGGACGCGGCCTACCTGGACGACGGGACCCTCGCGGGGAGCGTCCTGACCATGGACCGCGCGTTCTCGTCCTTGATCACCATGGGCTTCACCATCGTCGATGCCGCGCTCATGTGCTCGACGACCCCTGCGCGGCAGTTGAACCTGCACGGGTGCGGCATCATCGCGCCGGGCGCCACCGCGGACTTCGTGGTACTCGACCGCGACTTCGCGGTGGTCGAAACGTATATCGAGGGTATCAGGGTCTACGTTCGGGGCTAGGCAGGCCGCTGAAGCATGCCGGCCTGAATGGAAAATGGTCGATGGAAAATGGAAAAGAACGGCTGAATCCTTGCGTTTTACCATCTTCCATTTGCCATTTGCCATGCAGGATGCGCAGCCGTCTATGAATACTATGAAACAGGCGTTGTCGGTGGCGGTCGTGTTGTTCGGGGCGCTGTCGGCAGGCTGCATCGCGACGGTGGATTCGCACAGCGAAATCGTCCGGGAGGAGAAACGGTTCACGGTGTCAGGTCCCGCGGACGTGCGCGTGACGACGTTCGATGGCTCGATCCAGATCCAGGCGTGGGATCGACCGGAGGTCCTGATCGAGATCGAGAAACGAGGTCCCACGCGGGAGTCCGTGGACGCCCTGGAGAGCGAGGTCGAGCAGACGGGCAGTGTCATCGACCTCGAAGTGAAGCGGCCGCGTACCGAATCGTTCAGCGGTATCGGCGTGCACCGGTCCTCCAGCGCACGGCTGATCGTGTCGGTGCCCGGCACCACCAATATCCGCGCGCGCAGCGGCGACGGCTCGATCAGGATAGAGCGCGTGAATGGCGCGATCGAATTACGAACCAGCGACGGGAGTATTCGTGCGTCGGAGGTGACCGGCGAGTTGTCCTTCGACACGAACGACGGCTCGGTGGTCGTGGAGCGTGCCCGGGGACGCCTGGCTGTCGATACCGGCGACGCAGTGTCACCGTGTCGGGCAGGCTCTCCGTGGTGAAACTGCACACGGGCGACGGGTCCGTGGTCTACCGGGCTGAACCGGACTCGTCGATGACCGACAACTGGGACATTACGACGGGGGACGGCAGCGTCTCGATCTACCTGCCGCCGGGATTGCAACGGGGAGCTTGACGCGCATACCGGCGACGGCACGATTCGCAGTGATCTGACCCTGGTGACACCCGGGTCCGGCGAGAACGCGCGACGGACGCTCCGCGGCAGGATCGGCGCCGGCGGACAGCTCCTCCGCGTCCGCACCGGCGATGGCTCGATCAAGCTCCGCATGCATTGATCAGCGTGGCGGCTGCGCGGTCGCCCAGCGACCGCGATGTACGTGAGGTCGCCCACCCAGATCTGGTCACGGCGCGATGGCACGCATCTCGTCGAGCAGCACCTGGTCCTTCCTCGCGTGTGCACTCGCCGGGCCACGGGTGCAAACTCACCTACTGCGGCTGCTTGCCAATCAATGTTGCAAAGTCAAGCTGTCCGCGCACACGGAGTGCATCTGCCATGAAGCGGAACTGGTAGTACCCATACTTAAGAGGGTCCTGGCCGAGTGTTTGATAATTGGATTCGAAGTGCTCGATTGGGTCACGTCCGGCCGGTGTTGGATCAGGTAAGGCGGCAGCAGCATTTGTAGCGAGCTTCTCCAAGTGCGCCAAGAACTGCTCACCACCAGGTTGCGTTCGCCAGAAGGCCACGGCAATGCGGTTCGCCTGGTTCTCGTTGGCATAAAGCGAAGGCTCGCGCCGGTTAGCGTGTTTCTGAAACCAATGCGCCGCTTCGTGAGCTACTAAGAAGCCGTTAAAAAATGCGCGAAAAAGCTTCTCTCCCTCAGCGTCACTCGCGCGGGCAAAGGTGCGGAAAACGTTACGCATTTCTGGAGATTGCGTCTCCCACCAAGGCACCACGATGGTGTTCGATTTTCCGCTGAAGAAGATCAACATTGGCGTGTTGCGGACTTCCACGACAGGCGAGTCAAAAAGCTCTGTGCCGCGGGCCAGCTCAACTTGTTTCGCGAACGCCTCAACGGTTGCCTGCGCTCCAGCTTCAAGGTGTGCCGGATCTTGGTAGGCGACGTCTATAGGTGTCACTGATGTGAGGTTCCCGGCGACGGCTTTCTCCAGGACGTCCATCACCTGTGCAGCCTGACGGGCGCCAGGTCTGGAAGCCCCACGCGGGGCGTTGCACACGTACTCTTCATATCGATCATTGCCCGTCTCACGCACACGGACGACGAGGTCGCCTGCATCGGCCGTCACGGACAGGGGCCCGCTCAACCAGAGACTGCACGCACGCGACGCGAATATGCCGGCCAAGAGCTCACCCCAGTCAACGCTGCCAACGCTGTCGACCTTCGCGACGCATACAGGAGTGTTCTGGCCCGACGCGCTGCAACGCCGCTCTGACGGCAGCCTGTCAGGCGGCACGCTGGCTGGGTGCAACCACCAGGCGAACAGTTTCGCCTGGATGTCACGACCCGGCGTGTGGGTCAGTCGCAGAAAAGGAACCGGCAGCAGGGCCGTGGGCCCCCAGATCATGACCTGCACATCAAGGTCGAGACGACCTGACGCTGGTTCCAGCGTCGAGTCGTGTATCAGCGCGACGACGCTGTCGAAGGCTGGAATGCGACTCCGGCCCTCAGGCCGTGACTGGCCGTCCAACGACGATGTCGCACTCAACAGCATGAGCACACCAACGAATGTCCGACCCGGCATCGTCGTCTCCTTCACTCCGTGAGGGCGCCTAACGCTGTGCCGCTCAGCCGAGAGCGGCGCTCACCCTTGGCTCGAATCACCGCAGCGTGCCCGCGCCATTCGGCGGCTGCAGCGGCTTGTTAGACCGCGTGCTATCGACAGGCGCGCGGCAGTTCGAAATTCACCGTCATGGTGGTGTGCACGGGCACCGGCGAGCCACACAGCAGCGCCGGCCACCATTCGCCGGCTCGCACCGCGTCGACCGCGCGATCGTCGAGGCCACCAGGCAGTCCTCGGATGGCGCGCGGCTCTCTGACAGTGCCGTCACGATTGATGATGAGTTCCACGAAGACGATCCCTTCGACTCTCCCGGCGCAGGCCTCATCGGTGTAGTTGGCGATCGGCAGGTGTCTTAGTGCCGGTGGGTAGATGTTCGGGTGTTGCCGAATTGGTATATCGCCTGTGAATCGGCATCCGTCGGACGCGGCCCAGCGTCGCGCGGCGGCTTCCTCGATTATGCGAGGAAGGTCCGCATCGGACAGTCCGTTGTCGCGCAATTCCTTCAATGCGGCTGCTGGAATCACGTCGGCCGGCCGGGTCGGCCCGCTCGGCGCTGGTGTCACCGGCGCCATGTCTCGCTCCCTGCGTGCGGCACTCACGTAGATGGCCCATACGCGCTGCCGCACCGTCTGAGGCACGCCACTGAGGCCGACGTGGCGGCCGACCTGCTCCCGCGTTCGTGGTTGCCCACCACACCCGAGGACCGAGACAGTGACGAGAACACACGCACAGAGATGGGTCGACATTGGCTGTGGCATGTTGTCGTGAGTCCAAACCATTAGACACTGGGAAGGGCTGTCACTGTCCACCGCGGTCTAACGATTGCCGCTCACCTGCGGCACGCGCGCGCCCACGATACCACCGCGCGTGAGCGCGGCCAGGTGCCGTCAGGTGCAGCGGCTGGTTATGCACCGCGCCCTGATCGGCGGTAGCATAGGGAGAGAAGGCGCCCATGTCTACACCAACCTTGGAATCTGTCGTGCGCAGTGATCCAGAGTTTCTTGGCGGCACCCCGGTGTTCACGGGTACCCGAGTACCCCTGAAGAACCTGGTCGACTACTTGGCCGCCGGCGATCCACTCGAACGGTTCCTCGACCACTTCCCGTCGGTCACCCGCGAGCAGGCCGTTGCAGCCTTAGAGATCGCCGGAGACCTGTTGGCCGCGCGTGCGCATCCTGTTCGATGAGTCGCTGCCGCGTCCACTGAGTCGATTGCTCGTGGGGCACGACGTCTCCACGGTGGCCCAGCAAGGGTGGACCAGCCTGAGCAACGGCGCCCTGCTTCGTCAAGCCGCCGAGACCTTCGACGTGATGCTGACCGCGGACCAGAACATCGAGTTCCAGCAGAACCTCTCAACCCTGCCACTCGCCGTCGTCGTCCTCGCTGCCGAGAGCAACCGACTCGAGTCGTTGGAGCCTCTCGTGCCAGCCGTACTCGACGCCCTCAACAACTTGAAGGCCAGGACCCTGCTGCGAGTAGGTGCATAACTATGTTTAGGCTGTCCAGCAGCCCTCGCCTTAATCGTCCTTATGCGACACAGACCCGCAGCCCAAGACGACCTAACCCTTTGAGCGCGCGAATGTTCGCACGATGGCATCGTCGTTCTTACATTCCGGTGACCGAGCAGCTCCTGCACGGTGCGAATGTCGGCGCCGTCCTCGAGCAGGCTCCGAATGAATTGATCAGCGTGGCGGCTGCGCGGCGTACGCCGTGGGGTCACTGACGCGCGCGTCGGTGAACGCGTCCCGCCGCTCCCGGCACTTGCTGCACCGGCCGCAGTGGCGTCCCGCAGCCGGCTGCATGCACGACAGGGTCAATTCGAACGGCACGCCGAGCGACACGCCCAGACGGATGACGTCCGCCTTGTGCATTCCGGAAAACGGCGCCTCGATGCTGATCGGTGACGCGAGTCCAATCGACAGGGCGTGTTCCATGGCGTCAAAAAATGGACGCCCCGCATCCGGAAACGGATTGCCTGCGAGCGGTCCAATCAGGATGCGCGCGAGCTTCTCGCGCGCCATGTACACGGCGGCCTTCGACAGCAGGGTGACGTTGCGGCCTTCGAGGTACACGGCCGAGTCCGGCGTGTCGAAGCCCGGAGCCTCGCCTCGCACGGCCCAATGCGCCGCTGGATACACATCGCGCATGTCTACCGCGAGCGTCACGAGGGGCCGAATGGCATGCCTCCCCGCAAGGGCGTCGACCAGTCGCGACGCACAGGCTCGTTCCTCCGCCTCCCAGGCGAGCCCGGTACTCACATAGATCGGCTGGGCCGGGCCTGCGTCGACCGCCGCCCCTGCGAGCAGCACCGCGCTGTCGAGCCCGGCCGAAAACAACACCGCCGTCCTCACTGGCGACAGGGCCGATCCCGCGCTTGTGGCTGACATGCTTCCAACTTCACCACAGAGACACAGAGGTACACAGAGAATCTCGTGGGTAAGAGAACGC
>DATLXE010000492.1:0-3627 GCA_035575795.1 Gemmatimonadaceae bacterium
TGCGTCAGGTGCGCCGTACGCCGTGCGGCTGCTGCAGCTGCTCACTGCTGCCCACCGTCCGGTTTCGCTGATCGTTTCGCGCTACGGGTTACGACTGCTGGCAACGGAGATGGGGATCGAGTCCATCGATGACCTTCGGACCGCGGTGGGATCTGCCGCGTGGGACAGCTGCATCACCGTCCACGCCAACGACGACCGCGGCGCGGCGCCGGCTTCGGGCTCCGCGCTCAGCGCTGGAATGGTGGTGTGTCCATGCTCGATGGGAACGCTTTCCGCGATTAGCATCGGCGCATCGCGCTCGCTGATCGAGCGTGCCGCCGACGTGACGCTCAAGGAGCGGCGCAAGCTGATCCTGATGCCGCGCGAAACTCCGCTCAGCGCCGTGCACCTGGAAAACATGTTACGGCTGGCGCGTGCTGGAGCGGTCATAATGCCGGCCTCGCCCGCCTTTTACCACCGTCCGAAAGCGATTCCCGACCTCATCGACTTCGTGGTTGCAAGGATGCTGGATCACCTCGGCGTGGAGCAGAGTCTGGTGAAGCGGTGGACTGGGGAAGACCCCGATGCCGGGCAGGAGTCCGAATGAATAAGTGGCTGCTTGCATTGCTGATTGCTTTTCTGGCGACGGGCTGCAACCTGCTCCCCGACCGGGAGGTGATTCTGGTAGTCCAGAAAATTGAAGGACCCGCGACGGCCGCGGCCGGCGCGCCGTTCACTGTGATCGTGACCGTTCAAACTGGCGGCTGTCTCAGGTTCGATCGCTTTAGCGCCGTTCGCTCGGCAGCAGATGTTCAGTTGACCGCGCGCGGCCGAGACTCGGAGCCCAGACAAACTGTTTGCACGGCGGACATCAGATTTGAGCCCCACGCCTACGTGGTCCAGCCGCCGTTTCAGAGCCCGTTCTTTGTCGTTGCGATTCAGCCGGACGGGAGCACGTTGCCGAAGCAGGTCTTCCCGCCGTAATCAGCAAACCTGTTTCGTCCGCTTCATCTCTTTCGGAAATCTCCGGAACCAGGACGACAACAGCAGCAGCTCATCGATCTCATGAGTGGGGATTGAGCCAGCGGACGCTTTCTCGCCGTTTGAAAAGATGTCCTCAACCAGCTGCCGCATCCCCCGCCTGTCCCTGGTGCATTTCGGCTTGTCCAGCTCGGCGCGCACGACGCCACGCTTGATGACATAAACCTTGTCCGCCCCCTCGTGCCCGGGAACGGTATAGACAAAGGAAAGATTCTCTACCGCAAAGCGAAGCCGCGCAAACTGCTCGCGCAGCACCTCCAGCCGGTGGAGCTTGTCGCGAAAGATCGCGGCGCGCTCGAACTCCATCTCCGCGCTCAGTCTCACCATCTGCACACGCAGGAGATCGAGCGGCCCGTCATCGGACCCGTCGAGAAAGGCTCGCGCCAGTGCGACCTTTTCCGCGTACTCGGATGCCGAGCATCCTCCCACGCACGGGCCGAGGCAGCGGGCGATCTCGTGCCGGATGCATCCGGGCGTGCGCGAAAGCTGGAACAGCTCGTGCTGGTCGCTGAAGAACATCTTCAGGTCGGTGCGGCAGTCGCGCAGCAGCAGCGCATCGTTCAGCTCGCGCAGCGCCTCCCCGACGCGCTCCGCACCCATGAACGGGCCATAGTAGATCGCAGCATCGTCTCCCGATGCGCCGCGCACGACGAGCAGCTTCGGCGCGGCGCCGGTAGTGAGCTTGATGAAGGAGTAGTGCCGCGCGTCACGCTTCATCGCGACGTTGAATCGCGGCCGCAGCTTCTTGATCGTGCGCAGCTCCTGCAGCAGTGCGGCAAACTCGCTCGGGGCGTATTCCCACTCGATGCGATCCGCCGAGCGCAGGATGCGGGCGCCCTTGTCGGCGGGCCAGGCGCAGCGGAAATAGCTGAGGAGCCGTGACCTGATCCGCTTCGATTTCCCGACGTAGACCACTT
This sequence comes from Gemmatimonadaceae bacterium, assembly GCA_035575795.1. GTDB lineage: Bacteria > Gemmatimonadota > Gemmatimonadetes > Gemmatimonadales > Gemmatimonadaceae > UBA4720. The sequence goes on from DATLXE010000492.1 coordinate 1,938, forward strand.
CACCCTCGGGCGACAGCATCCGGTACACGCCGGGCCGGTCAGCGGCGCCCGCGCACACGGTGGATCGCATCACCGCGACCTGTGCTTCGCTGGTTGGCTCGACGCGGGGAGTGCCCCTCATCAGGTCTGGCAGCGCACGCAGAGGGTGGTTGCGCGTCCGTCGATGGCGTGGGTTCCTACCAGCCGATGCCCGCAACGCCTGCAGGGAAGGCCCTCGCGTCCGTAAGCCGCGAGCTTCTCAACGAAGGAACCGCGGTTGCCGCTCGCGTCGCGGTAGTCGCGAAAGCTTGTCCCCCGCGCCGCGATGGCTTCCGCCAGGACCCCGACAATGGAGTCGCGCAGCAGCGCGGCCTCAGCGGCAGAAACGCGCGCCGCCGAGCGTGACGGGTCGATGCCCGCGCGCCAGAGCGCCTCGTTCGCGTAAATATTTCCGATCCCCGCCACCTTCCGCTGATCCATTAACACCTTTTTCACGGGCATTTTCGACGCCCGAAGAAGCCCCGATAGATGCGAGCCGGTGAACTCCGGGTCAAGAGGCTCGATTCCGAGGCTCGCCGAGTACTCGTCGAACTTCTTCGAGCTCATCAATGCCACAGTGCCGAGTCGCCGCACATCCGCGTAGTGGAGCTTTCTGCCGTCCGAGAGATCGAGCGACAGCGTCGAGTAACGCAGCGAGCCAGCGGGAAGCGCTCCGTCGTCGATCAGGAGTGCGCCCGTGAACCGCGGCTGGACGACGAGCCTGTCGCCAGTGTCCATGTCTGTGACGACGAGCTTTGCCCGGCGCCACGCGCGAACGATTCGCGCGCCGGTGAGCTTCCTCGCGAAAGTCCGCCCGCTCGAGCCGCGCAGTACGTCCGCCTTTGTCACTCTTACACCTACTATCCGTGCGCCGCGAATCGCACCGTCGAGATCCTGGGCGATGGTTTCAGTTTCAGGAAGCTCCGGCATGCCTCGCCAGCTCGCGCCACGCGATGTCCCGTCTGAGCTGCCTGCCGCTGAACACGATCTGCTCGGCGTGCGCACGCGACCTTGCCGCCGCCTCCTCGAGGGTTGGCGCGGTAGCCGTGACGCTGAGTACCCGCCCTCCCGCGGTTACCAGATCGCCGTCATCAGCGCGCGACGTCCCGGCGTGAAACACCTCAACGTCTGGCGGAGGTGGAGGCAGGTGGATGCGATCACCTGTGCGCGGCGTTTCCGGATATCCTGAGGCCGCGAGGACTGTGTTCACGGAAGCGAGCGGCAACCACTCCGGTGCCGGCGCCGTCGCAATGGACTCACCGCGTGCGACGACGGACAGCAGGTCGAGCAGCGACGATTTCATCAGCGGCAGGAGTGCCTGTGTCTCCGGGTCGCCGAAACGGCAGTTGAACTCCACTACCCGCGGCGCGCCTTCAAAGATCATCAGTCCGGCGTACAGCAGGCCGGTGAACGGCGCGCCATCGTCACGAAGCGCGGCGAGAACGGGCCGGATCACCTCGGTCATCGCGCGCGCAACCAGGGCTCGGGTGGCGATCGACGACGGAGCGTAGGCTCCCATTCCGCCCGTGTTCGGACCGTTGTCTCCATCGAGGAGGCGCTTATGGTCCTGCGCGGCGAGAAGCGGCACTGCCGCCTCGCCGTCGCAGAGAGCGAAGAGGGAGATCTCCTCACCTTCCATGAACTCCTCGATGAGTATCTCGCGTCCGGCAGC
>DATLXE010000493.1:0-4036 GCA_035575795.1 Gemmatimonadaceae bacterium
CTGAAGGTTCTGCAGTCGCAACCGACCACCGAGTAGCGCGTGGGGCTACCCATCCCCGTCTCTCGCCTTCCATAGCTGCGCGTGAGTATCAGCAACGCTGACCTGTGACGCGCCCCGGGCCGCCACGGCTCCATCATCACCAGGGGACGGGGCGATGTTTCCCAGCAGTCGTAGGCCACGCCGGAGCGCGTTTACGTGTCAGCGCGAGGCGTTCTCCCGCCGTAGATGATCCGCACGACGCGGGCGCCCTCGAAGAGCACGCACGCCGCACAGCAGGAGCACCACTGCCAGCCGTGGCCGATGGGCTCCAGCGTCTGACGGGCATCGCAGGCCGGGCAATCCACCAGCGTCAGAGCGTGTTGCGGACCGCGAAGCCGCCCGACACGAGCGCCTCACCGACCGACACCCATTCCGTCGTCCACACGTAGGCGTCCACGACAAAGCGGGCGAAGGATTGCCGATCCTTATACGAGCGGATCAGCATCTTGCGGCCCGTCAAGAGCTGCTCAGCCGCCTGCATCGACTCTGGACCGCCCACCTCGCGCAGCTCCGGGCAGGAATACCCGCGCAGACGGCACATCAGCCGGATCGAGACGCGAAAGCCCGCGTCTATGGTTATTTCCCACGAGTCTCCATCGATCACGCGATACACGGTCCCCTGATAGATGTAGGCCGGGCCGGGCGGAATGTCGAGTGTCACCAGACGGCCTCCACGGCGGCGAAGGCGCCCACGGTGCGCGAGTCCCACGCCCAGCCAGCCCCCGCAGCGACCCTCCACGTGCCATTGATACGGGCGGCTAGGTGCGCCCGCGCCCCGTCCTCTGTTGCGATGATGAGCAGGGCCCCGCGCTTCCCCTCCGGCACCACGGCAAACGCCGTCGCGATGGAGTCCTTGATCGACTTGCCGACTTCGGGCCGTCCGAGTTCGTCTGTCATGCTATAATTCCGCCAGTCGAATGACTCCCGCATTCCGCCTCACGCGCGCAGCATCATTAGCCCGAACGACAAATAAACGTCGCTCGTCGCGCTAGTTCGTTTCTGTTTCCAACTTAACAACTCGATTTCGGAGAGGTAGCCTAATTGGCAAGGCAGTAGTCCTGAAAACTACCGTGCGGAAGCACTTACAGGTTCGAGTCCTGTTCTCTCCGCCACGGCTCCGTAGCTCGAAGGCAGAGCGGCTGTTTTGTAAACAGCGGGGTGCGGGTTCGATTCCTGTCGGAGCCTCCAATAATTGGGATGTAGCCGAGTGGCAAGGCGTTCGCCTTGGGCGCGAAAAATCGGGGGTTCGATTCCCTCCATCCCAACCAGACGCAGGGTAGAGCAGCGGCCAGCTCGCTTGGCTCATAACCAAGAGGTCGCGGGTTCGAGTCCCGCCCCTGCAACCATTCGGGCCGCGTAGCTCAATTGGCAGAGCATCCGCCCCGCAAGCGGAGGGTTGCGAGTTCAACTCTCGCCCGGTCCACCATCTCGGGTCAGTGGCGCAACTGGCAGACGCAGCGGACTTAAAATCCGCTCCCGCACGACCCACCATCCGCCCGAGCGCGTCAGTCATGGTGCGCCTCGGCCTCGATCGCAGAGCGGGACTGGCGCCCCTTGCCGAACCAGCAGACGGCGCGATACATCAGCACACGATCCGCCTTCCGCACCCCATCGGCCACCAGCCCTTCGAGGAACAGCTCGTCAGAGAACGCCTTAATCAAATGCACCGGCTGGAGACTCGCCGTCAGCAGCGCGTGGTGATAGCCGGCGTCATGAAACACCGACGCGCGGGACCACGGGCCGTCCCGCGGATAGAGCATCCAGAGCGCCCGTGGCGTGCTGGCGAAGTCCGTCACGAAGCCGGCCGGCGCGAGGAAGATCCCGCGAAACCGCACGCTATGAAACGCCAACGGTTCGAGCAGCTTCCAGCGCCCGTCCGGGCACTTCTCCACACGGAGCGGGCTCAGGAATGCCGCACTCATTCGGGCACCAGACGCACCCGTAGCTGATGCGCATGGCCGGGCCACCCGGTTTTGTTCGTGCTGATCGGATCGGCCATCGCGTCGACGACGAGCTTGAGTCTCGGCCAGGGCTTCGTCTGCACCCGCTCGGCAATCGCGCGGGCGTCGAGGGCTTCCATCTTGGCGAGTGACGCCAGATTCGCCGTCTCTTGAAGATCCCGACGCAGCGTGGAGAGTTGCGCCGCGAGCGCCGCCAGTTCGCCCTGACAGTTACAGCGTCCAGGCGCCGGCTGTGGAGGTGTCGGTTGAGGCGCGGGAGTCGCCCCGAGATGGTTCGTCGGCGTCACCGCCACGAAGACTTGGCCCGTCACGTCCATCGCGTCTGGCGACGGAACCAGCGTCGGCGTGCCCGTGCCCGTGCCGAGGAGCAGATCCCACGCCAGCAGCCGGCCGTCCGCCTGCCGCGCGATCGTGTCCTTGCTGATCGGGCGACCAGGATCGGCGCGCTTCATGCCCCAGCCTTCGCCGGGGCGCTCGAAGGCCACTTGCTCAGCAAAGCGGATCGACCACTCCCGGCAACGATCCTCATGCTCGTCACCGCCGCCAGGCGTCTGTGGAACAGGGAAACGCTGCACGTAGCGCGCACGGATGGCAAGGACGGACGCAGGTAATTGCATGGAGGGCTCCGGCGTGGGAACGGGTGTAATGGGCACGGGAATGGGTAGAATAGGCGGCTGCGGCACCGGTTCCGCAGTGGCCTCGGGCGGAAATATCGGCAGGTCGGCGGCGTCGAACCAGTGCGCGACGAATGCGCCCGTCGTCACCATCGAGCAGGCGATCGACGACGCCTGACGATAGGCGTGAATGAACCGGCAGTCCCCGGGCTCGAGCTCCCGGCGATCGGTCCCGAGCACAATCACCGCGCCCGAGACATACGACTGGCCGATCGTGAGGTCGTCGAGCGCCGTCCATTCGGCCAATCGGGCGGGCCCGGGCCCATACGTCTCATCCCCCGTCACGACGCGCCCATCGTCCTGCACGTATTGGATACCGCCTGAGCCTGTGGGTTGATTGAGCGTTTGCACGCGCTCCGTGGTCGTGAGGTCGAACACGTCGATCACTTGCCCGTCACGGCACACGTAGAGCCCCTGAGGTCCGAAGGCGACGACCTTCTGTCCGTTCGTCGATGCGCTCACCGCGCGCCAGGCGCTGCCATCCCAGAGCCACGCCGCGCCGTCCTGATGGCCCTGCCCCGCGAGATAGAAGCCGCCTGCGCCGACGAACAAACGCAGGAAGAGCACGTTCTGGCCGCGCGGGAGCTCCACACGCCCCCAACTCGTCTCGATATGCGAGTCACGGATCAGCGTGGCCCATTCGCCGGATAGCGATACGTCGCCATACCAAGAATTGTCCACGCGCACGGTGCGGATCACCGGACGACCCGGCTTTCCGTCAACGCTGCAGCTTCGCCGCCGTCCTTGATGAGCACGTCGAGATCCTCCATGCTGAGCCAGAACCGCCCCTTCTGACCCCAGTCATCGCCCCACGAGTTTTGCCCCCGTGAGGCTGGCACCTGCTTCCTGCCTCGCTTCGCACGGTCTGACCAGCCGTTGAGGTAGGTGCAGTGTCCCCCGCGCGAAGAGCCTCCAGGCGAGATGAAGCCGTCAGCGTCTGGGGTCATCATGTTGTCGTCCCAACGGGTGCCGATCACCACGCCGCCGAAGCCCGCCAGTATCCACGCGCGCACGTCCTCGGCACTCTCGGCCCAGAGATACGATTTCGCGTAGCCGAGCGTCACCAGCGTCTTCGCCCCGGCCCGAACCGTCGTGCCACTTTGCAGGTCGAAGTCCGGCCCCGTCGCTTCATGGTCGTTGTCGGGGAACTCGTCCACCGCGACGATCTGCCGATAGAAGTCATACGGCGGGAGCGTCATCTGCTGCATGATCGGCGCGGCGCGCACCTTCGCGGCCCAGGCATGGGCCACGCAGTTATGAACGCCGATCCCTTCGGCGACGTAGCTGTTATCGCCCTGGACATGGAGGTTGTAGACGGGTCCCACGAAGGGCTCGAACTCCAGTCCATGAACGCGCCGCCAG
>DATLXE010000494.1:0-1627 GCA_035575795.1 Gemmatimonadaceae bacterium
TGGCACCTCGATGTCGGCTCATCACATCCTGGGGCTGTAGTCGGTCCCAAGGGTATGGCTGTTCGCCATTTAAAGTGGTACGCGAGCTGGGTTCAGAACGTCGTGAGACAGTTCGGTCCCTATCTGTCGTGGGCGTTGGAGGTTTGAGGGGGGCTGCTCCTAGTACGAGAGGACCGGAGTGGACGAATCCCTGGTGTTCCGGTTGTCATGCCAATGGCACAGCCGGGTAGCTACATTCGGAAGCGATAACCGCTGAAAGCATCTAAGCGGGAAGCGCGCCCCAAGATGAGACCTCCCGGGAGCTTGACTCCCCTAAAGGAACGATCAAGACTAGGTCGTTGATAGGCTGGGTGTGTAAGCACAGCAATGTGTTGAGCTGACCAGTACTAATGATCCGTGCGGCTTGACCATATCACCTCAAGTTGTTTTATCAGTTTTGGCTTCATGACGCGTCAAACAGACGCTCGACTCATACGGAAACAGGTTCAAGCATATTGAACCTGCAATCCAAACCCTCGCTACGTCCCACCCCATGAGAGGCCATGCCCGGTCAGAACACCGGTATGTCTGGCGCCTAAGGCGCCGCCTCCACCGCTTGTTCAGCGACCATAGCGCTGTGGCACCACCCGATCCCATCCCGAACTCGGAAGTGAAACGCAGCCGCGCCGATGGTAGTGTGCCCCGCGCATGCGAGAGTAGGTCATCGCTGAGCTCTATCCAGACCCCCGACAGGAAACTGCCGGGGGTTTTTTATTGCGCGAGTTTCCAGGCGGCTAAGAAACAGCCCGGGCAGCACTGACCATCAGCACGGTGACGCAGGCGAAGCCGCCGAGCCAGGCGAGGCTGCGCATGCGCGCCTGTCCGGCCAGGTACAACAGGCCGTGCAGGATGCGGAAGGCGACGAAGCCCAGCGCCAGCTGGGTGATCCGCGCCGGATCGACCCCGGCCGCCTGGGCCATCAGCACGCCGGCGGCGAACGGGGCGAAGGACTCGAAGGCATTGAACTGCGCGGCGGCGCCCCGGATGGTGCGTGGAGCGTCCTGACGCGCCAGCCAGCCGCGCGGATCGCGGTTGTCGTAGCGTTCGCCCGAGGCCTTGGCGATGGCCACCCAGACGTAGGGCAGCAACGCGGCGACCAGGATGCACCAGTAGGCAATGGACATCGGTCAGCTCCTTGCGATGATGTGGAAAAAGCATGGCGGGTGAAACCGAAAACGCGCGCATCGCAGCTCTCCGCGTGGAGGTCGCTCGCCGCATCGGACCTGGATTCGACTAGCGTCCAGGTTCCCGCAACGACGCCTCCCGCGCGGCCCGGAAGGCATTGCCGGGATACCAGTTCGGCCAGCGCTCGCCATCGGCGACCTCGCGGCCGACCGCATACAGCGCTTCGAGATCCTGCATGACGCCGTCGAGGTTCCAGGCCGGGTCGTATTCGTCCGACGGCTTGTGGTAACGGCTCGCGGTGTAGTCGGCGAGCAGAGCCACACCGCGCTCGCTGCCGCCTTCCAACAGGTCGCTGCCGCCCTTCGCATACAGCGACGGCACCCCGGCGCGGGCGAAATTGAAATGATCCGAGCGGAAATAGAACCCGCTTTCCGGGGTGGCTTCCATCCGCAACTCGCGCCCC
>DATLXE010000495.1:0-2860 GCA_035575795.1 Gemmatimonadaceae bacterium
AGCTCCGCACGGCGCACCGCGGCGCTCCGACCCTTTCTGCGCTTCTATAACCACCGACGTCCACATACGAGCCTCGGTCGTCGCTCACCGTGGACGCGTTTCCAAGAGGCTGCATGATGAACAACCTCTTTGACATTCACATCTAGTGGCGGCACCGGCGCGGCGGTTGGCGCCAGCTTCGCCGCCGCGGGCATGGGCAGCGACACCTGCGGATCGATCCGTATTCCAGCCGCGAATCAGAACCTCGTGGGTCTCCGCGGCACGCACGGCTTGTCGAGCCGCGATGGCGTGATGCCGCTCTCGTCGACGCAGGACATCGCCGGCCCCCTCGCCCGCAGCGTCACCGATCTCGCAATCATGCTCGATGCGACGGTCGGGGCCGATCCGAATGATCCGATCACGGCCGATGGCGCCTCGCACATTCCGAGGTCCTACCGCGACGCCCTCAACCCGGACGGATTGAAGGGCGCCCGCATCGGGTGCTGCGCGCGCTGTGGGGGAACGCGCCCGAAGACGACGAGGTGGCCGGCATCGTGCGCAAGTCGCTGGATAGCTTCAAGGCCCACGGCGCTGAGGTGGTGGATATCACCGTGCCCGGTCTCGACGACCTGCTGCGCGACAGCAGCGTGATCGGCGACGAGTTCAAGTTCGATCTCGCGGCGTATCTGGCGAAGCAGGCGAATGCGCCGGTGAAGTCGCTTGGCGAGATCCTCGAGCGCGGCCTGCATCACGCCGCGCTCGATGCCACCTTTCGCCTCCGCAACGCGACGGAGAAGCGCGAGACCGAACATTATCGGCAGGCGATGATCAAACGCCGCGCCCTTCGCGCGGCCGTGCTCGCGACGCTCGACGAACAACGCATCGACGCCCTCGCCTATCCGACACTGCGACGCAAGCCGGCCTTGATCGGCGAAGCGCAAGGCGGCACGAACTGTCAGTTGAGCGCGACGACGGGATTGCCGGCCATCGCGATGCCGGCAGGCTTTACCGCAGACGGACTGCCGATCGCGGTTGAGCTGCTCGGCGGTGCATGGGAAGAAGCGAAGCTGTTGAAGTATGCGTTCGCCTGGGAGCAGGCGGCCAAACTGCGACGGCCGCCATTCAGCACGCCGCCGCTCGTGAAAGGCGTGGCGCCCGCGCCAACGGCCGCGACCATCGCGATCGGTCCAGCGGTGGTGAAGTTCAACTACGACTCGACCACGGCCGCATTGAAGTTCGATGCGACAGCGGAGATGTCCCCGACGGATCGCGTGCTCGGCCTGGCGATTCACCGCACCGAAAGCGACAAGCCGGGACCGGTCATCGCGCAGCTCCTCGCACCAAATCAGCTCAGCGGATCGGGAACGTTGGTCATGCGCGGCCGCAATCGTGAGGATCTGGTGGCGGGGAAACTGTTTCTGCAGTTCTACACGAAACAGTCACCACTGGGCGTCGACAGGCAGCCAATCACATTGCGTTAGGGCGGTATCAAAGTCCGTCCCTGCGGTTAACCAAAGATGCAGCTCCGTTGTGGGCCTTCAGGCGAGGGTTCATCACTTCCTGGTCACGTCTGGCGGTCGCCCGCCTTGATGGCCGTGAGGACGCCGTCCCCAAAAGCAATTCTTGCTTCCAAAGCCCCCTCCGCTGCGTCCAACGCCTCGGCGGTACGCTGATCATCGTGGCCGCACAAGCTCGAGACAAGTTCGAGCGCGAGCGCTCCGTGTTCATCGCCATCCAATTGGATGTGACGCCGCAGGTAGTAGTGAAAATTCGGAGCCGTGGCCTCGGAAATGTTCATTCGTTCCAGCAGCGCGCCGAACATCCCCGGAATCAGATCCTCCCGTCCAAACGCGAAAGCGGCCGCCGTGCAATGGTCTTTTCCTCCGGCGATGAATTGAAAAGTTGACCGGACAAATGCCAGGGTCGGCGGTGGGATGGCGGGCAGCCGGAGAGCGGCCTGAACTCCGTCTCGGGCCACGTGATTGAGAAACTCTCGCATCGGTCGGGTATCCGCTCCGACTTCTTCCATGGCGAGCAGACAATTCGAAATGGCTGACGAAGCGCTCTTCTCCGCCGACGGTGTACTGGTCGCATTCCTGGCCGAGCACGATTTCATTGATAAAATGGCGCAACTCCGGGCGATCCGACGGCATCCAGGGCGTGTGGGCAGGTGCAATGGTCGCCTGGAGAGATTTCAGCAGGGACATAAAATCCCAAACCGGGAAAATGTGGTGCTCCATGAAGCACCGTAAATTCGGCAGTGTTGCCACGGCGGAATAAACCGGGTGGGCCACGAGTTCGGCTTTCAAGGCCGCGATTCGGCCAGTGGCCAGTAGAGGTGTTTCTGACATACGTTTCACGCTACCTTGTCTGCCTTTATTGAAATCCGCAGCTCAACCGCCTTCCTTTTCCCGGCTCGCGTGCGCAGGAAAAAATCCCCGCCAGCTTCAGGACGGTTCGGCGTGTGAGCACGGGGAGAGCGTCGAGGGAATTCGGGCCCTGGTTGATAGACTGCCCTCAGATCCATCCATGCCGTACGTTCCCGGTGATCACGTCCACGTCGCATCGTTCGGGAAGGGGACCGTCCTCGACGCGCGCAACGGAGATCGATATCTCGTCGACCTGAAGGGACGATCGATGGTGGTGCACGCGAGCCAGCTGACGGCCCTGCACGACCACACGCCCCGTCGCACGACCCCGATCGCCGGAGGCTCTGTCGACGCCGCCTCGCAGCTGGGCCGCGCGCATGCCCAGGCGTCCATCGACCTCCACGGCATGACGAGGATGGAAGCGATCAGCGCGCTCGATGCGTTCCTGAACGACGCCATGCTTGCGGGCCTCGCGGAGGTGCGCGTCGTGCATGGTCGCAGCGGCGGCCTCG
>DATLXE010000496.1:0-3289 GCA_035575795.1 Gemmatimonadaceae bacterium
CCGCGGTGGAATGGCATGACCTGCATCAGGCCGGTCGCACCCACGCTGCTCCGTGCCGATGGGTCGAGCCAGGGGTTCTCGACGAGAAGCACGCCAAGGAGAAGCTTGGGCGAGATCTTGTCCTTGCGTCCTTCGCGGATGAGAGCCGAGGCGATATGCTCGGCCTTGCCTTCGTCACGCGTGTACCGGCGGAGGACGGTGGTCAGGCTCGTCATCTCCTCGGCATCGCTGGCGGCCATCGCCATCACCATTACGGCAGGATGCAGGTACACCGCACCGCCGTTTGCGACTGATCGAGATGCGGTCCAGTACGAGGCCGCGGCGACAATCGCCACCAGACATGCTCCCTTGATGGCCGTTCCCATTCCCCGGGCATCAATCGCAAGCTTCAGTTTCGAGGGGGGAAGGATGTCCATCAGGTCTGGTTTAAGGCAGGAAAAAGGCGGCCGGTCGGAGACCGGGCCGCCGCTTCATTCTACTCCCTCAATCTAGCCGCCCGCGCCCCTCAAAACAACCCGAAATGGGCTTAAAAATAGGGACACCTGACAGCTTGACCGGGGTAACACTGGTCGCGGCCTGATTTGTGAACTGGCCTGCTTGCCCCACCGCTCCTTCCCCCCTACCCGTCTACTTTGATGCCCCCTGCAATGTCAGCTGTCGTGCCGTGCCTTGTTGCCCTCATTCTCGTTGTCCCAGCTTGCGCCAGTAAGGATGCAAAACCGTCCTCGGGCGTTGAGCAGATTCCGCTTAGCGGCGGTCCCTCTTCGGTGACGCTCGCGGTGGATTCAGCCGCTGTCGCCCCGACGGTTCCTGTCGCCGGCGCGACGGCATCGAGCACTCCGTCCGGCATGACCGACAGTGCCGGCCGAATCGACCGAACGATCACCGTGCCCTCGGTCTCAGGCCGAACCAGGAAGGACAGCATCGCGCTAGTGAGCGCAATTCGCTCTGGAATGAAAGACACCCGCTGGCCGGTGAAGGGGTCGGCGCCCCTGCCCGGCTCTATTCTGCCGGCAAAGCGGATCATCGCCTATTACGGCAATCCGCTCTCCAAGAAAATGGGCATGCTCGGCGAGATACCCCCCGACCAGATGCTCGCGCGGCTCGACAAGGAAGTTGCGCAGTGGGAGCGTGCCGACCCGTCCACTCCCGTTCAGCCCGCGTTGCACCTGATCGCGGTCGTAGCGCAGGGCGCGCCGGGAAGAGACGGTAAGTACCGTCTGCGCATGACGGATAGCCTGATCGAGACCGTGTCTCAATGGGCAGCGAAGAAGAACGCCCTGCTCTTTCTCGACATCCAGGTCGGGCTCAGCACCGTACAGGAAGAGATTCCGCGACTCGCCACCTTCCTCAAGCGGCCGAACGTCCACCTTGGCCTGGACCCCGAATTCGCGATGATGAAGTCCGGTCGCAAGCCGGGTGAGAAGATCGGCACGATGAGCGCCGCGGACATCAACTTCGCTTCCGGGTATCTCGCCGACCTGGTGCGGCAGAACAATCTTCCGCCCAAGGTTCTCGTCATCCACCGGTTTACGCGCGGCATGGTGACGGAGTCGGCGCAGATTCGAAGAGATCCGCGTGTCCAGATCGTGATGCACATGGACGGGTGGGGACAGCCGTGGCTCAAGTACGATTCGTACCGCGATTACGTGACCGCTGAGCCCGTGCAGTTCACGGGATTCAAGATCTTCTACAAGAACGACACGAAAAAGGGCGACCCGGTGCTTACCGCGTCGGAGTTGCTCCGGCTACATCCGAAGCCGCTCTACATTCAGTACCAGTAGGTCGAAACGGTCTTATAATTGGGGCGGCTGCCAACGGGCAGCCGCCCTTTTTTTTGCGGAGGAGTTTTGGGCGTAACCCGGACGCGCGACTATCCGCTCCTCTTCCTGTCCGGACTCGGCGGAATGCTCGTCGCCCACTTCCTCGCGTTTCTGGGCGTGTCGGCGATGCGGTCGGTCGGACTGAGTTATGGCTGGTCCTACCCACTTGTCTTCGCGACTGTCTCGTCATTGTGGATTCTCCGCCGCCGCACTGAATGGTTCTCGACGGCGCTCACCGCCTGCCTCGCCCCCGTCCTTTACTTTGGCTGGATCTGGGCGCAGGGTACTCCCAGCTCGCTCGGCGCCAACCCGTTCCCTGCCCTGCTCACGACCGTCGTGACGGCACTAGTTGTTTCCTGGTTCATCGACCGTAAATATCGCCGAGGCACACGATGACGACGAGAAGAACTTTTCTCTCCGGAATGGCGATGACCGGACTCGCCGCCCAGCCAGTGTTCCGCGAACGCGCCATCGCATCGCTCTTTCGCGCCAACGTCATGGCCGGCGACCGATCTGTAACGGTGCTCACTCCGCTCGACAACCGGCAGTCCGGCGCAATTGCGCTCGTAAACGTCGCCGGGCTGGATACCGTTAAGCTCGTCGAGTGGCTGTTGTCGCGGCACCGAATCGTCAGCACACCAATTGTCCACCCTGAATTCAATGGAGTACGCGTGACACCCAACGTCTACACGACAATCGACGAGATCGACGTGTTCGCCGACAAAATGCTGGACGCAATCAAGAGAGGCGTCGCGTGATTCTCACTTTCATTCTCGTCGGCCTCGCAGCCGGTGTGCTCGCCGGACTGTTTGGAATTGGCGGGGGAATTCTTATCGTTCCCGCGCTCATTCTCTTTGCCAAAATGTCTCCGCTCGCTGCGACCGGCACTTCGCTCGGCGCGCTGCTGCTGCCCGTCGGCGCGCTCGGGGCGTGGGAGTACTACCGGCGCGGTCACTTTAACATCAGCGCGTCTCTCTGGATTGCGCTGGGACTCTTTTTCGGCGCGTGGATCGGCGCGCGTTTCGCCCAGCAGCTTTCCGGGCCGCAGCTGCAACGTAGCTTTGCCGTTTTCCTGGTTCTCGTCGCCGTCCGGATGTGGGTGAAGGCCTGACAAATCAGACGGCGCGAATTTCCGGATACTTCCAGAACGCCCACGAAGAGTAGGCGAGCATGACGACACCGCCGCCTACGATCGCCCACTCGACGCCGATCAGCTTCGACACCGCACCCGCCATGAACGAGCCGATCGGCGTGAAGCCAACGTAGACGAAGACGTAGGTCGCCATTACCCGCCCCCGCAGCTCGTCGGGCACCACCGACTGAAGAATTCCGTTGGCAAGGGCACCGTTGATCAGCATCGTCAGGCCGAGAAAGAGCAACACGACCGCGGCGAACGGAACCGAGCGGACGAGGGAAAAGAGAATCGTCAGTGCCGCGAACGAGTACGCCGTGATTGCGAAAAGACG
>DATLXE010000497.1:0-2435 GCA_035575795.1 Gemmatimonadaceae bacterium
GCTTTCGTCGCCGGCTCCGGCATCACCTTCGTGCCGATGAGCACGATCGCCACGGTCCACAGCGCATACCCGATCAGCGATGTCACCAGGCCGATGATGCCGGCCGTGATGCCGGCTCGAAAGATATTGCCGACGAGCGACGCCACGCCCGCAATGACGATGACGGTGACAGCCTGGCTCAGCGCGCTGGGGGTCTGCCTCAATTTCCTGGAACGTTTTCACGTCCGCCTTCATTGCTCCGACCATCCGTTCCGCAAGACTCGCCATCTGATCCTCCTGTGGCCCTGGCAACGGCCGAGCCGGCGCTAGTTTACACAAACCGGCACGTTTGCTGCTGGCACGGTCCGGAAAGGTAGGGCAGACATGTTCAGAGCGCTCTTTAAACTCGTGTTGTTTCTTGTGGTTGTGGCGATCGCCGGAGCGTTCCTGCTGGGCTGGTGGGGGACCGGGCGTGTCTTCAAGGCCAACGCACCAGCCGATCCGGTCGTGACAAGTGATGCAACCCGGGAACGGGCGAAAGCGGCCGGCGATGCGGTCGGCGATCGTACGGCTCAGGCGGCGGAAAAGACCGGGGAGATCGCAAAGGTAGCTGGGAACCGCGCGGCGCAGGCCGCCGAGGCCACGCGCCAGGCCATCGGCGAGGGGAGCCTGACCGCCAAGATCAAGGCGAAGATGGCGCTCGACGACCACGTGAAGGCGCTCGGACTCGACGTCGACACCGTCGGCACGATCGTGACCGTCAGCGGTTCCGTCATGACGGAGGCGGAGCGCGATCGCGCGCTGTCACTCGCGCGAGACACACAGGGTGTGACCCAGGTGATCGATCGCATCGTCATCAAGAAATAGTAGGAAGAGGGCTCGGGGCTCGCGTCGGCACGGATGATGCTTCGAGCCTGTGGGAATTGTGCGTTTTGCACAACTCGATGGAGGCACACATGAAATTTGTACGGCGTACGCTCGCGGTTGTCCTGGCGGTCCTGGTGATAGCGCCGGTGGCCAGCGCTCAGAACCATGTCATCAACAAGTCCGCGCTGGACCAGGCCGTTCAGGTCCGCGTGGCCCAGGACCAGGCGGACCGGGCGATCATCACGTCGCTGCTCGCGCGGCCGGAAGTGCGTGACGTCGCGGCCCAGGCAGGCCTCTCCCTCGAGAAGGCGTCGGCGGCCGTATCAACGCTTCAGGGGGATGACCTGCGCAACCTCGCCGGTCAGGCGCGTCAGGTGAACGACACGCTTGCCGGGGGCGCCTCGACAATCGTGATCTCGACGACGGCGATCATTATCATTCTTCTGATAATCATCCTGCTGGTCGTCGCCTAGCTGATTGACGCGTCATCGAGCGCGTGTATTTCCGGCAGCCGTCATCCTCGTGATGGCGGCTGCCGTGACGTCGGCGGCATCGCAGGCGCCGCCGGCGCCGGCGCCCAGCGTGTCCTTTCTCGACGTTCCCTTCCTTCCACAGACTGAAGCGCTCTGCGGCGGCGCCGCTGCCGCGATGGTCATGCGCTACTGGGGCGCCACCGGCATTCAGGCCGAAACCTTCTCGTCTCTCGTGGACGCGACCGCTGGTGGCATACATGGCGCCGACCTGCTGAGGGACCTCCGGACGCGAGGCTGGGACGCGAGGTCCTTCGCCGGCGACGCCTCCCTGGTAGGTGCGCGGCTCCGCGACCGCCAGCCCGTCGTGGCCCTGATTGAAGACCGGCCCGGTGCCCTCCATTACGTCGTCGTCGTCGCATGGCACAACGGGCGCGTGGTGCTGCACGATCCCGCGCGGGCCCCTTTCCGCGTCCTCGACGAGACGGCGTTCGATCGCGCGTGGCAGAAAACCGGACGATGGACGATGCTGGTCCTCCCCGGGACCGCGCCCGCCATTCCCGCGGCGCCGGGGAGCACGGCCGAGAGCAGCACACCCCCATCCGCGTGCGATGGACTGGTCGCCGGGGGGGTGCAGGCCGTCGAACGTGGCGAGCAGGCCCATGCGCTCACGATGCTGGGAGCGGCTGCGAGCGTATGCCCGCGCGATTCCTCCCCGTGGCGGGAGATGGCCGGCGTGTTTGCGCTGCGCGCTGACTGGCCCGAAGCGTCGCGCCACGCGCGGGAGGCGGTGCGCCGAAATGCGCGGGACGAGCATGCCTGGAGGATTCTCGCGACGAGCAGCTTCGTGCAGGGCGACACCCCCTCGGCCCTCATGGCCTGGAACCATGTGGGGGAACCGCTCATCGACATTGTCAATGTGCGTGGGCTGGAGCGCACGCGCTACCTGGCGGCACTCAATGCCATGCGCCTGCAGCCGGGACAGGTGCTTTCGACGCGCGACTTCGTGGCCGCCGGGCGTCGTCTCTCGGAGCTTCCGGCCGCGCAGGGGTCACGCGTCCTCTACCGCCCGCTCGAAAACGGCCGCGCAGCGGTGGACGCGGTCGTCATCGAGCGATC
>DATLXE010000498.1:0-2068 GCA_035575795.1 Gemmatimonadaceae bacterium
CGTCTCCGGCGCAAGCGGAGCGGTGAGCGACTGACCGAAGTAGCTGATCATTGGAATCAGCATCAGGTACGCCAGCACACCGCCGGCGCACATGATCGACGCGATGCGAGGGCCGATTATGTAGCCGACGCCGAGGAGCTCCGGAGAGATCTCGGCCGAGATGGAAGCACCCTTGAGCGGGGGGCCGAATACTTTCTCGGGCGCCTCCTTCCAGGCATGGAAGGCGACCATCGCCGTTTTGTATGCGAGGGCGATACCGAAGCCGGTGAAGATGGTGCGCGCGCTGGTCCCGGCACCGAGCTTCTCCTGCTCGCGCCTTGCCGCGGCGGACGCGGCCGCCCGCGACTCGGGCGACGCACCGGCCTTGAGAACCTCCGCGCACGCCGTGCCTTCCGGATATTTGAGAATCCCGTGCTGGGCGACGATGAGCGCGCGGCGGAGCGGAATCATCATCAGGATGCCGAGCAATCCGCCCAGCACCGCAACGAGCATCACACGCGTGATCTCGAGGTCGAAGCCGAGAATGAGGATGGCGGGCATCGTGACGCCGACGCCGAAAGCGATGGATTCACCAGCCGAGCCGGCGGTCTGCACGATGTTGTGTTCGTGAATCGTGGCGTCGCGCGCGCCGAACTTTCGGAACAGACGGAACAGCGTTATCGAGATCACTGCAACGGGAATGGACGCGCTGACGGTGAGCCCGACCTTGAGCACGAGGTAGAGCGACGAGGCGCCGAAGATGAGTCCGAGAATCGCCCCGACCAGAACCGTGCGGATGGTGAGCTCGGGCAGGATCGTCTCTGCCGGTATGTACGGCGTGAACGGCACCGGGCCGTCAGGCTGGAAGCCGACTCGGTCGGGAAAGTCCTTGGCGGGAGCAGTCATTCCGATCTCACCTGTTGGTGATTGGCGTGGGTGCGTGAGGCAGGCAGCCCCGACGTCAAGGTGGTTATTACGTTTTGATAATGTACGGGCGACTACGGTGAGTGGCGACAGCGGCGGTCCGTCCGTTCAGGCGGGCGCGCCGCTCGGCTGGCGCTACCGTATCGGCCAACCGAGATTCAAGCCTGCCACGCAATCCCTCACACCGGAGTTTCGCATGAAGTACCTCGCAGCCGCCGCATTCCTGGCGTTTACAACGAGCGCCGCAGCCCAGCAAGCGCGTCCGCCGGCCGATTTTGCCGTCGGTAACTCTCGTTCGCTGTGGGCCCAGGTTACGGCCAACATCACGAAAGCCGCTGAGCAGATGCCGGAAAAGGATTATGCGTTCAGGCCAACGCACGAAGTCAGGACCTTTGGTCAGATGATCGGCCACGTTGCCGGCGCCCAGAACCTGATCTGCGCTTCTGCGCTTGGGGAGAAGGGTGGCAGCGAAGACGAGATAGAAAAGAGCGTCACGACAAAAGCTGGTTTGATCGCGGCCTTGCGCACATCAACCGAATACTGCGCTCGCGCCTATGCCCAGTCGGACGCGGTGAGCACCGGCGAGACGATGATGTTCGGCGGGAAGAGCACACGCTTCTCGGCGTTGATGCTGAACACCATGCACAACGCCGAACATTACGGCAACCTCGTTACTTACCTGCGCATCAGGGGGATGGTGCCGCCCTCGAGCCAGCCACCTCCGCCACGAAGCTGACTGAAACGGTTAGCGCATCGGCCTCACCGAACATCGATGCGCTGCCGGAGTCTGGATCCGGAGCTGTTTGCGAGAACCGACTCGATAAATAGCCAGTATTGGCCCGGCTCCGGCGGGGCGAGCTCGAAATCGTAGGTCTCGCCGACCGAGAGGCCTTGTACGGCCCGGCGGGTGATGCGCTGCGCGGGGGGTAGATCAGCGCCGTCTTTCGCGAGGGCCTTCCACCGGACGACGGTGCTATCGCTCAGGAGCGTAAAGCGCACAGCGCCGGCTACACCGATGTTGACGAACCTGAAACGGTGTGCGATACCGGACGCAACTTTCATCGGCTTCGGAATGGAGTCTCCGTTCACCAGCAGATGTGGAATACGCCCGTCTCCATCCCAGCCGGCCACATACAGATGGTCCGTCGCCGGATCGAAGCGCATC
>DATLXE010000499.1:0-2579 GCA_035575795.1 Gemmatimonadaceae bacterium
ACCATCGACGGCGCGAAGTATCTCGGTCTCGATGGCGAGATAGGGTCGCTCGAGAAGGGCAAGCTCGCGGATCTCGTGATTCTGGACAAGAGCCCGGTCGAGAACATCCGCCATTCCGAAACGATCGGGATGGTGATGCTCAACGGCCGGCTGTACGACGGGAAGACGCTGAACGAGATCGGCAATGACACGCGCACGCGGAAGCCGTTCTGGTGGGAGGGGCGCTGAAGCCACTCATATCAAACGAAACAGCGCCCAGTTAACATTTATCCTCGTTGCTGCGTCATGGGATTACGGGACCGCGCCGCCGGGCCGCGAACGTAGCTTCAAGCCGAAGGGGGACCTCTGACCGTAGCTCAGGCGGATCGGACCGTCGAGGACCACATCCCGATCGTCATCGCCGCGCAGCACGGGGATCGAGAGGCGTTCGATGCGCTGTACGGGCGATTTGCACGATTCGTCCACGCGATTCTGCTTGCCCGGGTCCCGCCGGACGTCGCGCCCGACCTCGCACAGGAAGTCTTCTTGAAGGCCTGGACGATGATTGGCACGCTGCGCGAACCGGCGGCGTTTGGCGGCTGGATTGCCGCGCTCGCGCGGCGCCGTGCGGTCGACCATTTTCGCGGGCAGCGGTTCGAGGTCGAGTTGAAAGATACGCACGCCAATCGCGATGCGCCGGATATCACCGTGCAGGCGAACGAGGCCGTCGCCGTGATTCGTGCCCTGCCGGAAGCCTACCGAGAGACGCTCCTGTTGCGCCTCATCGAAGGCTGCTCGGGGGCAGAGATCGCAGAACTATGCGGCCTGACCCCGGACTCGGTTCGCGTCAATCTCCACCGCGGATTCAAGCTCCTTCGGGCGCGACTGGAGGACCGGTGACGGCTGAAGACAATCGCGAGCGTGATGCCTATCTTTGGGATCCTGGCGCCAAACCCTCTGCCGAGGTCCAGGCCGTCGAGCGCAGACTCGCGCCGGCTCGATTTGACGCCGCGCGCCGGCCCCTGATGCTGCCCACGCCAACGCGGGCGCACCGCCGCGCGTACAGCAGACCGCTGCTCGCGCTCGCGGCAACGTTGGCGCTTCTCGTGGCAGGCGCGTCGGCGTTCTGGTCCTGGCGGTGGTCGTGGCCGGCAGGTGGGGCGTGGCCGCTCACGATCGAGCGGGACTCCTCGCCGGGGAAGTCCGTGACGTCGCAACTCCGGCTGGACCAGCGGCTGCAGCTCGACTCGACCGCGTCAGCGCGGGTGACGATCGCACGCATCGGCACCATGCGGGTCGGACCTGGAAGCGTGCTCACCGTGGCCGAGACCTCGTCCCGGCGGCACCGCGTCGTACTGGACCGTGGCACCGCCAACGTCCGCGTCTGGGCGCCGCCAGGGCGGTTTGCGCTCAGGACCCCGGCGGGCGACGTTATCGATCTCGGTTGCATCTTCGATCTGTCCGTTGACGCCGACGGCGCGTCGCGCGTGCGCGTGGACACTGGATGGGTGCAGATCGTGAACGACTGGGGAGAATCGCTGGTCCCCGCCGGCGCCTCCAGCGTCATGACGGCCGCGACGCGCCCAGGCGTGCCTATCTACGACGACGCGACGCCGGCATTCGCGACGGGCGTGCGCGCGATCGAGCGCGGCGCCGGTGATGCCGTCCGCAGTGGGATGATCGATGTCGTGGTCCGTACGGCGCGCACGCGAGATGTACTGACGTTGCTGATGCTGGCGACTGCGTCTCCTGTCTCCGCGAGGCGGCCGATCATCGAGCGGGCCGCTCAGCTGTTCCCACCGCCGCCGACGGTCAGCGTGAACGCGATCACTGATGGTGACAACGATCAGCTGTGGCGTTGGTATGCCAGTCTCGATCTCCCTCCCTCCAAGGGCTGGTGGCTCAATTGGCGCGACGCCCTGCCACGATTTCGCTGACAGGGCACGGTTAACAAGTCATCGCCAGTACCGTCCTTTCATTGACGCGCGGAACGGATCTATCGCGCGGTGAAAGAAGGCTCCGATGCAGGTGATGACCTCGTTGCTTCTGGCGCTCCTGCTGCTTCGCTCTTCAATCCCGGCTGCGTCGCCAGGCTGGCCCGTCGACAGGGCTCACAGCCGCGTGACGTTCACGGTGACCAAGTGGGGGTTCGTCGAAGTTGAGGGCCGCTTCCACGATTTCGCCGGCACGATTGCGTTCGACCAGCAGCACCCGGCTCGGTCGCGCGTCGACTGGCGCGTTCGCATCGACTCGATCGAGACCGGTGAGCCGAACCGCGACAAAGCCGTGCAGGGGCCCGAGTACTTCGACGCCGCGCGGTTTCCTGAGATCCACTTCAGCTCACAGCGTGTCACGCCGCTTGGCAACGGACGGTTCGACGTGCAGGGGCAGATGACGATCCGCGGCAAGACACGCCCACTGACAATCCAAGCGACCTATGGAGGTACCCACTCGGTTTCGAAGGAAGGCACGTACGCGATATTTCAGACGGAGTTCACGATCGATCGCTACGACTACGGTGTCGTGGGCGGATCCGTCCTTGGGCCTGCGATCTCGCGCGAGGTCCGCGTGAAGCTCATAGCCGCCGCGAGATCCTGAAG
>DATLXE010000500.1:0-9283 GCA_035575795.1 Gemmatimonadaceae bacterium
GGCTTGTAGCTCGTGCGACCGCTGGTCTTGTTCGGCGGCACGGGCCGTGAGGCGGACGAACTCGGTCACGTCCTCGACGCGGTGGATGATCTGGACGACGTCCCCGCCCGGCCCGAGCACCGGGGCGTTGACGGGACTCCAGTACCGCTCCTCGAACCCGCCGCCGTCGGGGCGGCGGATGTCGTGCTTCTGGACGGGCATCGTGTCGGCGGCGCGGGTGGCGAGCACCCGGCGCAGCGAGGCCCGCAGGTTGGCTACGCCGGTGGCGGCGGGGTCTTCGGGGTTGTCGGGGAACACCTCGAACAGGCCGCGACCGAGGACGCCGGCGCGGTCCGTGAGCGTGGCCCGGAGGTACGCATCGCTGGCGGCGACGATGGTGAACGGCTCGTCGGGCGTCAGCACGAGGAAAAGACCGGGGACCGACTCGAACAGGGCCTTGAAGTCGGGCACGGGTGGGTACGACAGGGGTTCGGGCATTGACACGCTCACCATCTGGGCCGTCGGCCGACATCGCCTCGACCTCGGCTTGAACGTACCGGAAATCTCGGAGGGCGAATGAATTGAGTCAGGCCACTGCGGTCTGCTCATAGTAACGCGCCTCGAATTCGGCCGGCGGCACGTGAATACGCCCGTCAGCGGATGCTGGCCGCTGCAAATTCACCCTCGTACTTGACCGAAAAAGCCGGACCCCTCAGGACCGCAACACGTGACCAACGAACGGCGTGCGCGTTCTGAAGGAAGTGATCCCCTGCCCCCGAGTGGGCTAGGGGCAGCGTCACGCGGCCAGCAGGTGCGTGTGCCCATACTGCGTGCCGTAATCGGCGGCGGTCAGGCCCCGAGCTGATTTGGTGTCGAGCTCACGGGGTATGTGCTGACGGGGCTGGCGGTGCCATTCGGTCTGCTCGACTGGCGCTTCGCCCAACTCTTCTTCATCGCGGCCGTTGTCTATGGCACCTTGCTCTCGGTGGCATCCGTCGCGCTGACTGTCGTTCCGCAGATACCCGAAGGCGACCGACCTGCTGGGTCTCGTCGCGTTCGGGGTGCTCGAGAACTTCGGCTGCCGGCAACTCGCGGGCGGCTGGCGGATCCGCGGCGTCATCGACTATTTCAAGGGCAAAAAGGGTGGGGCGCGATGAAGCGGAAAGGGTTCAACCGAGCGGCCGGTTGAGCAGCGCGCGCACGTCCCCTGAGAGCGTGCGCGGATCGAACGGCTTGATCAGGACCCCGGCTGCTCCCAGCGCCCGCATCTGCTCCACCTCGACGTGGACCGCCTTCGCGGTCAGGAAGATCACGGGGGTCAACGCGGTGGCCGGCTGCGACCTGAGCGCCGCCAGGGTCTGCGATCCGTCCATCATCGGCATCATCATGTCGAGCAGGATGACGTCGGGCCGTTCCTCCTGGGCCTTGCGGAGACCCTCGGCGCCACCGGACGCCTCGATGACGTCCATTCCGCCGAGACGGCTGAGGCTCAGCCCGGCAATTTTCCGGATGTCCGCGTCGTCGTCGATGATCAGGACCTTCATTCTCGCCCCGCCACAACCTGCCGCAATTCTAGGACCAGCCGGCGAAACTCTTCGTCCGCTCTGGATTTGGTGAGGAACCGCGTCGGCCCCAGCCGAAGCCGCCCGCGCTGTTCCTCCGTCAGGTCGCGCCCGGTGTACACGAGCACTGGAATGCCGCCCAGTTTCGGCCGCTGACGCATCGCCTCCACGACGTCGAAGCCGTCGCACTCGGGGAGCCCGACGTCGAGCACCATCAGCGCCGGCGGCTCGGCCTCGGCGGCGCGTATCGCCTCCTCGCCCGTCGTTGCGGTCCGGACCACGATCCCTTCCCGCGAAAGCTGGCGCGACATGACATCGAGCAGGGTGGGGTCGTCCTCGACGAGCAGGACGTGGCCGGCGTTCGAGGCCGCCACGCTCCGATGGAGGCCGTTCCGGATCGCCGCAAGGAGATCGTCTCCGTTGACACGCTCGGGCAGCACGAGCACCAGACTGTCGGACAGGGTCTCGGGCGACACGACGAGCGGGCCGGCGAAGAGAATGACCGGCACCGCCCCGAAGGCTGGTTCTTTTCTGATCCGCGCGACGAGCGACGAATCAGTGCTCAGAAGCACTACGGCGACCTTGCCCTCCTGGAGCACCGCCCAGGCGGCCTCAGCGTCGGCCACCGTGACGACGGTATAACCGGCTTGCCTGATCACGTCTTCGAAGAACCCGCGGCGCTCAGTGTCGTCGCCGCAGACCAGGATCGCGCGCCTGAGCCGGGATTCGGCCGGCCGGAGCGCGGTCGCGACGCGGAACCAGAACGTGCTGCCGACGCCGTCTTCGCTCTCGACGCCGATGGTGCCGCCGTGCTGCTCGACGATCGATTTGCAGATGGCGAGGCCGAGCCCGGTGCCCCCCTTTTCGCGCGCGTCGGAGATTTCCACCTGCCGGAACCGTTCGAAGATCGCCCGCCGGTGTTCCGCCGGCACGCCGCGGCCACGATCGGTCACCCGGAACTCAACCCAGCAGTCACGCTCCCCGACGCTGATGGTTACCACGCCGTCCGGCGGCGAGAACTTGACGGCATTGGACAGCAGGTTGACGAGCACCTGCACGACGCGATCGGCGTCGGCCCAGATCGTGGAGGAGACGTCCGGAGCCTCGAACACGACGCCGCGGCTCTGCCCGAACGTCGCCAGCGACTCGACGGCGCGGCGCAGGACGATCTCGACGGGGACCTGTGAGAACTGGAGTTCGATCTTGCCGGTCTCGAGCCGTTCGAGATCCAGGATGTCGTTGATGAGCGCAATCAGCCGGATGGCATTGCGCTCGGCGATGGCGACGACGTCGACGACCTCGGCGGTGAGGGAACCGACCGCACCAGACGCCAGGAGGCCGAGGGAACCCCTGATCGAGGTGAGCGGCGTCCGCAACTCGTGGCTGACCGTCGAGAGGAAGCCGTGTTTCAGTCGTTCGACTTCCTCGAGCCGTTCGACCGTCTGCTCGGCGATGAACTTCGCCCATTCGAGCTCGTCGTTCTTCTCCTGCAGCATCTGCTCGATGTGCTTCATTTCCGTGACGTCACGGGCGGCCGCGAAGACCCCCTGCAGCGTCCGGTCGCGGTCGTAAAACGTGGTGGCGTTGTAGGACACCACCGTGGTCTTGCCGTCCCTGGCCCGCGCGGTGAGCTCGTAGTTGGTGACCTTCTTATCGCGCAGCACCAGCTTGATGCCGGCCTCGGCCCGCTCCGGGTCGGTGAAATAGCTCTTGAACGGCGCGCCGATCAGCTCGTCCCACGTGCAGCCGGTGAGCGCCTCCATCTGCCGGTTGACGTCGGTGATGATGCCGGTCGCGTCGGTGGTCATCAGGGCGTCGATGTTGGACTCGATGAGCGAGCGCGTGTAGAACTGCTGATCGCGAAGCCGCTGGTCGAGCTTCTGCTGCTCGGCCTCGACGCGCTTGCGCGCGGTGTTGTCGGTGCCGATCAGGAGATAGCCGATGATGCCGCCCGAGTCGTCGCGCAGCGCCGTGACCGACACGATCGCCGGGAAGCGGCTGCCGTCCTTGCGGATGTAGGTGAGTTCGTAGATGTCTTCGATCCCGCGCGACGCTTTGAAGACCAGCGCGTCGAAGCCCGGGGTAATCGTCGTGGCCAGCTCGAGGCTGAGCGCACCGGCGCGCGCGATCACCTCCTCCGGATCCGAGATGTCGGCCGGCGTGATCTTGTTCACCACGTCGGCCGCGGTGTAGCCGAGCATTCGTTCGGCGCCGACGTTGAAGATCTGGATGACCCCCTTCTCGTCGGTGGCGATGCTCGAGAAATTGGCGCTATTGAAGATCGCGTTCTGGAGCGCGCCCGTCTTCAGCAGGGCTTCTTCATGAGTCCGCGCGGGTAACGCCACAGCCCCTAGTATGCCCGATCGGTCCCCGTTGGCGCTGTGCAAAAGGGGACACGCCGGGTGCCGGGCCTGCGCCTACCGTGGACTGGTGAGGGAAGGTCGATGACAAGCTGGGGTGGATAGGAAGCATTAGCGAGGTCAAGGAGGCAACAGCAGCTCCGTTCTCAGACCCGAGCCCAAGGCACGGAACATCAGGTACTGACGGCCGTCGTAGCAGCTCGACGGACCGAGCTCGCCGCCGTTTTCCGCGCGGCGAAGTCCCTGCACCGGCCCGTGCGTCACCCGGATCCGTGTTCAGTTCGGCGTGATGTTGCAGCAGAAGCTTTTCGTGTTTGACGAATCTGAGCATGGCGGTGCGCTGGTTCTTGGATTGGAAATGAACGGGGGCGGCTCTGGGCCCGGGGGTGGGATGTCGCGGTTGCAAGAACTTGCAAGGAAAACAGGAACAGGCGACCACGACCGGTCTTAAACGGCACCGATGCGGGACAGCCGACCCCGAACAATCAGGGTCGGCTACGATCTGTCACGATTACGTCCGGCCTTCTAAGCCGGGCATCGCGGCTTCACTCGTGGCGCTGTGAGGCCGAGACTCGGTCCGTGCATTGGAAACATCTGGGCCAACCGGCGCGGTCTGCCGTACGGGCGGAGACGAGATGGAGGCAGGCTGGGCACAATTAAGTCTCCGGGCTTCGGCCTGAACAGGTTCAGGGATAGGCCCATCGCCCGAGCGTCTCCAAAATGTCTCCAAGACCGGGGTCGATTCAGGTGTAATCAGGAAAACTGGAGATCACAGCAGATCATCGGGATGATACTGACAGCAAAGCACTTGTGACCAGAAGTCGCGCGCCGTCAACAACTTAGAAAAGGCCGCTGGAAGGGTTCGATTCCATCGCGGCTCACCACTTTTCCCGAACAAGTCAGCGAGTTCCGAGTCCTCAACCGAGCTGACCGTCGTCTCCGGTTGCGCGGGGGTTGCCAAGACAGTGCCGACCGGAAAGTGATGGCCAGCGATGCTACCGGCCCGTGGCTGCCTCCGTCGTCCAGTTAGTGACGAGCGTCAGCAACTGCGCGTTGCGCTCGTTCAGCACATTGAGCGCAAAGCGCTGTCCGTCCGGCATCGGCGCGTAGGGCCGCGCGAAGTCCTCGGTACCGGCCCAGTTGAAGATCGCCCTGAACAACTCGCGTGCCGTCGAATGGCGAAACGTGGCGCCGGCTTCAACGTTCACGACCATCAACCGGTTCTGAGGGCCAATGAAGTACAGCTCCCGGCCATCCCGCCGCCATGACGGCATCGCCCCGCCTTGTGTAGATACCTGCCAGCGGCTGCTGTCTGACAGCGAGGTCACGTAGACCTCTCGGCGCCCCGTCTGATCGCTGCTGTACGCCAGTAGCCGGTTGTCCGGAGAGAGCGAGCCCGTTAAATCGTTGAACGGCGTCTGCACCAACGGTGTGAGTTTCTGTTCCTTGATGTCAAAACGAAGCAGGTCAAAGCCCGTTTGGCCGTTCACCGCGCCGACAACGAGCCAGGCACGATCGCGAGACCAGTCGAAGGACAAGAAGCCTGAAGGGTGGTTGCCAATCTCCTGAGCCTGCCCCCGGCCGTCCGCGGACCGGCGGTAGATGACGCCGTCGTTCTTACGATCGTTCGTGTAGGCCACGTCCGCATCATCCGCGGACCAGACCTGATACATGTCGCTGCCTTCCTCGAACGTCAATGGACCGGAAGTGCCGCGCGTCAGATCGTAAATCCAGACGTCTTGAGATCGGGCTCCTGGCGCCGTAATCGATGCGGCGAGGCGCGTCCCGTCGTGTGACAGCGCGAGGCCGCCTTCAACAAGCACCGATTCGGCAATCGTCTGAACCGCGATGCCCTTGCGATCGGCCACCATCAACGTGGAACGGCTCGTGCCCCCATCCGGCAGATACACCAGCGTGCCGTTCGCGGAGACGCTGGCATATACCAGTTCGTTTGAATCGAACATCAGGCCGGCGGCCACGGGGAACACCGTGCCGGACACGGTCAGGTTCTTTGCGTCAAAGGCCTGGGCGCGAAGCGCACCCTCGCGCCAGAACAACAGAAACCCCGCGTCCGAATACAGAGGTGACGAGTTGGCCGTGACCAGTCTCGTGCGCACGCCGGTCGAGATCGTCAGCGCCTCGACGGTGCTCGAATCGTCTTTGGCGCCGGCCTCGCCGGTCTGCGCCACGAACAGCAGATGCTCGCCATCCGGCAGGAACACAGGCCACCGATGGCTCTTCTCGCCGCGCTTCTGGTCGAGTGTCGTCAACGACGTAATCGCACCGCCGCCGGCATCGACGACGTCGAGTCCCGTGCGGAATGACCCGCTGAACACAATCCGATTGCCGGGTCCCCACGCTCCACCGCGCGACGATGGCGCCTCGCAGATGACCTGCGGAGGACTGCCCTGCAGATCGGTCTTCTTCAATTTTCCGTCGGCGAAGAACGCCACCTGCGCACCATCGGGCGACCAGAATGGCAGCGAGCCGCCGTCCGTCTGCGCAAGTGCAGTAGGCATGCTGCTGGCCAGCTCACGAATCCAGAGCGATGACACCCCGGTTTCCTGATTGACGGCGGTGAGCACGAGCCGCTGGCCGTCAGGTGAAAGCGCGAACCCCGCGCCGATCGTGGAGCCCGGCGGTGGCGCGAGCAGGGCTTCGACGCGCGGGCTCGCGGGCGATTTCGAGAACCCCGTCAGCCACAGCGCTCCAACGACTGCGGCGACGATCGCAGCGACACCGGCCACCGCCCAGGCAGTGCGCGAACCACCGGAGTCGATGACCGGCGCTGCGGCCTCAGCCGGCCGTCCGCTCATCGTCTGGGGATTGCTCAGCAGCAATCGCGCTTCGCCGATGTCCCGCAGGCGCTGCTTCGGATCGCGTTCGAGGCAGCGCTGAATCAAGGTCACGAACGCGGGAGGTGTGTTCGCAGGAAGCGCGGTCCAGTCGGGCTCACGCATCAACACGGCGGCCAGCGTGGTCGAGATGTCCTCGCCTTCGAATGCGCGTCGGCCGGTCAGCATCTCGTAGAGCACCACGCCGAAGGCCCAGATGTCGGCGCGTCGATCGACCGCCTTGCCCTTCGCCTGTTCGGGCGACATGTACGCGGCCGTACCGATGATCAAGCCCATCTGCGTGGCACGCGCGGTGAGCGTGGGGGAATTCATCGCGTCAGACCGCCCGCTTGTCGCCGGATCGAGCGCCTTGGCCAGTCCGAAATCGAGCACCTTCACCGTGCCGTCGTCCCGAACTTTGACGTTGGCTGGCTTCAAGTCGCGGTGGATGGTGCCCTGCTCGTGCGCGGCTTCGAGCGCTTCGGCGATCTGCCGGGCAATCGGGAGCGCGTCGGCGAGCGGCATCGGCCCGGCCGTGATGCGATCGGCGAGCGTGGGGCCTTCGATCAGCTCGAGCACCAGCGCGTGCGTCGTGCCACTGTCCTCAAACCCGTAGATGTGGCCGATGTTCGGATGGTTGAGCGACGCCAGCACTTGCGCCTCGCGGCGGAAGCGGGCCAGCCGGTCGGGATCGGTGGCGAACGTCTCAGGCAGAATCTTGAGCGCAACGTCGCGATTCAGCTTCGCGTCACGCGCGCGGTAGACCTCGCCCATCCCACCCGCGCCGATGGGCTCAAGAATTTCGTAGGAACCGAGACGGGTGCCGGGGGTCAGAGACATGGAGGAGGGGATGATACCCCGTCAGCGTACTCCCGCCCGACCGTCTTCAGCGACGATGTTCAAGGATCAACGATTAAGAATTACTTTCGCTCGACGATCCAGATATCCGCCTCGAAACGCGCGGCGCCGTAATAGATCGTCCGGTTGTCGGGGCTGATCGCGAACATGCCATCGGTGGATGGCGCGGGCAGTCGTACGTCGACGACCGTGCGCTTCCGTGAAACAGTGTCGAGGACGATGAGCTCACTGCCATCACCAACGAAGTAGATGATTCGTCGGCTGTCGGCCAGCCACTTTGCGGCAGATGTCGGATCGGCCCCGACCATCGTCAGCATGCGCGAGCTGAGATCGTACACACCAACGCCCGAGGGTGCTCCGCCCTTTGTCAGGCCCCCCGTCAGTCGTGTCCCGTCTGGTGACCACCCGGTGGGCGTGAAGGCTGCGCCATCGATGGTCGCCCCGGTCAATTGGACCGGTGCCGCGGCCGAAGAGGCGCCGAGCGGAACCAGGAATGCCTGCGGGTTAACTGATGTGTAGACCATCTCGTTTCCCTTCGGCGAGATCAGCGGGTAGATCACACCGCCCGCAGGCGCCGCCACCTTGCGCAGGCCGCCGCCGTCGACGCCGACCATCCACCCGGCCCAGTTGCCATCCCGGTGCGAATAGAACAGGAGCGACCGCCCGTCGGGTGTGAACATCGGTGCCCGGTCGCGGGCCGGATCGTCAGTTCACGCGACGAATCGGGTTTTCGGCTGACCCGATGAACAGGTCTTCCTGGCGGTCGCCGATGCTGAAATAGGCGACCCGCTTTCCGTCTGGGGACACGTCACTCGGCACCAGGATGCTGGTGCGTGTGTCGATCACATATGGCGCACCGGCACGGGTCGTCGTCGGGTCGAAAGGCACTGCGACCGGATTGACCGCTCCAACCTGTGAGCGGAAGGCCAGCCGCGTGCCATCCTTCGAGAACCTGGGCATCGCGGCCGACGCCTGCACCCCGGCGGTCACCGGCTCGGGGGGTCGCTGCGCTTCTCCGGTCGATTGGTTCACCGCGATCCGCCAGAGATTCATGGCGCCACCACGGTCGCTGGCGAAATAAACATATCGGCCATCCGGAGACCAGACGGGCGACCAGTCGATCGCTGTATCCTGAGTCAGCGGCACCCGCGTGCCGCCGGTCGCCTCGATCGTATAGATGTCGCGCTGGCCCTGCGTGTTGCTCCAGTACACGAGGCGCGCGCCTGATGGAGACCACGACGCCTGCGCCGCATCACCGTCCACGATCCTGCGGGGAGAGCCGCCGCCGGTTGGGACGACATACAGCCCGCTTTCGCCGGATCGGCTGGCGGGGTGGACGATCGCCTCCGTGGTAAACGCGATCTGCTTGCCGTCGGGAGACCATGCCGGATCAAAACCGACGTCGGTCAGGCGCCGCTCGGATTCGCCCGTGGCGTTCGCCACGAAAATGCCTCCCAGGCCAGTGGACTCATGGAACGCGATCAGCGCGCCGTCCGGAGAAAACGCCGGGCCACCCTCGTTGCGCTTCGGATCGTTGACGATCGGGGTGGCCTTGCGTCCCCCCACACGCTGCGAATAGATGTCCCAACTGCCGTTGGTCCGCATGGAGTACGCCACCGTGCTGCCGTCAGGCGACAGGGCCGGTGACGTTTCCTCGCCAGCCGTCTCGCTGATGCGAGTGAACGACGCC
>DATLXE010000501.1:0-1865 GCA_035575795.1 Gemmatimonadaceae bacterium
AATCCAGCAGCGAGTGGACGATCCGCGCCAGGCGTCCGCATGATGACCGCGAACGCCTGGTCGTGCAGCCTGATTTCGAGCGGTTCCTCGACGGCCGCGACGTCCTCCACGTCGATCGCGCCACTGTCCGTGATCCGGCGCAGGCGGACGGTCTTTCGAGGGGACGCCTCGCGTCCGGCAGAAGCGGACGGCTCGGGTCCGTTAGACATGATTGCGGAGCATCAGCTCACGCGGGTGTGGCTCGAGGTACACCTGCCCGGCGAGATACTCGATGGCGTGGACGCGGACGTAGTGCCGGACCAGCGTGATCGGCACGATGAGCGGAACCAGGCCGGCGCGGTACTCGCCGATGCACGCCGCAAGTTCGGCCCGCGACGGAGCATCGACCAGTTTCTTGAGGTGTCCCGCCATGTGGTGCAGGACGTTCGTATGGCGCTGCCGCGTCGCCAGGATCGCCAGCGTGCCCATGAAGGCATGCTCGTACTCCGTGCGCAACTGGGGGCGCGGCACAGAACCGGCCCGGGCGACCAGCCGTCCAAGGTCGTTGTACGCGACCGTCGAGTGCGAGAGGAGGGACATCTTGTGGGAAGTGTGAAACCGCACCAGCGAGGCGACAGACCAACGGCTGCTGAAGAGATCCTTCAACCGTCGATAGGCAAAGACGCGCTCGATGAAATTCTCACGCAGCTTCGCGTCGCAGAGACGTCCCTCTTCCTCGACCGGCAGCAGCGGAAACCGCTCCATGAGCGCCGCGGCGAAGATGCCCCGGCCATCGCGCACGGGGCCCGCCGAACCGTACGTCTTGACGCGCTCCATCCCGCAGCTGGGTGAGTCCTTCTTCAGCACGTATCCGCAGAGACCGGCCGGCGAGAGTTCCTCCAGCCGACGAGCGGCCCATGTCGTCATGCCGTCCGTATGGTCGATGGCCGTTCGTGTTGTGACCATGCGCAAAGTCCCGTCGTCCCGAACGAGGCGCAAGGTTTCCCGCGGCGTGCCGAGACCCATCTCGACCTCGGGGCAGACCGGGACGAACTCTACTTGCGGCCCGAGGATCGTGGTGAGGAACTGATCGCGTTTGTGGCCGCCGTCGAACCGCACTTCCTGCCCGAGCAGGCACGCGGAGATACCGATGCGGATCAGTTCCAACGCAGGCCCTTGAGCTGATCGAGGTTCACGTTCCCGCCACTCAGCACGGCCGCCACCCTCGCTCCTCTGGGAGCGTCAATCAGCCCGTTCAACAATGCGGCGACAGACGCCGCGGCCGCGCCTTCCACCACGAGCTTGGCGTGCGACATGATCCAGATCATCGCCTCGAACATTTTCTCGTCTGGAAGGGTCACGATCCCGTCCACGTATCTCCGAACGACTTCGAACGTCTTCTCCCCCACCCGCTTCACGCGCAAACCGTCGATGATGCAGTCGACACGGTCCAGCGTGACGACACTGCCATGACGGACGCTGTCGCGCATCCCGGGTGCCCCGGACGACTCGACACCGATGACCTTCACGGACGGCTTGAAGGCCTTCATCGCCATCGACACACCCGAGATCAGCCCCCCGCCGCCGATGGGAACCACGACGACGTCGACCTCGGGCCAGTCGCGGATGATTTCCAGGCCGAGCGTCCCCTGACCGGCAATGAGGTCGAGGTCATCGAAGGGGTGCACGTAGGTCAACCCACGCTCGCGCACGAGCTCTCTGGCCTTCTCGTTGGCCTCGTCCCAGATCGTGCCGTGCAGCACCACGTCAGCCCCGTAGGCGCGCGTCGCCGCGATCTTGGACGGCGTCGCGTTCTCCGCCATCACGACGACCGCCTTGATGCCGTGGATCCGTGCGGCGAGTGCCACTCCCTGCGCGTGGTTCCC
>DATLXE010000502.1:0-4032 GCA_035575795.1 Gemmatimonadaceae bacterium
GCGCGGCGGTCACTTGCGTTTGCCCAGCAGGCGCATCGGGTTGAAGTCGGACGCATCGCGCGTCAGCCCGGCGGCGAGCTCCGCCCTGAGCTCGTCGGCGCTGTGCATCTGCACGTCAGGATCCTCGACGACCAGCCGCCCATTCGGGGCGAGCGCGATCGCCTGATCGACCGCCTTCACGCCTTCCGCGAACAGCACGTCGTCACGATAGAGGGGGTGCCAGCCCTGCCGGTAATAGCTGTAAGCGACATAGAACCGCGTGCGTGCATCGCGTTCGGCGGGATCGGCGCGCGCGAACGCCGCGCGTGCTTCGACGAACTGGTCCTGGCGGAAGAACCTCAGGCCGTCATTGAAGGCCTGCGCGTCGATCCGGTAACCGCCGACGCTGGAGGTGAGCCCGCCGGTGACCTGCGCGAAGGTCGCCGGCTGGCTCGCATAGATCCAGATGATCAAGGCTGCATAGGCCAGCGATAGGAACAATCCCGTACCGCGGATGACACCTTCACGCACGGACGCAATTCTACTCGCCCTTGCGCACCGAGCCGTCGCGGGTGATCCTCCGCCGCCAGTCAGACGGCGTGCGCAGAACGGTGCGCATCGAGGACCTGCTCGAACACTTGCAGACCTGGGGGCGCTGAACGACGGGGGAAGAGCCCCGTGAGTCACCGACCCCTCCCCGCAATCAGCGAGCGCTTAGCGGGCGAGTTCGATTCTGATTTCTTTCGGTGTTGCACACGTGCCGGTCCCCCCTGGCGTCTTGTAATCCACGCGCGCGATTGATCCTTTCTGGTTGAAGGTGAGGGTGGGATTGGTGATGCTATTGGCCGCAACGAGACCCTGGCCTATGACGACCGGCTCCTGTTTCTTGTCGTTGCCGTTGTTGTTTCTCGGCTGCCGCGTGATCTGGAACGCCGTGTCAGCTCCTGGACCATCCGGCTTGAAATACACCGTCAGCTCCGGTGTATAAACCGGCGCACACGTGGAGGGCGCATCGAAAGACACTGCGAAGTAGCCGACCCAATGGCCTTTGTCATGGTCTTGCTTCCATTCGGTGCCGCTCTTCTGCTTCCAGTTTTTCCCCGACGTCTTGGCGTCACCGCTCTCGAAAATCAGTGAACCGCCTCGAACGATGATCGGCGGGCGATCTTCGTCGTCCGCCGATGGCTCTTGGAGCGAATACATGACTACCGCCCCCAGCAAAACGCCGACCACCGCGCCGATGGCCAGGCCCCTGACGAGATTGCTCTTCTGCAGATCGGTCACTCGGCCTCCTTCACTCTTTCAGGACCGGATATTCAGTCCTGCGTTACGTCGCAAGGTCACAAGATCTGGTCGCGCATCGTAGGAAGACGCATCCGCTTTCCACGCGGAGCGGAGCCGGTCCAGCGCCTGGCGCGCGCGGCGAGCCATCTGCTGCTCGGTGGGCGCGTCTTTGACACGACGAGCGGCCGCGGCGCCGATGGCGGCGACCCGCCATTCGAACTCGTACGACACAGCGGAGTTGCCATCCGCGAGCGTGGTCGTCACGGCGGCGAGCGTACGTTTCGCATCCCCGGAGGCCATGTAGGCGATGAGTGCCCAATATCGGATTTCACGCGTCGTCGGCGATGACAGCTTCTCGGAGTCAGGAATGGGAGCCGGCTTCACGGGTCGTCCCATGGAAGCGTCACTGTATTCGATCAGTCGACCGGCGAGGCGGGAATAGGTGTCCGGGGCGGCCCCGCCGCTCTGCATCAGCTCCCGGCCCACGCGGGCAGCTTCCTGAAAGCGCCCCTCTGTCGCTGCGCTGACGGCCCGCAAGGACTTCGCGCGGCGTTCCCGTGCCTTGAAGGAATCGATGCCGCTGGCGATGCCGGCTTCCACTTCCCGCAGAAGAGGGTCCGCTTCAGCAGGGCGGCCCAACCGGATCAGCAGCTCCGATCGGTTCGTCAGGTCGTAACCGAGCAGCGCGATCTCCTTCCGCTCGCGATGCAGCTTCTCGGACCGGGCGCGGTACCCATGCGCTTCGGGAAGCGATCCGGCGGCGACCGCCAGTCCAGCCAGGTTCTCCAGCGCGCCTCCGACGAGTAGATCGTCCTTGATCTCGGTCGCAATGCGGAGCACGTCCTTCGACGAGGCGCGCGCCTCCTCGAACTGCCCGAGGTCGCCGCGGCCTCGGGAGATGACGTTCAGCGCGATGAGCTCGTACCGCCGATAGCGGTTCTGCCGGGTCGATGGAATGACTTGCTCCGCCCTACGGACCGCCTCGTCGGGACGCCGGGTCGCGAGCAGCAACGCTGCGCGTTGCACTTCGGCTCGAGCGACAATCCGCGGGGCGTTGCGCGTGCGCGCCAGCTCCAGTGCCCGATCCAGGTGCCCCGCCGCTTCGTCGTACCGCTTGGCCTCGAGCAGCATGTTGGAGAGGTCGATCAATCCGTCGGCGGCGACCGTCTCGAGGTCGTTCTCCCGGGCCGCGGCGATCGCCTTGCCGGCGAGGGCCTGGGCCTCGTTCGAGCGCCCCTCCCACGCCATGATGCTGCTCAACTGGAGCTCCGCCCGGATCTCCTGCGCGCGATTGCCAAGCTGCGCGGCGAGTGTTCTCGCGCGCTCCAGGTCGGGCCTCGCGTCCTGAATGTTTCCGCTGCCACTGAGATATCCACCGCGGCGGAGGAATGTTTCTGCCTGCCCTTCGAGATTCGCGTCCAGTCCATACAGGCGCGCCGCCTCGCCGAAATCCTTCAGGGCGGCGTCGTGGCCACCCTCGAGCGCGAGGATCGATGCGCGCCTGAGGTACGCGGCGGCATACTGATCGTCCAGCTGTATCGCCCTGTCATAGCTGACACGCGCGTCGGCTGCCAGCGCGGACGCATCCTGCGCTCGTCCGAGGTCGAGCCACGCGCCAGGGTCCTGCCCGCGCTTGTTCGCGAGACTGCCGTATGAGCGCACAGCCTCATCCACATCGCGCAACATCAGGGCGCGCACGGCGCGGAATCTCAGTCGATCCTCCGCCGGCAGGACGGCCTCGGCACCGCCCACTTTCAGCAGCGCCTGCTGCGCGCGCTCGACGTCGTCGAGTTCGGTATTCGCTTCGGCCAGCCGCACGTACGCGGCCGCATAGACCGGCGATTTCGCCACCGCTTCAAGCAGCGCCAGACGGCCGCTGTAATACGCGCCGTCACGAATCTTTTCCGTCCCCTTTCGATACCATTCCTCGGCCCCGGCGGACGGGCCGGCGACCCTTCCCAGTCCCTTCCAGGTCCACACCCCCAACGCTGCCACGACGATCGCCGACGCCGCGATGCCCATGACGATACGACGATCGAGGCGCCGGCCGCCGCCGGCAGACGATGCCTCGGGCAATGGAGCCGGGGCCGAACGCGCCGTGTCCGGCGAGAGAACGCGCAGCGCCCCCAGCAACTCCTCGGCCGAACGGAACCGGTCGTCCGGATGCTTCGCGAGCAGGCGCCGGCACACTTCGTCGTACCGATCCGTCAACTCAGGACGCAACGCCGACACCGGCGGCGGATGATGATTCAGGACCTGCGTGAAGATCTCGATCTGAGACCGTCCCTCGAACGCGCGGCGCCCCGTGAGGCACTCGAAGAACAGCGCGCCAAGGGAAAACAGGTCGCTGCGGCCGTCGAGCGCCTGCTGCTGAAACTGCTCCGGCGACATGTAAGGAGGCGTCCCGACAAAGATCCCGGGCGTCGTTAGACTCGTCTGCGTGCCATCGCCGGCCGTGGTCGCGGAGAGTTCGGTGTTTCTCGCGATCCCGAAATCCAGAAGCTTGGCGCGGCGGTCGGCGGTGACGATGACGTTCTGGGGCTTGAGGTCGCGATGGATGATGCCCCGCTTGTGCGCCGCGGACAGCGCATCGGCCAGGTCGCACACGATCGACACCGCCAGGCGCGGCTCGAGAGGACCGGCGCGCAGCCTGGCGGCGAGCGTCTCCCCCTCGACGTATTGCATGACGATGCACGCGCGTCCGTCGGCCTCGACGATCACCTGGTGCACGGCGCAGATGTTGGGATGATCGAGCGCCGCTGCGGCGCG
>DATLXE010000503.1:0-6311 GCA_035575795.1 Gemmatimonadaceae bacterium
ATTGCGGCTTGCATGCTGGCGTGCCGCGTCGGCCCCGGCGTCCACATAGACGGCCGCTGGCTGGCCCGCCCTCACCAGTGCGAGGCCGCGGCCGGGCTCACCCGCACAGACGGACACCGGCATGTCGCAGGCCAGGGCAGCCACTGTGTGGCAGACCATCACCAGCAGGGCGAGGAGCTTCGCGGGCCGTTGCATGCTTGTTTGTCTCCGCGGCGAACACCGCGTGCATGCCGCCCGAATGGTTACGCAATCAGGCAGGTTTGGCCTGAGTGCGAATGATTATCTTTTGAATTATGGTAGCGCAATCTTTTTGTTTGGGAGCGCGGGTTCACCCGCCCTTCGGTACGCCGTCCATGATCCGCAACCCCGTGCTGCCCGGCTTCAACCCGGACCCTTCGTTTTGCCGGGTATCCGGATTTGGCTGTGTTTGAGGCGTCAGAGTCGGCCTGACTCCAGCAGTTCGATCAGTGTGTTTATGTCGGGGCCGAAGTTCTTCGGCTGCGCGTACTGCGGCTGTGGTTCTTCGGCCCGCCACCTGGCGTTCATCGGGATGGCGAACGACCGGGCAAGCCGGCCGGGCGGAAGGTCGTAGGACGTGAGCGTCTCGACCTCGCGGCGACGCTCGAACTTGGGCTTGGCCAGCGTTTTCTTGTGGGCGCCCTCGGTGAAGAGGATCTTCGCCCGCAGCGCTTCGAACGAGTAGCCACGGCCGAGCCGGTTCATGACCCGGATCAGGCTGTTCAAGCTCTCCGTGTAGGCGTTGGTGACCGGATGCTCGAAGTAGTTCAGGATGAAGGGCTGCCAGTTGTTGAACGCACGGATAAGGTCGGCGAAGGCATCGCGCACCTCAGGGACCACAGCCTTGTTCCAGGCCTCGTAGGCGGCCAGCGCCGCCATGGGGCTGGCTGAGCCCTCGTAGACGGCGTAGAAGCTCTCCTTGAGCCTGTAGGCCGCCCCCAGCTCCGGGTAATTCGCTGTCCAGCCATCCAGCAACAGCAACTCCTGGTCACTTAGGTCCCGCTCGCGCTTCAGGAGCACGAATCGGTCGTGCATGAGCCCGCGGCGCTGCTTGGGCGTGAGCTTTTCGCGCAAGCTCTTCCTGACCTTCTCCACCGCGTCGTTGGCCATCCGCACGACGTGGAACTTGTCAATGACGATTCGTGCGTCGGGGATCACGGCCTGGACAGCATCGCGGTACGGCGTCCACATGTCCATGGCCACGTACTGAACCTCGCTTTTGCCTTCGAGCTGGTACAGGTAGTTCGTCACCGTCTTCTTGTCCCGGTTGGGGAGCATGTTGACGATGGTGTTGTTGCCGATGTTGCTGATGACGCAACGCGGCCGGATCAGGTGGATCTCGTCGATGCCCATCCACTTCGGCGTCTCGAAGCGGAACTGGGCCTCCAGCTCGTTCACGTAGTCCCTGAAAATGTTCCTGATAGTCTTCTCGTCCAGGCCTGTGTCATCGGCGATGCTGGCGAACGTCCGCCGCAGGCTTTGCTGGCCGATCCACTTCACCAGCCGGTCGGTCATCTCGCGCCTGGCGTTGACCGCTGGCAACGTCTCCATGAAGGTCTTGCCGCAGTCCTGGCAACGCCAGCGGCGCGTGTCAACGTAGATGGCCAGGCGCTTGCCGTGGGTCGGCAAGTCGCGGATCACCTGCTCATTTCGGCCGTGTCCGATGACGCGGACCGAGCCGCACGCATTGCAGCTGGCTGGCGGGTTCGACGCTTCGGCGTAGACGTGATAGTCGTGATCGGATTCCTCAACCCTTTGCACCTTGAAGTCGGGAAGGTTGAGCAGGTTCATGGTCATCGCTATAGGGGGCCGGTCGACGCGTTCACCCGCCGGCATTTGTTGTTCTAGTTCGCGAAGCCCAAGGCTAGTCGTCGAAATCGATATCGCCAGAGCCTGCGACCTTGGCATCTCGAATCTTGGGGCTGCCCTTGACCGTCACGTCGCCGGAGCCGTGCAGGCGAACCTTCGCTTCCTCACTGGCAAACGCACGAACGTCGCCTGATCCATGGAGCTTGATCGTGGCCTTGCGAGCCCTCAGCCGTCGGGTGTCGATGTCACCGGAGCCCTGCAGGGTAAGCGAGACGATCGATGTAAGGCCGTCGGCGACGACATCTCCAGAACCACGCAGCTCGACACGCAACTCGTCCTGGTCCAGTCCAGCGAGCCGAACATCCCCTGACCCTGAGAGGTCAACCTCCCTGATGGCCAGCGCCGTGGCGACCACTTTCAGCGGCAGGTGCGATGTGAAGTTAACGCCGCGCTTGATGCCAACTTGAAGGGTCGAGCCGACCAACTCGGTCTCCAGGAACTCCACCAGGTTGTCTTCGCCGTGCACCTCTATCGTGCAGCGATCCCCGCGCCTCACATCGATGCCGGCCGATCCAGTGACTTCGAGGCAGTCGAAGCTCCCCGCCAGATCGCGCGTCTGCACGATCCCTTTACCGCTGCCGATCACCATGGGACCGCCGCCGGCGTTGAAGATCTGGGTGCCACCAGCCCCGATGCTGATGATCGTTCCACCACTGAAGATTTGCTTTGCTCTCATGCTTGTTCTTGACCTATTCAGGACGGACATCGAGTCGCAGCGATGCGTCCACATAGAACTCCTCGCCGCAGGACTCACAGTCGACGGATGTCGTCCGTTCATCGCCCATCGCTGTCGATGCGTCGAAATCCACCTTGGCGAGGAAGTCGCAGTGCGGACACTTGAGCGAGAGGCGGCACTCCGCAGTGGCACCGATGGACGGGGCAAGACCGGCCGCGCGCTGCGCGCTCTTGTAGCCGGCGTCACTCATCCAGGATGCGCGGCCAGGTTCATTCTTTGGCTTGGGCAAGTTGCAGCCTCGTTAGGTTGGCGAAGTGTTCAGGTCTCGGAGTCGTCGTAGGACAGGCTCTCGGGGTATAGGTCGGTAAGGTCGGCCAGCACCCTCTTGACGGGGTCAAATCGCTCGCCCAGCTCGTCTCGGACCCTCTCTTCCAGATCCACGGCGAGTTCGAAGAGCTTGCCCACCTGATAGCGCCTGCCTTCGTTGAACACGTCCATGGCCAGACGGTGCAGGTTCAGGATCTCCGTCCGAAGGTCGCCATGGCCACGCCAGTCAACTTTGTCGATCAGCCACAGCAGCCTGGCCGTCTCGAACGGGTCGTCCTGCCAAAGCCTGTCCCATTCTTCGTCGGTGATGCTGGACATGCGAACGATTCCTTTGCCGAGGCAATTGTTAGCCGAGAAGGTCCAGAAGCGTAGGAGACGGTTCAGGCCCGAAAACCCCTACTGCCTCATGGAGCGGGGTGAACATCGAGCTTGTCTTCGTCGCCAGGTCGATGTGCCAGATGAACGCGGCTTGAGCGACGTTCTTCCGAATGTTTTTCAGCTCTCCCGGGCCGAACGCTGCTTGCGCGGGTCCATCGGCGTCCACAGCTTCGACGAGGTTGTGGATCGAAACCAAGCACCTGGTGCGATCTGGCTCGTTCAGAACGCACAGCACAGCATCAAGGTTGAGCGACAACAGCACCCGCAGGGCATGACTGCGATCCAGCGAGCGCATGCTACGGACGAAGAGTATCTCGTCATCGAGATTCGGAGAATGCGGGTCCTGCGAACCCTCGCCCGTCAGAATCCAGTGCGCCGATATGCCGGTCGCACGCGTGGCCGTGACAAGAACTTTTTCGGTCACTGGAAGTTTGCCCACGATCAGCGAATCTGCCGCCGATTCCGAGGAGCGCAGGAGTTGCGAAACGCCAGAGCTTCCGGCATCACCCATCTCCCTTGCAGCCAGGACTTGGATGCGTTCCATGGCTGTCAGGGACGGCGCAACCCCGCTTGATCGCTGCAAGATGGAAGCTACGAAGGCGATGCCTTGGCCGGCGGCCTCCGGCGGCACCGCAACCTTGCCTCGACGGACCCGTCGAGGACTCCGCGCGTTGCTTTGAGGCTCGTTCAATGTGTGCATCGCTCAAGCCGCCGCTACTGGAAACGGCAGAGCTGCCCACGCCCGCACGATGGTTCGATCAAGCACCTTGTCATCGCCCACACGCTTGAACTCCTTGATGTCATTGCACCAACGGGCATGCGCGGGCGATCCATCGTGAAGCCATACCAAGAAACCACTGCGGCCGTCGGTGGGGATGTTCACCGCGTCAGACGGAAAGGGCGCCCATCGCCTGGGGTCGTCGGGGGCATTGCGGTCAATCATGACGTGGTGGAATTCCAGCTCCACCCCGGTAACCCAACTGCTGCCGAATCGGCATTCGTCCGCCCAGGCCATGCTTCTCACTGACCTTTTTCGCCGCGGATGGTGGCCATCTCATCTGCAAAAACGTGGCTGCCATCAGTCCAGCGAGAAAGCACGATGGAGCCTTCGGCTGCAACACCACAGTGTTTGCGCACGGCGGTTCCAACAGCCTCATCGAAGCGGTTGATGAAGCCGAAGCGTGAGAGGCCAAACATCCAATGAACCGCGACCGAAATCATCATCATGATCGCCAACATAGTGCCCGCCGTTCCAACGGCGTGCTTCATGTCGCTGGGAGTCGCCTGCTGTAGCGCCGCAAGAACACTGCTGATCGTCTCCGGCGAGAAGACCGCCAGCGCCACACCAACCCAGAAGATACCCAGCGGGATCGCTCGGTAGCAGTAGTCGAATGAGTTGAACGCAACGCGGAGCAGATTCGCAGCCTGAGCGACATACACGCGCACGTCCGAAAACACGAGGCTACGGATCAACGCATAGTCGGCGTCTGGAATAGATCCGACCTTGACCTGGTTGACTTCCACGTCCCAGGAGAAGGAGTCTTTGGCCTCCATGCGCGCTGCCAGCACGCGCATGTACTTGGCATGGATGTGATCTCCCGCGAAAAGAAGCGCTAGAGCAGCCGGGCCAGCCAGGTAGGGGCTGTCGAAGGCCCACCACAGCGGGAGGTACATCAGCCAAAAGGCGGCCATGCGATAGCGCGACTCCTTCATCCCCTTCCAACTGAGGACGTAGCGGAGGTTCATCCAGAGGCTCTTGAGAATTGCTTTCATGCGGTCACTCCTTGATCTTGGTCCCGGGCTCAGGTGACTTACCACCTGTTCATGCCGTGGTTGGTTGCTTGGCGGATCGACTCACGGACCTCCGAAGGCACAGGCGCGTTGTCGAGCACGAACAGACTGTTCGACACAACCCGCGCTACGTCACCCCCAAACGCCTCGGCGAGCTGCCGGCGAAGGCCGTCAGCGTCTTTGCCGA
This sequence comes from Gemmatimonadaceae bacterium, assembly GCA_035575795.1. GTDB lineage: Bacteria > Gemmatimonadota > Gemmatimonadetes > Gemmatimonadales > Gemmatimonadaceae > UBA4720. Next base: position 5,247 of record DATLXE010000503.1, read on the forward strand.
CATACATCAGCACCGTCTCGCGCAAACGAAGCTGGCCGAGCATTCTGTCTATGGAGGCCTCCCGCGCTAGTTCAAGGTCAGCTTGCAGCTGCGCGATGAGTTGGTCCTGGCGCTGGATCTTCTCGGTCAGCGCTTGTTCTGCAACGGCATCCATCTCAACGCCCCGACGTTTTGCCCTTGTCCACGACATGCAAGGTACCGCCCGCCCTGACGTACTGGTCCTGCAGCTCTTCGGACAAGGCAGACATGCCATTGCGAGTCGAGCCGAACATCAGCGTGTGGCCGCTGTCCTTCGGGTCAAACTCGAACTTGAAGGGAAGACTGGTCGTGCAGTTGCCGATGATTGTTTCGGCCGCTCCCTCCTTGTCTGTCAGCGAACTCACGTCCGTTGCGGCCATCCAGAAGGCCTTGCCTGAGCGCGGCACATGGGACGCGGGATCGAACACGTCAGAGGGGCCGAACATCGGCGGCTTGTTGTCGCTGGTCATGCGCATTCCTTGGAGTCTAGAGAACGACGAAGACTTGGTGCTGCCCGTACTGGTCCAGCTGGCTCTGAGCAGTGTTCGGCAAGCTACGACTTCACCACCGCGGTGAAATCGGACCACTGCTCGATGCGGAATGCGCGGATGTCGCGGACCGACTTCGGAAACCAACTCCTGGAGCGGAGGGCTTGGATCGCCAAGAACAGGTTCGCCATGTCCTCGTTCTCCGTGACATAGAGGCTGCCCTGAACGCGGCTGAAACCGTGCTCTCCAAGCACAGCGCCAATCTCCGTATAGGCCTGCGTCACGCCTTTCGGATGGTGCTTCTCGGTGTCGGCGACGACCAGGTCAAACGCGACCGCGTACATCAGTGAGCCACCGGGTCGTCGGTCAGGTGGGTCCAGCGGTACTCCGCCTTCTCCCCGCTCTCGACCATGGTCACCTCGATCATCCAATCACCGTCATCGAGTTGACGGAGGGCATGGCCGACCTCGTATTTCGGGCCGAACGGCCCGAAGCTCTTGATCTGGCCGACCGGGACGGGCGGCGGCGCAACGACAGCATGCATGGTCTTCCCCACATC
>DATLXE010000504.1:0-11487 GCA_035575795.1 Gemmatimonadaceae bacterium
TGGGTGTTGGCGTGCTCCACTCCGCGAGCGACGAGCCTCGCGAGCGAGTCCGGACGGCGCAGGTCGAGCACGCGCACGCCTCGGCGACCGTACTTGTCCTCGTAAGCGGGCCCGATTCCGCGACCGGTCGTGCCGATCTCGCGGCTGGCCGAGCTCTGGCCGTCGACGAGCTTGTGATAGGGCAGCACGAGATGCGCGCGGTCGCTGACGTACAGTCGTCCCGCGACATCGATCCCATCGGCGACCAGCTCATCGATCTCGGCGAAGAGTGTTTCAACATCGAGGACCACGCCGTTCCCGATCGCGCAACGCACACCCGGGTGCAGAATTCCGCTCGGCACCTGGTGGAGGACGAATGACTTCTCGCCGATGTGCACAGTGTGGCCGGCATTCGCGCCGCCCTGGTAGCGAACGACCCAGTCGGCCCGCTCCGCCAGCACATCCACCAGCTTGCCCTTACCCTCGTCGCCCCACTGCGCGCCGACGACGACCACCGTCCTGCGTTTGTCGTCGAACATCAGGCGCCCGCGCGCGCGTGAATTGTGGAGGTATGCCGGCAAACAATCATGGGGAGATTTCGGTGGGAAAAAGCAAACGCCCCGACAGGTGCGGGGCGTTGGTTCAATCTACGTCTATCGGATTGACTGTCAATGTTGCCGTCGCGGTTCTAGGCCCGCGCGGCGAGGAAGATCCAGACGGCGATCGTAATGCCAATTCCGATTTTCAGCGCCGTCGCGACCGCTCTGCCGATGAGCGCGCCGGTGGCGACGCGCGTCGCCGGACCGGCGGTCGATCCCGCCGTCATCTCGGCGATAAGGGCGCCGACAAAGGATCCAATGAAAGCGCCGATCACCGACCCGATGATGGGCACCGGTACGCCCATGAACGCGCCTGCGATGCCACCGATGATCGCGCCCCAGCCAGCGCGGCGCGAGCCGCCGTACTTCCTCGCGTACTTTCCCGAAAGCGAGAACTCGAGCAACTCGGCGACGAGCGCGAGGACGCCGATCCCGAGCAGCGTGAACCAGCTGATGTGATCACCGGCCACGACGATGTTGTAGGTCACGGCGCTCGCAACCATGATCCAGAGGCCCGGCAAGCCGAGCGCGATCAGGGCGAGTGACAGAATCAGTACTGCGGTAAGCGTCAGCAATGCCATCAGGACATCTCCCTCACCAGGGCAGCCAGCAAGCGCGACGCGTCGGCCGCTCCCGCGGCCGTCATCGCCGCTGAATTATCGCCACGCGTGTGAATGCGCGCGAGTGTGCGCACAGTGCCGCGGCTGATCGTCACGCTCTGTAATCCAGCGTCCGAGAACGCAACACTGTCGGCGAGAATTCCGGGAAGAAGACGCCGCGTGGTCATCTTCAGTCCAAGCTGCAACGCTGTCGCATTTACGACCGCATCCAGTGCGGCCGGTCGCTTCCCGGTGTACATGCAGTACCAGTCTCCGTTGTCATCGACAGTATCACAGTTGACCATCATTGCTGCCTTACCCGATCGAGTTGCGGTCCAGGCACGCGCACCAGCGAGTCCCAGCTCCTCGGCGCTCGTAATGAGCACCCCGACCGGCAGCAACGCTCGCGACAGCTCTTCGGCGGCGAGCACTACCGCGACGACGCCGCTGGCATTGTCTACCGCCCCGTTTGAAGTGTCACGCACGAAACAGATAATTCCCGGCAGGGCCGCGACAGCCGCTGCCCCTATGATCGCTCCCCACATCCTCCCTACGGATGAAACACCGGCAAGTTGCAGCAGTGCGACGATGACCGCTGCCCCGCTGACCGCCGATGCCGCGACCGTGCCCGCGATGCGCCAGAGCATCGGCACGGTCTGGGACTTGGAATCGAGATGTGCGACCAGCCATGCGGCGGGCTCGCCACGAACCGCTTCGAGATTGGTTGCACTCGCGCGCAGCCAGGGAATCCGGCCAGTCCCGTGCACTCGAACCCACCCCGACGCCAGCCACAGAACTGAGAGCAAGGCTCCCAGTGAAAGCAGCGCTGTCGCGGCGCCATGACGCGCCGCGATCCAGGCCAGCATGACTGTCCCCAGCAGCTGGACGAGCGATGCGACAGGCGAACCCCACGATGCCGGCCAGCGTGAATACGCGAAGGGGCGTTCGCGGCAGGAGAATCCCGCTGCCTCGAGCTGGCTTCGGCACAGATCGCGGGCCCGGCTCTCGTTGGAGCTTCCCGCGAATCGGGGCGCGGCCGCAATCTGCTCCAGCAGCGCCTTGCAACGCTCGCGGAGCTGTTCGCCGCCCATCGGGCTAGGTAAGGCCCATCCGATCTTTCACTTCACGCATGGTCTCCTGCGCAATCTTCCGCGCGTGGTCCGCTCCCGCGTCGATCATTTGCTTCACCAGCGCGCCGTTGGCGGCCACCTCGCGCGCGCGGCTGCGGATCGGAACCAGCTCGCGCTCCATCGACTCGTGCAGAACTTTCTTGCAGTCGATGCAGCCCCACCCGGCCGTGCTGCATTGCACCGCGACGTGCTCCACCGTCTCCGGAGGACTGAACGCCTTGTGAAGCTGGTAGATGTTGCACACCTCGGGGGTTCCGGGGTCCGTCCGGCGCTGCCGCTTCGGATCGGTGACTGCGGGCCGAAGCTTCGCCCAGATCTCGTCAGGCAGCTCGAGCAAGCCGACGGTGTTTCCGAGTGACTTGGACATCTTCGCCTTGCCGTCGAGACCCATGATCCTTCGCGACGGCGTCAGCAGCGGCTGTGGCTCGGGGAAGTACCCGTCCCCTTCCCCCGCTTCCGCATCGAAGCGCGCGTTCCACTTCCTGGAGATTTCACGGGAGAGCTCCAGGTGCTGTACCTGGTCTTCCCCCACCGGCACGCGGTCGGCGCGATATAGCAGTATGTCGGCGGCCTGAAGCACCGGGTAATTGAGCAGCCCGGCGGGAACGCTCTCCTCGCGGCTCGCCTTGTCCTTGAACTGTGTCTGGCGCTCGAGCTCGCCAAGCGGGGTGAGCGTGTTGAATATCCACGCGAGCTCGGTATGTTCCGGCACCATCGACTGCACGAAGAGCGTGCAGCGCGAAGGGTCGACTCCCGCGGCAAGGAGCGAGACGATCATGTCGGCGGTGCGCGCGCGGAGGTCGGCCGGCTCGTACACCGCGATGATCGCGTGGTAATCGACAATGCAGAAGATCGACTCGTGCGTGTGCTGCAATGCAGCCCAGTTCTTTACCGCTCCAAGGTAGTTTCCGATGTGGAGCGTGCCCGAAGGCTGGATGCCGCTGAATATTCGGGACATTTCGCGAAATTAAAGAGCGAGAGAGAGTAGTTGCAAGCAAAGTCTTTGCGTGATCACAACGGAAATCTGCTCGCGATCGCGCTCGAAGCAGCGCGCGGCGCCGCCGCTGTCATCCGCGACGCAGCGCCCGACCGCGCCGATCTCGAATGGGAACAGAAGGGCCGCTCGGACTTTGTCACGCGTGTGGACAAGGCCGCCGAAGAGCGTATCGGAGCCGTTGTCGCGGATCGCTGCCGCGATGCGACTGTCGTTGGCGAAGAGCTGTCTCCCAGGGCGCGCTTCGACGAGGGGACAGTCTTCATCGTCGATCCGCTCGACGGGACTACCAACTTCCTGCATGGCTACGCTGAATTCGCGGTGTCGATCGGTGTTGCCGTCGACGGCGAGCTCAGGGCGGCGGTAGTGCTGAACGTCCCGCGTGGCGATACATTCACCGCCACGAAGGGCGAGGGCGCCCGGCTCGACGATTCACCAATTCACGTTTCCGCGCTCGCCGACAATCGCCGCGCGCTCATTGGAACCGGATTTCCCTTCAAGCATATCGAGATGCTTCCCGAATACCTCGGCCAGTTCAGTCGGGTGGTGCGCGAAACGGCAGGGGTGAGGCGCGCCGGGTCCGCCGCGCTCGACCTTGCCAATGTCGCCTGCGGGCGGTTCGATGCATTCTGGGAGCTGGCGCTCGCGCCGTGGGATGTCGCCGCCGGTATCCTGCTCGTTCGTGAGGCCGGCGGAGTCGTCACTGACCTCGCCGGGAATGCCGCCCTGCCGCGGGCAGGCGCATTCGTGGCGGGGAATCCGGGCATGCACGCATGGCTGACAAAGACGCTGGCGGAAGCCGGTGCCACTACCACCACTGAGACGCGATGAAACTGGTCGAGTGCGTTCCCAACTTCTCGGAAGGGCGGCGGCCCGAGGTCGTCACAGCCATCCGCGATGCCATTGCCGCGGTGGACGGCGTAACCATCCTCGATGTTTCATCCGATGCGTCGCACAACCGCTCGGTCATCACCTTCGTCGCCCCGGTCGAAACAGCGGTCGAAGCGGCGTTCGCGGGAATTCGGAGCGCACTCGACAGAATCGACCTGACATCGCACAAGGGCGAGCACCCGCGCATCGGCGCCACGGATGTCGTTCCCTTCATTCCGCTCGAAGGGGCGACGATGGAGGATTGCATCGCCCTCGCCCGCGATCTCGGAGAGAGAGTAGGACGCGAGCTTTCGATTCCCGTGTATCTGTACGAGCGAGCGGCGAAGACTCCCGCGCGCGAGAATCTGGCGGACGTGCGACGCGGTGAATTCGAGGGACTGCGCGGCGAGCTTGGCACAAACCCGGCGCGCGACCCGGACTTTGGTCCCTCCCGCATACACCCGACCTTTGGCGCCATGGCCATCGGCGCCCGTCCCTTTCTCGTCGCCTATAACATCTACCTCGGACCGGCGACGAACCTCTCCATTGCGAAGAACATCGCAAAGTCGGTACGCGGCTCCTCCGGTGGATTCCGTTATGTGAAGGGCCTTGGCCTCGAGGTGGACGGGCAGGCGCAGGTATCGATGAATCTCGTCGACACGGAGAAGACGCCACTGCATACCGCGTTTGATTTCGTGAAGATGCGCGCCGAGTCGGAGGGCGCGCAGGTCACCTGGAGCGAGATCGTTGGGCTCGTGCCCGAGCGGGTGCTGTTCGACGCTGCCGCCCGTCACCTTCAGCTCCGTCAGTTCACGCCCGCGCAGGTGCTCGAGCGGCAGGTAAGGGAGGTTACCGCCGGCGGAGAGAGCGTGTCGGGCTTCGTTGCATCGGTGGCTTCATCGAATCCCGTCCCGGGTGGAGGCAGCGTCGCCGCCCACGCCGGCGCACTTGCCGCCGCACTCGCTCAGATGGTCGCCGGACTGACCATCGGCAAGAAAAAGTACGTTGCCGTCGATGCCGAGATGAAGGAAGCGTCCCTCAAGGCCGTCGCGCTCGGGAACGCTCTTGCGGCGCTGGTGAAGCGTGATGCCGAGGCGTACTCGCTCGTGTCGGAGGCGTACAAGCTTCCGAAAGAGCCACCCGATGCGGCAGCGCGGAGATCGGAAGCGGTCACGAATGCGCTCCTGAAGGCAGCGGAGGTTCCCCTCGAGACGGGACGCGCCGCTGTTCAGGTAGCCGAAATCGCGCTCCTCGTCGCGGAAAAGGGCAACTCGAACGCCGTGACCGACGCTGGTGTCGCGGCACTGCTGGCCGAGGCGGCGTGCAGGGGCGCTGACTACAACGTACGCGTCAACGTGGCGGCGCTCGAGGATCGCTCGCGCGGAGAGCGGCTGAGCGCTGAATCGACGAAGCTGGTGAAAACGGTGTTAGAAATCGCGGCGCGGGTGGCCACGCGCGTCGAGAATGCGCTGACGCAGTAGCCAGGGCTAGCGCCCGGCGACGGCGACCGGCTCGCTCGCCAGCGCGGTCAGTACGCGCGGTCCCTGCTCGGTGATCGCAATCGTGTGCTCGAAGTGCGCTGAGCGCGTTCCATCGACGGTGACGACGGTCCAGCGGTCGGGCATCGTACGCGTCTCCGGGCCGCCCACGTTCACCATCGGCTCGATCGCGATCGTCAGTCCCGGTGTCAGTCGCACGCCGCGTTTCGGCTTCCCGTAGTTCGGGACCTGCGGCTCCTCGTGAAAGCCAACGCCGATGCCGTGACCAACGAGGTCGCGCACGACGCTGAAACCGGCCTCCTCGACCACTGCCTGCACGGCGGCGCCGATGTCGCCAACGTGATTTTCCGGGGTCGCGGCCGCGATCCCCGCCGCCAGCGAGGCACGCGTGACATCGAGCAGGCGCTCTGACTCCGGGCTCACCTTTCCTACCGCGACGGTCGTCGCCGAGTCCGTGTAGTAACCGTCAAGCTTCACCCCGATGTCGATCGAGACGATATCTCCCTCGGCGAGAACGCGCTTCTTCGACGGGATGCCGTGCACGATTTCCTGGTTGATCGAGGTACAGATGCTCGCCGGAAATCGGTACAGGCCCTTGAAGGCGGGCAGCGCCCCCTCGTGGCGGCGTATGAACTCGTCGGCGATCAGGTCGAGGTCAGTCGTCGACATTCCGGCGCGCACACTTTGCTCGAGCAGCCGCACCGTCTCGGCGAGTATGGCGCCGCCGCGGGCCATGATCTCGATCTCGCGCGGCGACTTGAGCTGGATCACTTAGCTTCCAGGGCCTTCAGCGCCCTCGCCGTGACCTCGTCTACCTCGCCATCGGCATCGATCTTCGCCGGCTCCATCCCGATGCCCTTGTAATACTCGATTACCGGCTCCGTCTGCGCGCGATACACCTCGAGCCGGTTCCTGATTGCATCGGGCTCGTCGTCCTGCCGGCGCATGAGCGAGCCACCACATTTCTCGCACTTGGTGCCCGGCTCGCGTTCCTTGTACGGAGTCTGGCACTGTCCGCACACCGTACGACCGCTCAGCCGCGAGATCAGCTTCCTGTCGCCAACATCGAAGAGCAACACCTTGTCGATCTTGCGGCCAACCTCAGCGAGCATGATGCCGACGCCCTGCGCCTGCGGAACAGTCCGCACCGCACCGTCCAGGATGGCGCCTTTTTTTGTCGCCGGGGAGCTCATGACATCCTGAAGAATGGCGAGAATCACCGAGTCCGGAACGAGGTCGCCGCGATCCATGAAGGCCTTTGCCTCCTTGCCGCGTGGGGTGCCGTCACGTAGCGCGGCGCGCAGTACGTCGCCGGTGGCGATCTTGGGAATGTCGAGTCGCGAGGCCAGCTTGTCCGCCTGCGTCCCCTTCCCAGCGCCGGGAGGCCCGAGCAGCACAATGATCATCGTCTAAATCCCGGCAAAGGAAAATCGGAGGAGCGACCCGCCCCTCCGATCAGCCGCTAGAACGCGCCGCCCGCCTGACGGCCGCGGAATCTCACGCGGCCCTTCTTCATGAAGCCGTCGTACTTGCGCAGCAGCAGGTGCTGGTGGATCTGCGCCATTGTATCGAGCGCGACACCAACCACGATGAGCAGCGACGTGCCGCCGAACTGGAAAGGCACGTTGATCGCGTCGGCGATCATGACCGGCAGGAGCGCGATGAACGTCAGGAAAATGGCGCCCGGCAGTGTTATCCGCGACACCACGTAATCGATGTACTCGGCCGTCTTGCCGCCAGGCTTCACGCCCGGAATGAAGCCACCCTGCTTCTTCAGGTTCTCGGAGATGTCGACGGGATTGAAGATGATCGACGTGTAGAAGTACGTGAAGAAAATGATCAGCACCGCCGACAGCAGGAAATAGAGCCAGGTGCCGGGCTGGAACAGGTCGGAGATTATCCGCGCCGAATCGTTGTTGCTGAACTGCGCCAGCGCCCCCGGGACGACGATCACCGACTGCGCGAAGATGATCGGCATCACGCCGGCCGCGTTGACGCGGAGCGGGATGAAGTTCTTCGCCGCCTCGCGCTGCCGCCCGCGTGCCATCGTGCGCTGCGGTATCTGGATCATCACGCGGCGTGCCGCCATCGTCACGGCGACCGTTCCCGCCACGACTGCGATCATCACGATCCCGAGCACTACCAGCGAGAACGGTCCGACCGCCTGCGTGCGCACGAAACCGAACGTGCCGAAGATGCCGGGCCAGAAACGCTCGACGATGGAGAAGAAAATGATGAGCGATGCGCCGTTTCCGAGGCCACGCTCAGTGATCTGCTCGCCGAGCCACATCACGAACATCGCGCCGGTAGTGAGGACCAGCACCATCTGCACCTTGAACCCCATACCGGGGTTGACGACCGCGTTCTCGAGTCCGGAGGTAAAGAGAGCAAATCCCCAACCCTGCACCGCGGCGAGAAGTACCGTGAGGTATCGCGTCCACTGCGTGATTTTCTTCCTGCCCTCTTCGTCCTTCTGCATCTTCTCGACGGTCGGTATGACCACGCCGGCGATCTGCATGAAGATGCTGGCCGAGATGTACGGCATGATGCCGAGGGCGAACACCGTCGCCTTGGAAAGACCCCCACCGACGAACAGGTCGTACAGCCCGAGAATGCCGCCGCTGCCCTGGTTCGCGAAGAAGTCCTGAATCGCAACGACGTCGATTCCGGGCGCGGTGATGTGCGCCCCGATCCGGTACAGAACGAGACACAGCAGCGTGAAAGCGATCTTGTCCCGCAACTCCGGCGTGCGATACATGTTCGAGATCGCCGCTGCGGGGGCTGATTGAGCCATTATTCCTCTACCCGGCCTCCGGCCGCTTCGATTTTCTGACGTGCGCCGGCGCTCATCTTCACACCGCGCACGATCACTTTCTTTGCTTCACCGTTTGCGAGCAGCTTGGCCGGGCCCTTACCCTTTCGGATCAGTCCGGCGGCAGCCAGCGTTTCCTCGGTGACTTCGGCGCCCTTTGGCAGGCGCGTGAGATCTTCGAAGCTTACTACCTGGTTCACGACACGGAAGATGTTCGTGAAGCCGCGCTTCGGGATACGGCGCGTAAGCGGCATCTGGCCGCCCTCGAACTGAGGCTTGCCTCCGCCCGGGCCGTGGTGACCCGCGCGTGCCTTGATGCCCTTGTGTCCCTTGCCGGACGTCTTGCCGGTGCCGGATCCGGGACCGCGCCCGAGGCGCTTCCTGTTGCGATGCGAGCCAGGTGCGGGAACCAGGTTATGGAGCCCGATCTTCTCGGTTTTCGCTGTGCTTTCCTTGGCCACTTTGATCAATCCTCTACCGGCGTCACTTCAATGAGGTGACGCACATGCTTTAGCTGTCCGCGCAGAGCAGGTGAATCCTGCTTTACGACTTCGTCCTGATGGTGCCTGAGTCCGATCGCCTCGAGCGTGCGCACCATGCGCCACGAATGGCCGATGCCGCTTCGTACCTGCTTGATGCGAACCTTTCCTTCAGTGATGGTCTCTTTAGGCGTCGATTTCGGGCCCTTGGTATTCCACCACACGTGTGTCCTAGGCATGTGCGACCTCCTTCGATCTGGCGCGCGAGCGGTAACCGATGCTCGACACTTCGATACCGCGCTCGCGCGCGATCTGTTCGACAGTGGTGAGCTGCTGCAGCCCGTCGAGAGCGGCAAGCACCATGTTGTGCGGATTGGTCGAGCCCAGGCTCTTGGTCAGGATGTCGGAGATTCCCGCGCATTCCATGATCGCGCGCACCGCGCCACCAGCGATAACGCCGGCACCCGGAGCGGCGGGTTTCATCAGGACTTTTCCAGCGCCATGCTGCCCAACGACTTCGTGCGGGATCGTCCCGCCCGTCATCGGCACCTGCACCATATTGCGGCGCGCGCCGTCGACGGCCTTCCGCACCGCTTCCGACACTTCGTTGGCCTTGCCAGTGGCGAATCCGACACGGCCCTGGCCATCGCCCACCGCGACCAGCGCGTTGAACGAGAACCGCCGTCCGCCCTTTACGACCTTGGCGACGCGGTTGATCGCGATCACGTTCTCGACGAGCTCGCTGCCACCGTCTCCGCCGCCGCGACCGTCACGGTCACGCGGCTTGCCATCGCGGCCACGTCCGCCAGCAGGCCCGCCGCGTCCGCCGGCATTGTCGCTGCGTCCGGGACCGCCGCCCTGGCCACCAGGCGCACCGCGTCCACGACCGGCGCCCGGTCCACCACGACCGCCACCGCCGCGTCCACCACGTCCGCCCGCGCCACCGCCGCTCCTCGCGCTGCCGCCCATGCGCGGCCGTTCCTGCGCCGGCTGTTCGGAAGGCGCTGGTGCGGCTGCTTCAGGATTCTCGTTCTCTGCCATTTATTAAAACTCCAGCCCGCCTTCGCGGGCTCCGTCGGCCACACCCTTCACGCGACCGTGATATTTGTATCCGGCTCTGTCGAAGACTACGCGCTTGACGCCGGCATCCTTCGCCTTCGCCGCGAGGCGCTTTCCAACCTCGACCGATTTCTCGGTCGGCTTCCCTTCCAGTCCTGAATCGGTAACCGTCAGGATCGTGCGCTGCGTCGCATCGTCCACGAGCTGCGCATAGATGTGCTTCAGCGACCGGTACACCACGAGGCGCGGCCGCTCGGCGCTGCCGATCACTTTCTTCCGCAAACGGAAGTGACGGCGCGTACGGAGCTGATCGCGCGACCTTGGTCTCGCCATTTTCGGCATTACTTACCTCCCGCCTTTCCAGCCTTGCGGCGGATCTGCTCTCCAACGTACTTGATTCCCTTGCCCTTGTACGGCTCGGGTGGCCTGAGGCTGCGCAGCTCGGCCGCGACCTGGCCGACGATTTCCTTATTCGCGCCCTCGATGATGACCGAGGTCGGCGCGGGGGCGCTCAGCTTGATGCCCTTCGGCGCCTCGTACTTTATCGGGTGCGAGAATCCGAGCGCGAGCTGCAGTCCGTAGGGACGCGTCTCCGCCTTGTAGCCGACGCCGATGATCTCGAGCTCCTTCTTGAAGCCCTTGGTTACGCCCTCGACCATGTTGGCGACGAGCGTGCGACTGAGGCCGTGCATCGCCTTGTCGCTTGCTTCGTCCGACGGACGCTCGACCGAGATCTGCTCGTCCTTCATCGAGACCTTCATCGAGGGATGGATCGTGCGCTCGAGCTCGCCCTTCGGGCCCTTCACGTGAACCTTGTTGCCTTCGATCTTCACGGTGACGCCCTTCGGGATCCCGACCGGGTGCTTTCCAATTCGTGACATTAGTCTCTCCTTACCAGACGAGCGCGAGAAGCTCGCCGCCGGTGCGCGACTGGCGCGCCTGGCGGTCCGACATCACGCCCTTGGACGTGCTGAGGATAGCCATGCCGAGTCCGTTACGGACACGCGGGATCTCGGTCACCGCGACATACTTGCGCAGTCCCGGCGTGGAAACACGCTTTAGCTCGCGGATGACCGGCTGGCCACCCTGCGCGTACTTGAGGACCACGCGCAGCAGATGCTTGCCGTCTTCGGTGTCGAGCGTACGGTAGTCCTGAATGAAGTTGTTCTCCTTCAGGATCTTGGCGATCTCAACTTTCAGCTTCGACAGCGGCATGTCGACACGGCGGTGCTTCGCCCCACAGGCGTTGCGAATGCGTGTCAGCATATCGGCGATCGGATCGGTCATGCTCATTAATTAGTCTTCCTCATTCTACCGTATCCGCTGCCGGACGCGTAGAAGTGAAATTGGTTTACCAGCTTGCCTTGCGGACGCCCGGGATGAGCCCCGTCAGCGCCATCTCGCGGAAACAGATCCGGCAGAGGCCGAACTTTCTCAGGAAAGCCCGCGACCTGCCGCACCGCCCAC
>DATLXE010000505.1:0-32143 GCA_035575795.1 Gemmatimonadaceae bacterium
ACCCGCCGCACTAGCGCTCGCCTTCGCGCTAAGCGGATGCGCCTCGGCGCCGATCGCACCGCCCGCGGTCGTGCCTGGGCCGCCAACGGATACGGCACGCATTGCGCTGTCCGACCTCGGCGCGCGCAGCTACTTCGGGAACACTGGCGGTCTCTACGCGTCGGGACTGAATCAACCCCCGGCCGACCATGACGCCGCCGGGCTCGCGGGTCGGAACGCGATCAGGCCGCTCGATGTGAACGGGCTGCCGAGCGCGGCGGGCAAGTACGTGCTGATTTCGATCGGCATGTCGAACACGACCCAGGAGTGGTGCTCACAAAGTTCGGCGCCGCCGTGTGCGGCGTGGACGCTAATGGGCCGCGCCTCCGCCGACCCCGAGGTGAATCGCACCAATCTCGTGATCGTCAACGGCGCCGCCGCGGGACAGGATGCCGGCAAGTGGTCAGCGCCGACGGCCGCCACCTATGATCGAATTCGCGACGTCAGGCTTGGGCCGCTCGGCCTCGGGGAGAAGCAGGTGCAGGCAGCGTGGGTCAAGCTGGCTGTCGCCAACCCGAGCGTCGGTCTTCCAGCCGACAGCGCCAATGCGCGCGTTCTGTTTCGCCAGCTCGGCGAGGTCACGCGGTCGTTGAAGATGCGGTATCCGAACATGCAGCTGGTGTTTTTCTCGAGCCGCATTTATGCCGGGTACGCGACGACTCAGCTGAGCCCCGAGCCATTCGCGTACGAAGAGGGCTTCTCGGTGAAGTGGCTGATCGATGCACAGATCGCGGAAGCGAGGGGAAGCCCGCCCAATGCAACGGCCGGCACGTTGAGCTACGCCGCCGGTGTCGCGCCCTGGCTGGCGTGGGGTCCCTACCTCTGGGCCAATGGAACGGAGGCACGGAGCGATGGACTTTCGTGGAGCCCGGCCGATTTTCAGGGCGACGGCACGCATCCGTCACCGAGCGGGGAGAGCAAGGTCGGAGCGATGCTGCTAGCCTTCTTCAAGACGTCGCATTATACGCGCTGCTGGTTTCTGGCCGGACAGATCTGCGGATGAAGGCAGCGCCCGAAACATTGCAAGGAGGTTGAATGCCACTCGTACCGCTCGACACACTTCCCGGTGACGCGAGAACGTGGGTTTTCGGGAGCGACAAACCGCTCGGCGAATCGGCAGCGGCGGATCTGCTCAGGGAAACGGACACGTTTCTCGATGGCTGGAAGGCGCATGGCTCCCCGCTGACAGCGGGCCGCGACTGGAGCAACGGCCGATTCCTCACGGTTGCGGTGGATCAATCCGCGGCGGGCGCATCGGGCTGCTCGATCGACGGACTTTTCCGCGCCCTCCGCGCGCTCGAGCCGCGGCTCGGAGCGAGCATGGTGAACAGCGGGCTGGTCTACTACCGCGACGACAGCGGTGCCGTACAGTCTGTGACGCGTGACGACTTCACCAGCCTTGCCGCGCACGGGAAGATCAGGCAGGAGACAAAGGTCTTCGATCCAACCGTCATCACGCTCGGCGAATGGCGGTCGAAGTTCGAGTCCGATGTCGACCATTCGTGGCATGCCGGTCTGATTCCGGGCTCGCCGCAACAGGTAGTGTGAAAATACACACCTCCTACCTCACCTTCACCACGAAAAAGCGGCATGAGATCATCGACATCACCGACGACGTCGAGAAGTGCCGCGCCGAGGCGGGGATCAGTGAGGGAATGGTGCTGGTGTCGGCGATGCACATCTCGGCGTCAGTGTTCGTGAACGATCACGAGCCGGGACTGTGGAAGGACATACTCGACTGGCTGGAGCAGCGCATCGCGCCATGGGCACCGGAGGATTACCGGCACAACAGCGGCACCGGCGAGGATAACGCCGCCGCGCACCTGAGGTCGCTGACGGTCGGTCACGAAGTCATCGTCCCGGTGACAAAGGGGAAACTGGATTTCGGGCCCTGGCAGCGCGTGTTCTATGGCGAGTGGGACGGTCAGCGCGCCAAGCGCGTCGTGATCAAGGCGATGGGGGAGTAACGCCGGACTAAGTCAGCCGTTTTGTCCGGTAGCGATGCCCGCTATTGTTTCATCCGCATGGATAACATCACCCACACGATGGCAGGCGCGGTGCTGGCGCGCGCCGGTCTCGACCGCGGTGGCACGCTGCCAATGGCCACGTCCACGCTCATGATCGCGGCCAACCTGCCTGACATCGACGTCTTCGTCCTCTTCCTTGGCTCGTACATCGGTCTCGCGCTCCGCCGCGGCTGGACGCACGGTCCGATCGCAATAGTAGTGCTGCCACTCGTGCTCACCGGACTGGTGCTCGCGTGGCACCGGTTCGTCCGCCGCCGCGGCGAGCGCCGAGCATCGTTAACACCTGTGGCCGCTGGCGCTACGCTGCTCATCGCGTTCATCGGTGTGGTCAGCCACCCGATGCTCGATTGGCTCAACACCTACGGCGTCCGTCTGCTGATGCCGTTCAGCCGCGATTGGTTTTACGGCGACGCGGTCTTCATCATCGACCCGTGGCTCTGGCTATTCCTCGGCGCCGCTCTCGTAAGGTGGCGCCGCACGCGCCGCCGCGTGCAGGTTTTCGCCGCCGTCGCGGCGGCCTACGTAATCATGATGATTGGTGCCAGTAAGGTCGCCGAATCAATCGCCCGCAGGGCAGCCGAGTCGGCTGGCACCGCCGGCATCGAAGAGGTGATGTATCAGCCGGCGCCGGCGCAGCCGCACCGGGCGAACCTGATCGTCGCCACGCGCGAGGCATACACGCTCGGCACCTTCGACTGGTTCACTGGGGGCAATCGCGTGACGCTCCACCCTGATCGTGTTCCACGCGGAGACTGGAACACCGGCGAGGTCCGCCGCGCGATGGGTGATCCACGCGTGCGCGATTATCTCGTCTGGTCCCGCTTTCCGTTCGTGCGCACGGAACTCACAGCGAAAGGGACCGCGGTTTTCTTCGGCGACGCGCGGTTCACGAACGGGCGTTCGGCGAGCGGCGCACTGCGGGGAGTCACGGTCGTCGTCGCAAGGTGATCATATCGCGCGGCTGTCGTATGCCCAGTGCAATAACGCCTGACGCTGGCGCCGTCTGCAGTCGAGATCGCCCTCCATGCAGCCCTGTTTGATCTGTGCGATGTGCCGCACCATCTGGCGCCAGCGCCGGATCTGCCGCGCGTCGTCGAGCGAGCGCCGTCCTCGATAATAGCGGCAGTACCACTGAAACCATCCGCGCGGGTCCTCGTGGTAGATCCATCCCTTCTTGCGCCACACTGCAAGCGGCTGCGATGCATCCACGCCAAAAAAGTTGAGCGCCGGATCGCGCTTATCGGGAGAGAGCTTGGCTCTCCGGTACCAGCTCGCCGGGAATTCGTCGCGGCAATCGGTCATGTATTTGCCGCCGAACACTCCCAGTGCCAGCAGCTCCGGGGGGCTGAGCTGGGGAGCGAATCCTTCGTCGTAATTCCTTCCCGCCGGCTCGATGAGCATGTAGCTGTAGCCCTGCTGCATGCGGTCGTTGACGGTGATTCGCCTTGGCTTCACGGCACAGGCGGAGCTGCGTCAAATTCCTTGCGCGCCTCCTCGGCGCCGATGAAGCCGATGCGGCTGTGAGTTCCGTCGCAGAAGGGCTTCGTTACCGAGGCGCCGCAGCGGCATAGCGAGATGAACTTCTTGCCCTCCGGCATCGGTACGGGGTTGCCGTCGTGGTCAATGAGCTTGAACTCACCTTCCACCCGGTATGAGCCGTTCTTCCGGACCTGAATCGTTACGTCAGCCATGGTGTTTACGGTTATAGGTTGCTTTCAAACGCGAAGATAATCGGGGCGCCAGCTCCGCACGGCGCGCTTGATGTCGCGCGGCGCCTTGAGCTCGCCGTCGAGTGTGCGCCTCGCAAGCTCGGGCACCTCGGCGTCGGATGCAAAGCGTAGCGCCGCGAGTTGAAGGGTACGCAGCTCACCGAGTCGCGCGCGGTGCTCCTGGGGGAGCAGACGCTCGAGCCGGCTCCTTTCCTCGAGGCGGATGAGGCGGTTCTGGACAGTAAGAGCCATCACTCTGGCCGCGAGCGCCGCGGCAACAAGCGCAATCGCGACAGCGAGATTCCAACCGGTGAAAGACCCTGGATCGCCCGCGAAACGCAAAGCTGCGACGACGACGTTGCCCACCAGGATGGGAATCACGAAGAAGTGAAATAACGGCATGAGGCGACGGTGATTGGCGTACGACTGTGTCTTGCGCGGCACTGGAAGCTCCGTCGATGGATGTGTCCGAAAGCTAGCGGCGCAGGCAGATGCGCGTTGCTTCAGGCAGGGCGCGTCGCTGCATCCTTGGCGTGGCGCTTGAGTCGCGCGATCATCGCGTTGAGCCCTGTTTCCCGCGTTCCCAGCCCGATGCTTTCCATGAGCGTGCGCACGAAATCGGCGGGAATTCCGAGTGTTGTGGCGGGAGGCTGACCGTTGACGGCGCCGAAGATGATGGCCAGCACGGCTGCTATCGTCGGCGATTGCCGCGCGTTCAGGTCAGCGTGGAAGAACATCAATCCGTCACGGACTTCGGGAATGATGTCCACGCGTGTCTGGCACTCCGGCACGCTGAAGGTGCTCCGATCGATGTCGCGGTAGCGCTCCGGCAGCGGCTCGAGCTTTTTCGAATACTGAACGAGCGCCTGCATCTTCTCTTCGCGGCCCATCGAACGGAAGAGGCGCAGCACGCGCTCGATGGATGGTGGAATGCCCGCGCTCTCGTCGTCGTCCGGCATCAGCGCAATCTAATTAGCTTTCGCGCACACCTTACGAACAACGACAGGAGCTACAGAGATGCCGACGAGAAAGGCGAGCGCGAGCTGGGAAGGCGGGCTAAAGGGCGGGAAGGGAAACTTCAAGGCAGAGAGCGGCGCCATTGGCGGCCAGTACAACTTCAGCTCACGTTTCGAGAGCGGGACCGGGTCGAATCCGGAAGAGCTGCTGGCGGCGGCGGAGGCGGCGTGCTTCAGCATGGCGCTGAGCGGCGGACTGGAAAAGAACGGTACGCCCCCGACGAAGATCGAGACGTCGGCCGCGTGCAGCGTCGAGCCCGTGCCCGGCGGGTTCGGCATCACGAAGATGAAGCTCGATGTCGTTGCAATCGTGCCGAACATTGACAATGCCAAGTTTCAGGAGATCGCGGCGGCGACGAAGGAAGGGTGTCCGGTCTCGAAGGCGTTGAAGGGGAACGTGGACATACAGCTTGCGGCAAGACTGGGGTGAGCTGAGGTAGCTGCAAACTGAGAAAGCCGTGTCAGTCCGGCTTTTTCAGTTGCAGCGGCAGTTAGCGCGAATAGTTCCTGATCTTGCTCTTCAGCAGCTCGCCATTGCTGAAGATGATCAGCTCGCCCGTCTCACTGCGCACCCGCGTCGTCTTCAATCCGATGTGCTCCACCTTGCCGCGGTAGGTCTCGACCGAGATCGAATCGCCGACGACAAATGGCTTGTCCACCACGATCGCCAGCGCGCCGAACAGATCGCCGAGGATGTTCTGTACCGCCAGGGCGACGGCGAGGCCGCCGATACCGAGTCCAGTGACGAGCGCCTTGATCTGAACCCCGAGGTTGTCGAGGGCGAGCAGAAACAGGAGTAACCATAGTGACAGCCGCGCCACCACGCCCAGAACATTGAAGGTGGTGATGCCGGTGCCGTCGGTCGAGTGCCGCGCCGTGTACTCCCTGACGCTGTGGCCAACGAGGATGTTGGTCCATGTGTGAACAGCGCCAGTATCGCGGCGATGCGAGCGGGTTTTTCCGCGCTGCGGGGAAGGTCGAGCCATCGGGGCAGAAACGCGGCGATGGCAAACAGAACGAGAAATCTCGAGTTCCGGACCAGCTTCAGCGTGAGGCTTTCGCTCATCGCCAGTAATGTATCACGCCCCCGGCGTCACGCTCCGCGTGCGAGCGCCAGCATATCGCAGGAATCGCAGTTATCACATCGCCATTCGTCCGCCACCTCCTCGCCGAAGTGCTCGAGGATGTAGCGCGTGCGGCATTGCGTCGTCTGGCAGAACTGGATCATCGTGCGAAGCTTTTCCTGGTCCATCGCCCGCCGCTCTTCGTAATCCTGCAGATCCTGGCTCAGGTCCACCGCCGTGAGATTTTCGCCCAGCCGTTCCCACTTCCCGCCGCGGTGCTCGCGCACCAGCCCGTGGCGCTTGAGCAGCGCGAAGACGATCTTCGCCTTCCGCGTCGGGATGCCGGTAAGTGTGACGATGTCGTCGAGGAGCACCGGTGTCTTCAGCGGATATTTCTCCAGCGCGAGCGCCACCTGCGCCGCCTCCTGCACTTCCGGATACTTGCCCCCCAGGAAGTAGGACTGGATACGCTTGTCCTCCACGCGGTAAAGAACCCGGCACACGGCCGGATGGCCGTCGCGTCCGGCGCGCCCCGCCTCCTGATAGTAGGCCTCGATCGAGCCCGGAAAGTGGTAATGGATCACGAAGCGCAGATTCTGCTTGTCGATCCCGAGCCCGAACGCGTTGGTGGCGATGATCGCTTTCAGCTCGCCCGCCATAAAACGATTTTGCACATCCTTGCGATCGGCCGACGGTCGCTTGCCGTGGTATAGTCCGACGCTGAAATCGGGCGCGAGATATTCGTAAAGCCGCTCGGCCTCCTTCACCGTCGCGACGTAGATCACACCCGAGCCGTCGAACTCCCGAAGTGCAATCCGCAACGAAGCGTCCTTGATGGCATCGTTCACGGTGCGCCGGACCTCGAAGCGGAGATTCGGCCGCGCGAATCCGGTGATTGTCACGTGCGGATCGGTCATGCCAAGCTGCCGCACGATGTCCTTCTGCACGTGTGCCGTCGCGGTCGCCGTCAACGCCAGTATTGGCGGCCGGCCGAGTCGCCTGGCAATTCCTCCCAGCGCCAGATAATCGGGCCGGAAGTCGTGACCCCACTGACTGACGCAGTGCGCCTCGTCGACGACGAAGAGACTGATCGGGCGTGACAGCAGGTGCTCGAAGAAGCCGCGATCCTTGAAGCGCTCCGGAGTGAGATAAAGAATTTCTCCCTCACCTTCGGCGATCTGACGGTGCGCTTCGCGCGTCTCGGATGTGGAGAGGTGTGAATGCATCGCGACCGAGCCCACGCCCTGCGCCGAGAGCTTGTCATGCTGGTCTTTCATCAGGGCGATGAGCGGACTCACCACGACCGTCAGTCCGGGCAGGACGACGCCGGGCAGCTGATAGATGAGGGACTTGCCGCTGCCGGTTGGCATCACGACCAGCGTGTCCTGCCCCCCAAGCACCGCTTTGATCGGATTCCACTGGCCAGAACGAAAATCATCATGGCCAAAGCGCTCATGAAGCAGCCGGCGGGCGGATTCCCTGGTGATGCGTTTTGCCACGCCCGCGTACAGGCACAAACTATTCCCGCGTGATGCGCCCTTTCTTCAGAGTGCGCAACGGCTTAACGTGCGCGAGAATGGCGGACTCGAAAAAATCAGAGCTCTTTGCGGTGACCGCTCCCGGCCTCGAACGGATCACTGCCCGCGAGCTTCAGGGGCTCGGCATTCGCGCGGCGGCCGAAAAGGGGGGAGTGTCGTTCCGGGGCGATGGTAGTGCTCTCTACTCCGCCAACCTGCACCTGCGCACGGCAAGCCGCGTCGTGAAGAGGCTCGCACATTTTCACGCCAGCACGTTCCACGAGCTGGAACGTCGCGCGCGGAAGATTTCGTGGGCCGAACATCTCTCGGCGAAAAGCCCGGTACGGCTCCGCGTCACCTGTCGGAAATCGCGGCTCTATCATTCTGACGCTGTTGCCGAGCGTCTCTACGCGGCGATCGAACGGAGCTGTGGCAGCATCACCCGCGTCGCGGGTGATGACGCTGACGACGCAGACGAGGCTACCACAAGCTCCTCGCAGCTGTTCATGGTGCGGATCGTAGACGATGAATGCGAGATCAGCATCGACAGCTCCGGTGACCTGCTTCACCGGCGAGGCTACAGGCAGGAGGTAGCGAAAGCGCCACTGCGCGAGACACTCGCGGCGGCGATGATCCTGTCGTGCGGCTGGAAGAAGGAGCAGGTATTCGCCGATCCGATGTGCGGGTCGGGGACGATACCAATCGAGGCGGCAATGATCGCCCGCAACATTGCCCCCGGCCGCGCCAGACAATTTGCGTTCATGCGGTGGCCCGATTTCGACGAGGCCCTCTGGAAGGATCTGCACGAGCGCGCCGAGGGCGGCGTGACGCGCGCGGGCACCTCACTGATATTCGGGTCCGACCGCGACGCCGGCGCGATTGAGTCGGCAAGGCGGAACGCGGCGCGAGCGAGGGTGAGCGAAGATGTGCACCTTTCCGTGAATGCACTGTCCGCCTCTCTCACCGCATTGACGGCCACGAATCCGGAGGGCGGGTGGGTGATGGTGAACCCGCCTTACGGTGTGCGGGTTGGCGACGCATCATCGCTGCGGAATCTGTACGCGACGCTGGGGAGGGCGGTATCGAGAGAACCGGGTTGGTCGCTGGGAATCCTGTCCGCTGACAAGGTCCTCGCACGTCAGACCGGTATTCCTCTGCGATCAGAGTTCGCGACCACGAATGGAGGAATTCCCGTCAGCTTTCTCGCCAGCGGTGGAGCGGGCACTCCCTCCGTCGACCGCTTTGCGGAAACCAGGGTAAGTGTTCGGAAGCCGCGTAAAGCCGGGAAGCGCCGGCCGGGGCAGAGCGGTGTAACAGGGAGAGGGGAATCACCCGCGTGACATCAGGTCTGGCCAGAACCGGTAGCGTGGTTTCTCTGAACGTCTCGCGGGGAGGAGTGCCTAAAAACCCTTTGAATGACGTTATGGTGACGCTATTAGGGCTCGAAACTGACGCACATAACTACCGGGGACACGGCGGCCCCGATCGGGCGGTTTGCATTTATTCCGTCGAGCATATCCGGGCGCTGCAGGGCGAGGGACATCCCATCGGCATCGGCACGACTGGCGAGAACGTCACCGTCGAGGGACTCGACTGGGACCTCATGGTTCCCGGCAGTCAGGTGAAAATCGGTGACATTCAACTCGAAGTCACGTCATATACGAGGCCGTGCAAGACCATCCGGGAGTCGTTCACGGGAGGCCGTTTCGGTCGCATTTCGCAGAAGGCGCACCCCGGTTGGAGCCGGGTTTATGCACGTGTGATCACCGAGGGCCGGATCCGGTCCGGTGATCCCGTTGAAGTCACATTATCCGGAACTCCGCTTTTTGACTCCATTCCCGCGGGGAACGGTCCCACTTTTGAACAGTACAGATAATCCCCTTCGTGCGGGCACGGCGCGAAGGCGGATTCGGCCGCCTGCCCGCTGCAGGGCCTCAGGAAGTCACCCAAGGAGTAGGTCGTGGAAATCGACGACACCATCGAGATAGACGAGACGCCCGGCGAGCGCACTGGCAGCAGAGACCGCGCGAGCAACCCGCCGCGACGAAAGAATGGCCGCAATGGCGGCCGGTCGGGGAAGGGGAACGGCAACGGCAACGGGAATGACGACGGCGATGGGATTGGCGGAGTGAAGACATCTGCCCGCGGCCGCGAGGCTGACCTGCGCCGCCTGCTCGGCGCGCTCCGCGAGCTCAATGACGGCGATTTCAATGTCCGTCTCCCGCTTTCCGACGACCCGCTGATCGCCGAGATCTCCGACGCATTCAACAACATCGCGAAGCTGAACGCGCGCATGAGCTCGGAGATGAAGCGCGTCGCCAACACCATCGGCCGCGAGGGCCAGATGAACGACCGCGCCTCCATCGGCGAGGTTGCGGGGGACTGGAGCTCGACGATCGATTCGGTCAACACCCTCATTACCGACCTCGCCTCGCCGACCACCGAAGTGGCGCGCGTGCTGACGGCGGTTGCCGAGGGCGACCTGAATCAGAAGATGGTGCTCGAGATCGACGGCAAGTCGGTGCAGGGTGAGTTCCTGCGCATCGGCACGACAGTGAACACGATGGTGGACCAGCTCGGCGCCTTCGCCGACGAGGTAACGCGCGTCGCGCGCGAGGTCGGTACCGAAGGAAAGCTCGGCGGACAGGCGCAGGTGCCCGGTGTCGCGGGAACGTGGAAGGACCTCACCGACAACGTGAACACGCTCGCGGGAAATCTTACCAGCCAGGTCAGAAACATCGCCGCGGTCACGACGGCCGTCGCGAAGGGTGACCTGTCACAGAAGATCACCGTCGAGGCAAAGGGCGAGACGCTCGAGCTCAAGAACACGATCAACACCATGGTCGACCAGCTCAGCGCATTCGCATCGGAAGTAACGCGCGTCGCGCGCGAGGTGGGAACGGAAGGCAAGCTCGGAGGCCAGGCGCAGGTGCCCGGAATCGCGGGAACGTGGAAGGACCTGACCGACAACGTGAACGCGATGGCCTCGAACCTCACCGGCCAGATCAGAAACATCGCCGACGTCACGACCGCTGTCGCGAAGGGAGACCTGTCGAGGAAGATTACCGTCGATGTAAAGGGCGAGATTCTCGAGCTCAAGAACACCGTCAACACGATGGTGGACTCCCTCGGTGTGCTCGCCGAGGAAGTGACGCGCGTCGCGAAGGAAGTGGGTACGGAAGGAAAGCTGGGTGGTCAGGCGCAGGTGCCGCAGGTCGCTGGTACGTGGAAGGACCTGACCGACAACGTGAACTTCATGGCCTCGAATCTTACGGGCCAGGTGCGAAACATCGCCGACGTGACGACGGCAGTGGCGCGCGGCGATCTGTCGCGCAAGATCACCGCCGATGCGCGAGGTGAGATTCTCGAGTTGAAGAACACGATCAACATCATGGTTGACCAGCTCAGCTCATTCGCTTCGGAAGTAACGCGTGTTGCGCGCGAGGTGGGAACGGAAGGACGCCTTGGCGGCCAGGCGGAAGTGCCCGGCGTCGGCGGAACGTGGAAGGACCTCACCGACAACGTGAATACGCTGGCCGGCAATCTGACCAGTCAGGTGCGAAATATCGCTGCCGTCACGACCGCCGTTGCAAAGGGAGATCTGTCCCAGAAGATCACCGTCGAAGCAAAGGGCGAGACGCTCGAGCTGAAGAACACGATCAATACCATGGTCGACCAGCTCAGCTCCTTTGCATCCGAAGTGACGCGCGTTGCGAAGGAAGTGGGAACAGAGGGTAAGCTGGGCGGACAGGCCGAAGTACCGGGTGTCGGCGGAACGTGGAAGGACCTGACGGACAACGTGAACGCGATGGCGTCGAACCTGACGGGCCAGATCAGGAACATCGCCGACGTGACGACAGCGGTGGCCAAGGGCGATCTGTCGAGAAAGATCACGGTCGACGTAAAGGGCGAGATCCTCGAGCTCAAGCAGACGATCAACACCATGGTCGATCAGCTGAGCGCGTTCGCCTCCGAGGTGACGCGTGTCGCCAAGGAAGTCGGTACCGAAGGTAAGCTGGGAGGACAGGCCGAAGTTCCAGGTGTCGGCGGCACGTGGAAGGACTTGACCGACAACGTGAATTTCATGGCGTCCAACCTCACCGGCCAGGTGCGAAACATTGCCGACGTCACTACCGCCGTCGCGCGCGGTGACCTGAACAGAAAGATCACCGCCGAGGCAAAGGGCGAAATTCTTGAGCTGAAGAACACCATCAACATCATGGTGGATCAGCTGAGCGCGTTCGCGGCGGAAGTAACGCGCGTTGCGCGCGAAGTGGGAACAGAGGGGAAGCTGGGCGGGCAGGCCGCAGTGCCGGGCGTGGCCGGAACGTGGAAGGACGTGACAGACAACGTCAACACTCTCGCCGGCAACCTCACCGGTCAGGTGCGAAACATTGCCGCTGTCACGACCGCCGTTGCGCGCGGTGATCTGTCACAGAAGATCACCGTCGAGGCAAAGGGTGAGACGGCCGAGCTGAAGGACACGATCAACACCATGGTCGATCAGCTGAGCGCGTTCGCGGGCGAAGTGACGCGCGTGGCCAAGGAAGTAGGAACGGAGGGAAAGCTTGGCGGCCAGGCGAACGTGCCGGGAGTCGCTGGAACGTGGAAGGATCTCACCGACAACGTGAACGCGATGGCCGGTAACCTCACCGGCCAGATCCGTAACATTGCCGACGTTACGACCGCCGTCGCGAAGGGAGATCTGTCGAGAAAGATCACCGTCGACGTGCAGGGCGAGATCCTCGAACTGAAGAACACGATCAACACGATGGTGGACAGCTTGTCAGTGTTCGCCGGCGAAGTAACCCGTGTTGCGCGCGAAGTGGGAACGGAAGGACGGCTGGGCGGGCAGGCGAACGTGCCGGGAGTCGCCGGCACGTGGAAGGACCTCACCGACAACGTGAACTTCATGGCCTCGAACCTCACGGGCCAGGTGAGAAATATCGCCGACGTCACGACGGCCGTCGCGAAGGGCGACCTCTCTCGGAAGATGACGGTCGATGTGAAGGGCGAGATCCTTGAGCTGAAGAACACGATCAACACGATGGTCGATCAGCTGAGCGGATTCTCTTCCGAAGTAACGCGCGTCGCGCGCGATGTAGGAACCGAAGGAAAGCTGGGCGGGCAGGCGAACGTGCCGGGAGTCGCCGGAACGTGGAAGGATCTTACCGACAACGTGAACACGCTCGCCGGCAACCTCACCAGCCAGATCCGCAACATCGCGCTCGTCACCACCGCAGTCGCCAAAGGCGACTTGTCGCAGAAGATCACCGTCGAAGTGCGCGGCGAGATTCTCGAGCTCAAGAATACCGTCAACGCGATGGTGGACAGCCTCCGGGTGTTCGCCGACGAAGTAACGCGCGTTGCGAAGGAAGTTGGCACGGAAGGAAAGCTGGGCGGCCAGGCGGAAGTCCCCGGCGCGGCTGGTACATGGAGAGCGCTCACGGACAACGTGAACGCAATGGCGAACAGCCTCACGCTGCAGGTGCGAGCGATCGCCGACGTGGCGACGGCGGTGACGCGCGGAGATCTCAGCCGGCAGATCGCGGTCGAGGCGCAGGGCGAGCTGGATGAGCTCAAGAACAACCTGAACCAGATGATCGTGAACCTGAAGTCCACTACCGAGAAGAACTCGGAGCAGGACTGGCTGAAGACCAACCTCGCCAAGTTCTCGCGCATGATGCAGGGACAGAAGGATCTCGAGGCCGTTTCGAAGCTGATCATGTCTGAGCTGACGCCGCTGGTCTCCGCTCACCACGGCGCGTTCTACATCATGGAGGACGAAAGCAACACGCAGGTCCTCAAGCTCATCGCGAGCTACGCTTACAAGGAGCGCAAGCACGTTGGCAACCGCTTCTACCTTGGCGAGGGACTCGTTGGCCAGGCGGCGCTCGAGAAGAAGCCGATCCTGCTCACGAACGTCCCGGACGACTACATCCGCATCACGTCCGGTCTGGGCGAAGCACCGCCGCGGAACGTGCTCGTTTTGCCGGTCCTGTTCGAGGGCGACGTAAAGGCGGTCATTGAGCTGGCGTCGTTCCTCCCGTTCAGCCAGATCCACCAGCTCTTCCTCGACCAGCTCGCGGAGAGCGTTGGCGTCGTGATCAACATGATCAGCGCCAACATGCGGACGGCCGAGCTGCTCGAGCAGTCGCAGGGCCTGACGCTCGAGCTGCAGAGCCAGTCCGAGGAGTTGCGCAAACAGCAGGACGAGCTCAAGAAGTCGAACACCGAGCTGGAAGCACAGGCAAGCACGCTCCGGACTTCAGAAGAGCTGCTCAAGGACCAGCAGGAGGAGTTGCAGCAGGTCAACGAGGAGCTGGAAGAAAAGGCATCGCTGCTCGCCGAGCAGAACCGAAAAGTCGAGACCAAGAACGAGGAAGTA
The DNA here is from genome assembly GCA_035575795.1 of Gemmatimonadaceae bacterium. Taxonomy (GTDB): domain Bacteria; phylum Gemmatimonadota; class Gemmatimonadetes; order Gemmatimonadales; family Gemmatimonadaceae; genus UBA4720. Next base: position 13,761 of record DATLXE010000505.1, read on the forward strand.
GAGGCAGCGCGACTCGCCCTCGAGGAAAAGGCCGAGCAGCTCGCGCTGAGCTCGAAGTACAAGTCGGAGTTCCTCGCCAACATGTCGCACGAGCTGCGGACACCGCTCAACAGCCTGCTCATCCTCGCGCGGCTGCTCAGCGACAACAAGGACGGCAATCTCACGCCGAAGCAGGTCGAGTTCGCGCAGACGATCCTGTCGTCGGGAAGCGATCTGCTGTCGCTGATCAACGACGTGCTTGACCTGTCGAAGGTCGAAGCGGGCAAGATGGATGTGGACGCGACCGACGTTCAGCTCGAAGAAGTGAAGGAGTTCGTGGAACGGAGCTTCCGCCCCGTCGCGGAGCAGAAGTCGCTCGCTTTCAACATCGAGCTCAACAACGATGTCCCGAAGACGATCTTCACGGACGGCGGCCGGTTGCAGCAGGTGATCAAGAACATGCTCTCCAACGCCTTCAAGTTCACGCAGGATGGCGGCGTAACGCTGATTATCAGGAAGGCGGAGAAGGGCCGACGCTTCCAGAACCCGGTGCTCGAGAAGGCAGGAGAAGTGATTGCATTCTCGGTCGCGGACACCGGAATCGGTATTGCGAAGGAAAAGCAGCGCCTGATCTTCGAGGCGTTCCAGCAGGCAGACGGAACGACGAGCCGGAAGTTCGGCGGCACGGGACTCGGGCTTTCCATCAGCCGGGAGATCGCCCGCCTGCTCGGCGGCGAGATCCGCGTCGAGAGTGCGGAGAAGAAGGGCAGCACGTTCACGCTCTTCCTGCCGGCCCGTTATATCCCGGGGCCTGACGCGCCGCGTCGGGATTCGTCGCTCGACGCTGCGGACATGCAGCCTTCGTACGCCCCGCGCGGGCGCGTGAAGCCGCCGTCGCCGCCCAGCACTCGGCCGTCGGTCACGCTTCCCGCCCGCCCGGATCTGCGAAAAAACTATTCGGGGACGGCTCTCCCGGACATCGAGGAGCGCCGAGCGGTAGCGCAGACCGCGATTCCCGATGATCGCGAGCTGATCGAGGAAGGCGACCGCACCGTGCTGATCGTCGAAAACGACCACGGCTTCGCCAGGGTTCTGCTCGACATGGCGCGCGACAAGGGATTCAAGGGCGTAGTGGAGCTGGACGGTGACGCAGGGTTGAAGACCGCGCGTGAGGTCAGGCCCGACGCAATCACTCTCGACGTGGACATGCCCGGCATGAACGGACTCGAGGTATTGGACCGGCTCAAGAGGGATCCGGAGACGCGTCACATTCCGGTGCACATCATTTCCGGGGTCGAATCGAAGCGCGAGGGCCTCAAGGCCGGCGCGATGGCCTATCTGGTGAAGCCGGTCACGAGTGAGATCCTCGACGCCGCGTTCGCGCGCATCTCGTCATTCATCGACACCACGCCCAAGAGCCTGCTGGTCGTCGAGGACAACGAGGCACAGCGGCAGAGCATCGTCGAGCTGATCGCCCACGACGACGTGGAGATCACCGCGGTCGGGTCGGCCGAGGAGGCGCTCGCACAGCTCAACGTGAAGCACTTCGACTGCATGGTGCTGGACCTCGGACTCAAGGGGGATATGAGCGGTTTCGACCTCCTCGAGAAGGTGAAGTCCGACGAGGATAAGCGGGACCTGCCGATCATCATTTATACCGGCCGCGAGCTGAGCTCCCAGGACGAGACCCGCATCAAGAAGTACGCTGAAACGATCATCGTGAAGGACGTAAAATCTCCCGAGCGCCTTCTCGACGAGACCGCGCTCTTTCTGCACCGGATCGAGGCCAAGCTCCCCGAGCAGAAGCGGAAGATGCTCGAGCACCTGCATGATGCGGATTCGGTTGTCGCCGGCAAGCGTGTGCTGGTCGTTGATGACGATGTGCGCAACATCTTCTCACTCACCAGCATGCTCGAGGACCACGGCATGGTCGTCCGGTTCGCGGAGAACGGCAAGCAGGCGATCGACCAGCTGAAAAAGGATCCCAACGTTGACGCGGTGCTGATGGATGTGATGATGCCGGAGATGGACGGATACGAGACGACGCGCGCCATTCGCGCCATGAACGAGTTCAAGACCCTTCCCATCATCGCGCTCACCGCCAAGGCGATGAAGGGCGACCGTGAGAAGTGCATCGCCGCCGGCGCGTCGGACTACATCACCAAGCCGGTCGACACAGAACAACTCCTCTCGCTGCTACGGGTGTGGCTGTACAGATAGCGGAGTCCCTCGTCGCGGGGGACGCGCCTGACCGCACCGCCCCGAATTACAAGCCCGATCTCGAGCGAATCGAGATCGAGCTTCTGCTCGAGGGCGTGTTCCGTCAGTACGGCTTTGATTTTCGCGCCTACGCGTATGCATCCATTCGTCGCCGGCTGTGGAAGCGTATCGAGGAAGAAGGATTGAAGAGCGTGAGCTCGCTCCAGGAGCGCGTGCTCCACGATCCGCAGATGATGGAGAAGCTGCTTCTCGATCTCTCCATCAACGTCACCGCGATGTTTCGCGACCCGGGCTTCTACATGACGTTCCGGCAGCATGTCGTGCCGCTGCTCAGGACTTATCCATTCATCCGCATCTGGCACGCAGGGTGCTCGACGGGCGAGGAAGTCTATTCGCTGGCGATGCTACTCCGCGAGGAGGGCCTCTATGACCGCGCGCGCATTTACGCCACCGACATCAATGAAGTGGTGCTGCAGCGCGCGAAGGCGGGCATCTTCCCGCTGGAGCGGATGCAGGAGTATACCGACAACTACATTCGCGCCGGCGGCAAGAGGTCGTTCTCCGAGTACTACACGGCCAAGTACGGCGGTGCGCTCTTCGACCAGTCGCTGACGAAAAACGTCGTGTTCTCCCAGCACAACCTCGTCACCGACCGTTCGTTCAGCGAGTTCAACGTCATCCTCTGCCGCAACGTGCTCATTTATTTCGACAAGACGCTGCAGTCGAAGGTGCATGGCCTCTTCTACGACAGCCTCATCACGTTCGGAGTGCTCGTGCTCGGCAGCAAGGAAACGCTGCGCTTCATGCAGCACGAGGAGGCGTACCAGCAGATCGCTCCGCCGGAAAAGATTTTCCGGAAGGTGCGCTGAGTGGCGTACTCCGTCGTGGTGGTCGGCACGTCATGGGGTGGCCTCGCCGCGCTCACCAAGGTGCTCGGTGATCTGCCCGCCGACTTCTCGATTCCCATCGTTGTCGTGCAGCACCGCGGCAAGGAGTCCGAGCACCTGCTACGCGAGCTGCTGCAGGACACGACTGCCCTCACCGTGTGCGAGATCGAGGACAAGGACCCCCTCAAGCCGGGCACAGTCCATCTCGCTCCCTCCAACTATCACGTCTTGATCGAGAACGGATATGCATCGCTCACGACCGAGGACCCCGTGCGCTTCAGCCGGCCGTCGATTGACGTCATGTTCACGAGCGCCGGCGACGTTTATCGCAGTGAGACGATCGGCGTCGTGATGACCGGCGCGAACGAAGACGGCGCGCGCGGCCTCCGCCACATCGCACAGCTTGGCGGACGCGCACTGGTGCAGGACCCGAAAACGGCGGAAATTCCGATCATGCCCGCCGCCGCGATCAAGGCAGTCCCCAAAGCTGAAGTCCTGCCTCTCGCCTCAATCGCCGCTCGCCTTGTCGAGCTCAGCCATCAGGCCGGCCTTTTCGCGCGGCAGAAAACGGTATGAGCCAGGAAACTGCGAATGCGGCTGAGCTCGCGGCGCCGCCCCGGGTGAGCTTGCTGCTGGTCGACGATCGGCCCGAAAATCTCCTCGCGCTCGAGGCGATCCTGGAGCCGCTCGGCCAGAATCTCCTCCGCGCCAACACCGGTCCGGAAGCGCTCAAGGCGGTGCTGCAGGACGAGTTCGCCGCCATCCTGCTCGACGTGCAGATGCCCGGAATGAACGGCTTCGAGGTCGCCGAAATTATCAAGTCGCGCGAACGGTCACGCCTCATACCGATCATCTTCCTCAGCGCGATCAACAAAGAGGACGCGTACGTGTTCAAGGGCTACTCGATGGGAGCCGTTGACTACGTCTTCAAGCCGTTCAATCCCGACGTCCTGCGATCGAAGGTTGCGGTGTTCGTTGATCTCTTCATGAAGCAGAAGGAGATCCAGCGCACCGCCGACCTGTTGCGCGACAGCCAGAAGCGCGAACTCGAGCTGGAGCACCGGACCGCGCTTCTCGAGACCGAAGCACGGTCCGCCGCCAAGCTTTCGCAGATGAACGAGGAGCTTCACCGCCGCCAGCTGGCGCTCGAGCAGGCGATGGGTGCGCGCAACAGATTCTATGCATCGATGAGCCACGAGCTGCGCACGCCGATCAACGCCGTAATCGGGTACAGCACCCTGATGCTGGACAACATTTACGGTCCGCTCAACGTGAAGCAGACCGAAGGGCTGAGCCGCACGCTCAAGGCGGCGCGCCATCTCCTCGAGCTCGTCAACGATGTGCTCGATCTCTCGAAGATCGAGGCGGGAAAGATCGAGCTGAGCCTGCAGCCGGTGTTGTTCCCGTCGATCGTCGAGGATCTCTTCATCACCGTGCGGCCCCTCTCCGACGACTATGGCTCGACATTGAGCCTGGAGATGGAGGGCCAGGCCAGCACGATCGTCAGCGATCCCCGTCGCGTCAGGCAGATCCTCCTCAATCTTCTGTCGAACGCGATCAAGTTCGGGGAAGGAAAGCCGATACGCGTCCTCTGCAAGAAGCTCGAATCGGGCGTCCAGGTCGAGGTCAAGGATCAGGGAGTAGGCATCGCCGAGGACGACCTCGGCCGGATCTTCGAGGAATTCGTTCAGGTGTCGGAATCGAAGCAGCCGGGAACCGGATTAGGGCTGCCAATCTCACGGCGGCTGGCCCAACTCCTCGACGGCTCGCTGACGGTACACTCCGTCCTTGGGGAGGGTAGCACCTTCCGTCTCACCCTCCCGGCCTCAATTGAGGACGTTATTACCCCTCCCCGCCAGTTAGCCTCCGCTACAGCGGCTTAAGTCCCTCCCAAATCTGGCACAGCCCCTGCCCTTATAACGGTTACCGCCGCGTTGAGCGGGGGTCCTAAATGGAGGCTTCAAATGATTCGCAAGCTCATCATTGTTCCGATCGCGCTCGTTGCTTTTGCCTGCGCCAAGGATGACAGCAGCAAGGTCGACGACGCACTTAACGCCGACCTCTCGACCGCGGCACAGGCGAGCCCCGTGATGCCGCTCGACAGCGTCTCGGCAATGGAGCGCAATGCGCTCGTCGCCCCGGCAGCAGCAGCGGCCGCGCCGGCAGCGGTTAGAAGCAGTGGCACGACGACCCGCCGCGCCCCCGTTCGCCGCACGTCCAATACGCGTAGACGCTCTGAGTCGAGCGGTTCGAGCGCGAGTTCGGGCGGCACCTACAGCCAGCCGGCCCCGGTATACAGCCCGGCTCCGGAGCCGCAGCGCCCAATGGTGAAGAACACCAAGCGTGACGCCATCATCGGCGGCGCTGCCGGCGCGGTACTCGGCGCGGCGACGAGCAAGAACAAGGTGAAGGGCGCGATCATCGGCGGAACCGCCGGCGCCATCATCGGTGGTGTGATCGGCAACAACGTCGACAAGTCACGCCGCTAGCATCGGAAAGTTGGATAAAACGCCCGCCACGAAAGTGGCGGGCGTTTTTGTTTGCCCAGGTTGTGCGCCCAGGTTGCGGAGTTGTAACTGATGCGGCCATGGTCTTGTGCGACTCCCGCCAGCGGCGTACGATCAACTCGCATGAGATCAGCACCCACCTCCCCCCCCGGTAATGCCGGTCCGTTGCGCGCGCTCTGTATCGCGCGCCACCCGTTTCTTAGCGGTCATCTCGCGCAGTTTTTCGGCGAGATGGGAATCCGTACGGACCATGTCGTCGGGCTCGACGCCGCGGTCGAGTCGGCGGCACGGGTGCGCCCGGACGTCGTGCTCTGCGAGTACGACCTCCTCGCTACGCTTTCGCTCGACGAGTGGGAGCGCGATCCGCTGCTCTCCAGAACTCCCGTCATCGCAGTGAGCCTGACGCGGCGGACACAGGAGGTGCACCTGCTGGATGTCAACGGGATAGCCGGCTTTCTATACCTTCCGACGCTCGACCGTGACGTCGCGCTGAAAGTCCTGACCGCCGCCACACGGCGGACGAAGCCAGTCATGCCATTACCGTTGATTTCCGAGACGGCAGTCAGCCTGGTCTAGGAACCCGGGCCGGCGGAGGCATTCCTCTCGCCAGCCCCCGAACCACCCGGAACTCCCTTAAATTTCGCCCTATGGGGAGCGAGCCAATAACCAGCGTTTTCAACGACGGTTACATCAGCGAGCAGTACGAAGCTTACAGACTCGATCCGGCTTCCGTGGACGAGTCTTGGCGCCAGTTCTTCCGCTTTGCCGAAAGCCTCAGCGTCTCAGCGGGCGCCACTGCTTCGGCTGACTCCGCTACGCGCGCCCCCCGGGAAGCACCCGCGCTGCGCGGGCCGGATCCCGCATTCCTGCGAGAAGTCGCCGCCGCGGCGGCGCTCGTAGATGCGATCCGCGCCTACGGACACCTTGCCGTTCCGATCGATCCGCTCGGCAGCGCGCCGCCCGGTACCGCCGAGCTGACGCCGGAATTTCATGGACTCACTGACGAGGATCTCACCAGCATCCCCGGCATCGCGCTCGGCGCGACAGGAGGCAGCGCCGCCGATGTCGTCGCCCGCCTCCGCGACCTGTACTCATCGCGAATCGGCTTCGAGATCGATCACCTGGGCGCCGCCGCGGAGCGCGAATGGCTGCGCGAATACATCGAGAGCGGGAAGCTGATCGCGCCGCTCTCCAGCGAAGAGAAAAAGTCGATCCTGCGCCGTCTCACTGAGGTCGATGGCCTCGAGCGCTTCCTCGGTCGCGCCTATCAGGGGTACAAGCGTTTTTCGATTGAGGGCGGCGACATTCTTGTGCCGATGCTCGATGTCGCCATCGAGCGGGCGGCGGCTGCCGGCGCGAAGGAAGTGGGTGTCGCGATGGCGCACCGCGGCCGCATCAACGTCCTCGCGCACACGCTCGGCAAGCCATACGCGACGATCTTCGATGAATTCGAGGGACGCCACCCCGCGACTAATGCCGAGAGTGAGACGGGAGACGTAAAGTACCACCTCGGCGCGCGGGGCAAGCGGAAGCTTCCCGACGGGCTCGAAGTGGATGTCGCGCTGGTACCGAATCCCAGCCATCTCGAGTTCGTCAATCCGGTGCTGGAAGGAGTCACGCGTGCGCGCCAGGTACTCGCCAGCTCGATGGCCGACCGCGACGAAGCTTCGGTTGTGCCGATCTGCGTGCACGGTGACGCCGCGTTTCCCGGCGAAGGCGTCGTCGCCGAGACGTTCAACATGTCACGGCTGCGCGGTTTCAGGACTGGCGGGACGCTTCACATCATTGTCAACAACCAGGTCGGCTTCACTACCGATCCTGACGAAGCGCGCTCGACGCACTACGCGAGTGACCTCGCGAAGGGATTCGAGGTGCCGATTGTGCACGTGAGTGGCGACGACGCCGAGTCATGCGTGCAGGTGACGCGGCTGGGGATAGACTATCGCGCGAAATTCGCCAAGGACTTTCTGATCGATGTTGTCGGCTACCGCCGTCACGGGCACAACGAGACCGATGAGCCTTCGTTCACGCAGCCGCTGCTGTATCAGCGCATCCGAGCGCATCCGACACCACGGGAAGTGTGGGGCCAGCGTCTGGTCGCCGAGGGGACGATTACGGCTGATGAAGTAACGACCCTCGAGAAGGAAGTGACGGCAAACTTCGAGCGCATCCAGTCGGCGACGAAGGACGGCGCCATCAACGCGCCCGAGCACAAGCCGCCGAAGCAACCGGCGGTGAAGACCGACGTTGCACAACCCGCCACCGCGGTTGCCGCTGATGTCCTCATTGCTCTGAACGATCGGCTGCTGACGTGGCCAGCCAGCGTGAAGGTGAACCAGCGGCTGGGGAAGACTCTCGTCCGCCGGCGCGAGGCGATGGGTGATGCAGGCGGTATCGACTGGGGTCACGCCGAGTCGCTCGCGTTCGCATCGCTGCTCGGCGAAGGCACGTCGATCCGGCTTACAGGACAGGATGTCGAGCGCGGCACCTTCTCGCACCGGCAGGCGGTACTTCACGACGCCGAAAGCGGCGAGGTCTACACTCCGCTCGCGCACGTCGCCGAAGGCCGGAGCGCCGGCGCGATCGAGATCTACAACAGTCCGCTGTCGGAAACCGCGGTGCTCGGTTTCGAGTACGGGTACAGCACGGCATCCGACCGGACACTGGTGCTGTGGGAGGCGCAGTTCGGCGACTTCGTGAACGTCGCGCAGCCGATCATCGATCAGTTCATCGTCGCAGACCGCGCCAAATGGGGCCAGGACTCGAGCGTCGTGCTGCTGCTGCCGCACGGGTACGAGGGGCAGGGGCCGGAGCATTCGAGCGCGCGTCTGGAGCGGTTCCTTCAGTCGTGTGCCGAGGGCAATATGCGCGTCGCATACCCATCGACGCCGGCGCAGTACTTTCACATTCTGCGGCGGCAGATGTTGCTGCCGGTGCGCAGGCCGCTGGTGCTGATGCAGCCGAAGAGCATCCTGAGACTGCCGGAAGCGGCGTCGAAGCTCGCCGACCTGACCAAGGGGAACTTCCAGCCGGTGATCGACGATCCGGTGGCATCGGCGAATCGTGCGGCGGTGACGCGGCTGGTCTTCTGCACCGGGAAGATGTACTACGATCTCGCCGCGAAGCGTGCGCCGCACGTCGCGCTGGTGCGCATCGAGGAGCTATATCCGTGGCCGGACAACGAGGTCGCGGGAATCGTCGATCTGTATCCGGAGATCGACGAGGTGGTGTGGGCGCAGGAAGAGCCCAAGAACATGGGAGCGTGGACATATGCGTCACCGCGCCTCCGCGTCTCGACGGGGAATGCCCTGCTCACGCGCTACGTCGGACGTCCCGACCGGTCGAGCCCGGCCGAAGGTTATGCCGACGCGCACAAGGCGGAGCAGGAGCGCATTGTCAACGAGGTGAATGCCGCTGTTGAGCCCGCCGGCGCGAAGCGGCGGGGCATGGCGATCAAATCCTGAGGCTGAGCCGGCTCTTCCTGGTTCTTCTCGGTGCGGTCGCGACTGCGACTGTGCCGCATCCGCTTTCTTCGCAGGGCGGGTCGGTTACCGCGCGGTCGTCCCACGGCAATGCGCCGGGCGAGCGCATCCGCGTGCTCTGGATTGCGGCGCACCCGGACGACGAGGACACTCAACTCATCGCCTGGCTCGCGCGCGGCAGGAACGTCGAAACCGCGTACCTGTCGCTTACTCGCGGCGATGGCGGGCAGAACCTGATCGGCAACGAGCTCGGCGAAGAGCTGGGAGTGTTGCGCACCGCGGAGCTGCTGGCAGCGCGGCGCGTTGACGGCGGGCACCAATACTTCGCGCGCGCATACGATTTCGGGTTTTCCAAGACCGCGGAGGAAGCGTACCGGCATTGGCCAAAGGATTCGGTGCTTCGGGACATCGTAAAGATTGTGCGCGCGTTCAGGCCGCACATCATCGGCACCACGTTTTCCGGCACGCCGCGCGACGGGCACGGACAGCACCAGATCTCCGCCATACTCACTCGGGAAGCGTACGATCTCGCTGCCGACATCGGGCGTTTCCCGGCGGCGGAATTCGGCCAGCCGTGGACACCGCTCAAGCTCTATCGCTTCGCGCGCTTCTCCCCCGAGGCGGCGACGCTCAGCATCAACGTCGGCGAGTTCAACTCCGCGCTTGGACAATCTTACGCCGAGATCGCGGCGGAGAGCAGGTCGCAGCACAAGTCGCAGGGATTCGGGACGTTGCGGCGAAGGGGAGTGGTGCTCGACCATCTGACTCGCGTGGACAGCCGTGTGCCCGCGCCCGCTGATGCGAAGCAGGAAAAGTCGATCTTCGATGGAATCGATCTCGGTGGCTCAGCCGGCCTGACACCCGTCGCGGTCGGCGATACCATGTCAGCGGTGGTCCTCGACGCCGTCGCCGACCGGCGTGCGGTCGCGCTCGGTGATTCCGCGCAGGTGACGATGACCGTGCTAAACCGTGGCGCAGTTGCCGCTACCGTGATTGCGGTCAATGGTAACCGGCGCGTGATTCAGCCGGACTCGAGCGTACAGTGGAAACAGTGGGAAGTTGGGCGCGAGCTGACGCAGCCGTGGTGGCTCGTGCGCCCCAGGAATGGAGATCTGTACGGCACGCCGCTCAGCGTGATCGCGGAAGATGAGCTGGAGAAGCGCCGCTGGGCGCGTGTGAGCGTGGAAATTCCAGGACGAACTGGAACACGAGAGATTCGCGCGCCGATCGTCTATCACTACGTCGACCTGGTGCGGGGCGATATGCAGCAGCCGCTTATTGTCGCGCCCGCAATTTCGGTGGCACTGGAACACGCTACGGAGATGGCGCCTGCCGGCCGCGCGTTCGCTCGCCCCCTCCGCGTTACACTCCGCTCGGCGCTTCGCGATTCCGTTCCGGTAACGGTCAGGCTGCGGCTCCCGGCTGGGCTCACGGTCGATGCAGCCGAGCGGGCAATCACGCTCGGTCCAGGCGCGACGCGCGTCGTGACGTTCCGGCTCAGGGGTTCGCTTGCCCGGGGAGTGCACGAAATCGCCGCGGTCGCCTCCGCCCGCGGCACTGAATTCCAGAGCGGGTACGTCCCCATCGAGTACGCGCACATAACGCCCCAGCGCGTTTATCGCGCGTCGAGCGTGCGCGTTCACGCCGTCGATGTCGCGCTCCCCGCGAACATGAGCGTCGGGTACGTATCGGGAGTCGGCGACAACGTCGGCCCCGTTCTGGAACAGCTCGGCGTTTCGGTGACGATGATCCAGCCCGACGACCTGCCGATCACGAACCTCGCGCGTTTTCGGGCAATCGTCGTTGGACCACGCGCGTATCAATCGAGCCAGACGCTCGCCGATAACAACGAGTACCTGCTCGAGTACGTGCGCAATGGCGGACGGCTGGTGGTGCAGTACGGTCAGGCGGAGATGATGCGGCCCGGGATGATGCCGTACGCGATGAAGCTTGCCGCGCGCGCCGAGCGAGTAACCGACGAAACCGCGCCGGTGACGGTTCTCGACGCGGCGTCGCCATTTCTCAACCGGCCGAACAGGATAACGGCCGCCGATTTCGAGGGGTGGGTACAGGAGCGCGCCTCCTACATGCCGACCACATTCGACGAGCGCTACAAAACTCTGCTGTCCATGAACGATCCAGGGGAGCAGGCTAATCGCGCCGCGATTCTCACGGCTAGCTACGGCAAGGGTACTTACATCTACGTCCCGCTCGCGCTGTTCAGGCAGCTCCCCGCCGGTGTTGCGGGAGGGGCGCGCATCTTCGCCAACCTGCTATCGAGCCCGGTGAAATGAGACTGATCGCGACAACGGTGCTGGCTTGCCTGACTTTTTCCTCCTGTTCGAGTGACAAGCGCACCGTGCTCACCGTGTACTCACCACACGGAAAAGACCTGCTTCAGTTCTTCGAGACCGGATTCGAAAACGCGAACCCGACGATAGACGTGCAATGGATCGACATGGGTTCGCAGGAAGTCCTGGAGCGCATCCGCGCCGAGAGCGTGAACTCGCAGGCCGATGTTTGGTTCGGGGCTCCGGCGGAGGCGTTCGACCGGGCGACGAAGGAGAAGCTGCTCGAGCCATACAAGCCGACGTGGGCGGCGTCAGTCGATGCCGAAGGGCATGAGGAGGGCGACCACTGGTACGGCACGTACCTGACACCGGAAGTGATCGCGTACAACAGCGATGTGGTGACGGCCGCCGAGGCGCCAAAGGACTGGGACGAAGTGCTCGATCCGAAGTGGAAGGGGAAAGTTCTCATTCGCGACCCGATCGCGTCGGGCACGATGCGCGCGATCTTTGGCGCGATCATGGCCCGGTCGATGGCGCAAACGGGCAAGCCCGACGCGGGCTACGAATGGCTCCGCCGGCTCGACGTGAACACGCGCGAATACGTGCTGAATCCTACGATTCTCTACCAGAAGCTGGGGCGGCAGGAGGGAGTGATCACGCTCTGGGACATGCCCGACATCGCGACGCTGGAGCAGCGTCTCAGGATTCCGGTGAAGTACGTGATCCCGTCGAGCGGCACGCCGCTCCTCGTCGATGGAATCGCAATCGTGCGCGGCAGCAAGCATCCGAGCGAGGCGAAGCTCTACTACGAGTACGTGACTACTCCCGAGGCGATGCTCACGGCCGCCGACAAGTTCCTGCGCATCCCCGCGCGAACGGACATTCCGGCGGACAAGCTGCCTGCCTGGATCCAGGCGGCGCAGAAAGAGATCAAGCCGATGCCGGTTGACCGCGCGGTGATGGCGGCGCATCTCGATGAGTGGATGAAGTACTGGGACGCCAACATCAGGAATCGCGGATCGAAGCAATGACGCGCGCGGCCGCGACGGCGCGCGGGTCTGGCGACGGCGCGCTAATGCTCGACGGGATCACGCGCCGCTTCGGCGACTTTACTGCTGTTGACGCCGTCTCGGTGGAGGTTGGACCGGGTGAGCTTCTCGCGCTGGTTGGTGCGTCTGGCTCGGGGAAGACGACCACACTGCGCATTGCCGCGGGCTACGAAACTCCGGACGCGGGCAGCGTGCGACTCGGCGGCACCGACATCACGCAGCTTCCGCCGGCGAAGCGTGGATTCGGGATGGTGTTTCAGCACTACGCGCTCTTCCCGCACATGCCGGTCGAGGAGAACGTCGCTTTCGGGCTCGAGGCGCGGGGCGTAAACAAGGCCACGCGACTGGGCCGAGCGAGAGACGCGCTTGCCGCTGTAGGCCTGGAGGGGGCGGGTGCGCGCGCGGTTCAGTCGCTTTCCGGAGGCGAGCAGCAACGTGTCGCGCTGGCGCGGGCAATGGTGATCGAGCCGCGAGCCCTCCTGCTCGATGAGCCTCTGTCCAATCTCGACCCCACGCTCAGGCAGACGATGCGCGATGATCTCCGCGCAATGCTGCACCGGGTCGGAGTGCCCGCGCTCTTCGTCACGCACGACCAGGAAGACGCGTTCGCGATCGCCGACCGGATCGCGTTGCTGAAGAAGGGGAAGCTGCTGCAGAGCGGAACGCCCGACGATCTTTATCACCGTCCCGCTTCGCGCGAGGTGGCGAGCTTCATCGGGCGCGGCACGATCGTGCCGGCCGTCGATCGTGGTGACGAAGCGACAGTGAGCATTGCCGGCAACGAGATCACCATTCCCGTGACGCGGCCGGCCGGCGCGCGCGCACCGATCAACCAGGCGTATGTCGTGCTCCGTCCGGATGCGCTGCAGGTCGGCGGAAATACGGAGCAGCGCGGGTGGCCGGGCGTGGTCGTCAACCGGCGCTTCGCGGGCGGGGTGGTGATGTACCGGATGCGGCTGTCCGAGAGCGTGACCGTGGAGGTCGAATCCCGCCATCACGGATTGAGCGAGGGTGACAATACTCACGTCATGCCGGGGAAGGGTCCCTTCCCGCTGCTGGCCTGATGGGCGTCAGCGAGGAATCACTCGTACCCGCCGCGGCACGAGTGAGCGCGCCGCGGCAAGGCTCCAGGTCACGCGATGCCCAGAGGCACACATGGCTGATCGCATTTCCCGTGATCGCGTTGCTGCTGTGGGCGGTGGTTTATCCAAACGCCGCCGTCGTCGCGGGCAGCTTCGAGAACGGACTTGGTCACTGGAGAGAGTTCGCCGCCAGCCCCGCCGACCGCGAGGCACTGCGCACGAGTCTCGTCATCTCCGTCGCATCGGTGTTTGCTGCGCTGGCTATTGGCGTACCACTCGCATTCCTGCTCGGCCGATTCGAGTTTCCCGGGCGCCGCATCCTGCGCGCGGTAGCGACGCTGCCTGCCGCGTTGCCGCCGCTCGTCGGCGTGATCGCGTTCCTCTTCCTGTATGGCGAGAGTGGGGTGGTTACACGCGCGTTGCAGCGCACGCTCGGCATGGAAGAAGCCCCGTGGCGCCTCAAGGGCGTGGGGGCGATCGTCTTCGTCCACGCGTACACGATGTACGTGTACGTCTTTCTGTTCGTGTCCGCCGGTCTCGAGCGCTTCGACGCTACGCTCGACGAAGCCGCATCGGGGCTCGGCGCCGGCACGTGGCACCGGTTGCGGCGCGTGACGCTCCCGCTCCTCATGCCCGCTGTCGCCGGCTCGATGCTTCTTGTCTTCATGAACGCGCTCGGCTCGTTCTCCGCTCCCTATGTATTCGGCGGCGGACTGCGCGTGCTATCCACGCAGATACTTGCCTCCAAGACCAACGGCGCGCTCGGCCTGGCCTACGTGGAGACTACGGTGCTCGCGCTGAGCGCGGTGGCGGGACTGATACTGTTTCGCTGGTTGGACAGGAAGCGGAAGTTCACCTCGACGGGGAAGGGTGGGCGAACGAGAAGGGTCATCCGGTCCAGGCGGGCGCAGCTGGCGATGAGCGCTCTCGCCGCGCTGGTCGTAATCATTCTCGTCCTGCCGCACCTGATGGTTGTGCTCGTGTCGTTTGCCCGCGACGGAGCGTGGACAACGCAGGTGCTGCCGCCGGAGTATACGCTCGACAACTATCGGCGCCTGTTCTCGGAACGTGAATTGTGGAAGCCGATCATCAACAGCGTTTCGATGGCGGTTGTCGCCACCGCCGCCAACGTCGTTGTGTGCTTCCTCGCCGCGTACCTGATCGTGTTCCGGAAGTTCACCGGGCGCCGGCTGCTGGAGCTGCTGCTTGCGCTCCCGTGGGCGATTCCTGCAACGGCGATTGCACTGGGTCTTGCCGCGACCTTCAACCGTAACGATCCGGCGACACTCCGCATTCTTCTGGTCGGCACATTCTGGATTCTCCCGCTCGCGTATTTTATCCGCGACACCCCACTCGTTGCGTCGGCGGTCGAAAGCTCGCTGCGCCAGATGGATCCTTCGCTCGAGGATGCAGCAAGAGGGCTGGGTGGCTCGTGGTTTCTCACGATGAGGCGCGTCATAATTCCCGCGGCGCGCCCGGGACTGGTGGCGGGCGCTCTCCTTGCGGCCGTGACCGCGGTCGGCGAGTTCGTCGCCAGTGTTGTTCTGTACACGCATGCCAACCGCCCCATCTCGCTGGAGATTCTCGCCCAGCTGCGCGCGCTCGCGTTCGGAACGGCCGCATCGTACAGCGTGCTGTTGATCGTGCTGGTACTGCTCATGACGCTCGCGGCGCGGTCGTTCGAGGAGCGCCTTGCCTGACGCTCCGCGGCGGCCTCGCGTCGTCATTGTCGGCGGCGGATTCGGCGGACTGGCCGCGGCGAAGAAGCTGCGCCGCGCCAGCGTGGACATCACGCTGCTCGACCGAACCAACCATCACGTGTTTCAGCCGCTCCTGTATCAGGTGGCCACCGGCGCGCTCGCGCCGAGCGACATCACCGCGCCGATACGCTGGATACTGAGAAAGCAGAGTAATGTCACGGTCCTGCTCGCCGACGCCCGCCGCATCGAGCCCGACCTTGGCGTGGTGGTAATCGACGAGGGGCGCGAGATGCCGTACGATTATCTCATTCTTGCTTCAGGAGCGCGCCACGCGTATTTCGGGCGCGACGACTGGGAGCCGTACGCGCCCGGACTCAAGGCAATCGAGGACGCGTCGGAGATACGCCGTCGTTTTCTGCTCGCCTTCGAGCGCGCTGAGAAGAGCGAGGATCCCGCTGAGCGAGAGGAGTATCTCACCTTCGTCGTGATTGGCGGGGGACCAACCGGCACCGAGCTTTCGGGCGCGATGCCGATGATCGCGCGGAAGGCGCTTGGTCCCGATTTCCGGAACATCGACACGACGCGCACGAGAGTAATTCTCATCGAGGGCGGGCCTCGGCTGCTGCCATCGTTTCCGGTGGAGCTCGCCCAGCGCGCGCAACGGGACCTCGAGGCGCTGGGAGTGGAGGTGCGCCTCAACTCACTGGTCACCGGCGTCGACCGTGCCGGTGTCTGGATCGGCAGCGAGCGAATCGCGGCGCGTACGGCGTTCTGGGCCGCCGGCAATATCGCGTCTCCGCTGGCGAAATCGTTGGGCGCTCCGCTCGATGGCGCGGGAAGAGTTGTGGTCGAGCCGGATCTCTCCGTCCCCGGCCATCCGAAGATTTTCGCAGTTGGCGACTTGGCAGTCGTCAATCAGGACGGGAGAACGGTTCCGGGAGTATGTCCCGCCGCCAACCAGGGGGGAGCGGCGGCGGCGGAGAACATTCTGCGCGACATCAGGCGGCAACCTCGCCGGAACTTTCGCTATCGGAATAAGGGTGATCTCGCGGTGATCGGACGCTCGCGCGCGATTGCCGATTTCGGCAAGGTGCGGTTTGCCGGCCGCATCGCGTGGCTGCTGTGGCTATTCGTGCACATCATGTATCTGGTTGGTTTCAGGAACAGGATCAGCGTGCTGCTGCAGTGGACCTATGCCTACCTCACGTATCAGCGTGGCGTGCGGCTAATCACGGATGTTGAGCGATACAAACCGCCAAGCTCTGAATAACATGAGAATCCGACTCGACTAACGGAAACTCAATCGTTTGAACAGCCCACTATTAGTAAGTTCTCTACTTTTTGTCGTTCCCGGTAACCGGGCGGCGAACTGAGCGCGGTCGATTCTGTTCGTTGGACCGGATCGTATCAGAGGCGCGGGCCGGCTTGCGAGCAGCACAGTTCAAGGCCGCGCTCTCCGGAAACTCCGCGTTACTTATCTGGCTAGGCAAGTGCTGCTCGCCCAGCGGGACACTGCCGGAGTTAGAAGCAACCGCCGCAATCAAGAGCGATGTAACGGTAGCCACTCTCACGCTAGAGGAAAGTGCACTCCAAATCATCCAGCTGATCAACGCTGTGCGAGAGCGGAACGGTCGGCCGAAGCTGGACCTGCAAGTAGTACTTGGCGAATCGCCGCCGCTCGATGGGTGCCGCAACACCACGCAGAGTTTTTGCGGCAGGTAGTAAAAACGGAGCTGAAGCCGCAAATGCTGGCAGGCGAGCGGATGGAGCAGTACGTGTTTGAGGGAACGACGATGGCGACGCACCGCAGTTTCCGGTTAACCTTCGGGATGCTTCGAGATCGCAGAACGGGCGTTGTCGCCGGCCATGCCCTACCACTGCGCCTTTATCGAAACTGGCTGGAAGTGCGGAGACCTTACACAGGGTGAGCGAACTTCTTTATCGCGGTGTAAGCGAGCCACAACACCGGAGAGCGACGGCTCTGGCCCCCGCATCCCTTGAGCCGTTCGATGCCCCCGCCCTCTGGGGCGAGTTTAGGTGGGACGTGCACTCGTGGGATAATAGTACGCGGAATGCCGCAATTGACCACGTGGAAGGGCGGAAGCGTTGTGGAGTATCGACCACTACAAGTCGCGAGATAGCCCGTCGGTTCGCGGTCGACTACGGCCGCGGGGGATGGGTCTATGTGCTCGCACGGGCGAAACTGAACGAGCTCGGCGTTGACCAGCACGACATGCAACAGATCATCCCGCAAACCGACAAAGAGTGGCCGGACTGTGAAGTCATTCTTGTCTGCAATCCGCCGGGGTCAATTGATCCTTCGGCGGTCGTAGAGATCGAGCGAGTGCCGCCATCTCGTTACCTACGCCTGCAATGCCTCATGCGCCGAGCGATCGATAAGGCAATCGCGCGCTATCGGCGAAACATGACAAAGTAAAATGAGAATCCTGAAGTGGGGCGATTCGTACGGTTTCGATTGCTTGCGCTCCTGAGGCGACTGTCGGACTTTGAACCCACCATTTGACGGAGCGAGTCGATGTTACGCACAACGCTTGGAGTGCTCTTGCTTCTCGCGCTCGGGGCCTGCAATCAGGGCAATCACACGCGATTTGTTACTGCCGAAGAAGCGGCAGCCGCCTCTCGGCGTCTTGCCGAAACTGAATCGCTACGTTGTGAGCTAAGTGTCGGCGCGTCTGGCACACGCTCGGAGAAAGAAATTCAATACGAGCTCGTCTCCAACGCATCCAGCAAAATAGAGTTCTCGTTAGACAGGATCGATCCAGAGAATCGCCGAGCCCGTATGCTCGGAAACAACGCGGCTGTTGATGTCACAGTTCTCCGCACGGACGCGGGGCTCACCTTCATTGAGCTAACGTCCGGAGGTTCAGTTAACACCACAACGGTTTTTGCTCTGTTCGAGGATTCAATGCGCGGGAGTTTCGACGCGGTGCAGTCCCGTCATGTAACGATCACGGGCGGTAGCCCGGTTACGTCCCAGCGCCGAGGGATTTGCACGGCATTGTGATCTATTGGTGTACAGCCCTGTGACGTCCTCCCCAAAAGCGGAGTCATTTCTTAGGTTCTGAGTCCTGATCCGCTGAGAGGCGGGAGGACTGATGAAGAGGACCAGATTTACGGAGGAGCAGATCATTGCGGTGCTGCACGAGGCCGAGGGCGCGGCTTCCA
>DATLXE010000506.1:0-1714 GCA_035575795.1 Gemmatimonadaceae bacterium
AGCACGATGAGGTGGCCGTCCGTGAGCATGACCTGGCCGTATCCGTAGCGACCGCCCTTCCATTTCAGCTCGCCCGTTGCGGCATCGAGGCACGCGAGGATCGATTCGTCCAACCCATACAGGAATCCGTCGTGGAGAACAGAGCTCGTGAACTGGTTCTTCATCCGGTTGCTGCGCCAGACCTCACGCACGGCGAAGCGTCCGCCCGCCTGCGACAGCTCGATCGTCGCCGCGCCCGTGCCGTATCCGGTCGAGACGAAGAGGCGATCGGCGCCGATGACCACGGGCTGAGAGGCGTTCACTTCGTACTGCGTCTTCCAGGGCCACTCCCAGAGCAGCTCGCCGCGGTCAGGCGTGATCCCCACGAGGCGAGTCGCGGTGAAGAGCACGATCTGCCGTACCCCGGCCACGGTGACCAGCATCGGCGAGGAATATGACGCCCGGTCGTCGAGCGCGGCCCATGCGCGCTTGCCGGTGGCGGCATCGTACGCCACCACCGATTGCCCGCTGCGTCCACCGGGAAGCACGACGACGGTGTTGCCGACGATCAGGGGAGCGGCCGACATGCCCCATTGCAGGTTGGAGGCACCGGCGTCGGTGAGGATATTCGTTCGCCAGACGGTTCGACCGCTCGCGGCGTCAATGGCGCGCAGCTCACCGGCGCCGCCGAGGGCGAAGACCCGCCCATCGTGCCAGGTTGGCGTGGCGCGTGGGCCGTCACCTCCCATGATTTCCTTGAACGCGGCGGTCCACGTGTTGGCCCACACCTCACGGCCCGTGCCGACATCGTAGGCGGTGGCGACTTCGTCGGCGCCGCGCTGCTCGATCGTGAAGGCCCGTCCGCCGGCAACCACGAAGGACGCGTACCCTCCACCCACCGGTTGCTTCCAGAGCGGCTTCGGTCCGCCGCCCGGCCAGGACGTCAGGACCGGCCGCTCGCGGTAGTGACCATCTCGCGCCGGGCCTCGGAAGTCGGTCCAGTAGGCGCTCACAGACGTGCGGAGTGCTGAGTGCAGGAGTGCTGAGTGCAGGAGTGCTGGGTGCAGAAGTGCTGGGTGCAGAAGTGCTGGGTGCAGGAGCCTCGATGCCAACGGCGCTGGGGGGTGCCGGGGAGGCCGGGGGGGCTTCAGCGCGCTGCGCTTCGCGATGCCGCGCCACCTCTTCAGCCCGCTGTTCAGCGGATTTTTCCCTGGCGACGTGAAGGCCGCCTCCCCCGTCCAGGACGATCCGGAACCCTGATACATACAGCACGCCGCCGGTCACGATCAGTGCGGCGAGCCCGATCCCGATGGCCCGGATGATTTTTTTGAACATGGGTGACTGACATATTGACGTATTTCCCACGGTCGGGGATCCCCGCGAGGCTCACGGACTGAGGTCAGCCGCGGTTCAACACGGTTCAACACGGACCGGCGCGGTGCCGAGGTCAGGCGGAACGCTCCCTGCAAAGGAGCCCAACATGCCGAGACGGTCTGCAGCCCGCCCTGATGAGCCAGCGCTCGTCCCCTGGAACGAAACGCAGCCGCAAGTCGATGTCCTCGACTGGAGAAAACGCGCGGCCCATTTCGGGCTCGGGGCGGACGTAGCCACCGACGAGCTGGACGGCGTGCCCGACCGCTTCGATGCGGAGCGGCTGATCGCGCACGAAGAGCCCGAAGCGGACGTCACCCAGCTCGTGACCGATGAGGAGGATGCGGAGTTCTCGCCGGCCCTG
>DATLXE010000507.1:0-7587 GCA_035575795.1 Gemmatimonadaceae bacterium
GAGCGGTGAGCAAGCTCCGTAAAATGGAAATCATTCGCCGCGAAAGTGATCGAAGGAGGCTGGAGCCGCGATGCGCGTTCCGTGATGATACAGGGCGACCTCCGGTGCTCCATCGCTCACGGCACCGATGTCCGTCAACTCGAGCCCGAAGTTCGTGTGGAAGTCACGCCGCAGCTTTTCGCTCCCCGTAACGACGAGCTCGTACTCTTCCCCGCTCGCGGCGGCTTCGAGCGGAGAAACGTCGCCGATGCATGGGATGTGCTCGAGGTCGATATCGAAACGCCGGTCGTTTGCCGCGGCGAGGTGCGCGATATCGGCGATGAGTCCATCCGAGATGTCGATTCCCGCCGTTGCACCCGCTGCCGCGAGGTGACGGGCTTCAGCGAGGCGCGCGACAGGATGCGCGAAGCGCGCACGGTGGAGCTCACTCGGAATGGCGCCGCTCTCCCACGCCGCGAGCGCCGCTCCCGGCCCGCCAAGCGTTCCGGTGACGTAGACGCGGTCTCCGGTCTGGGAACCTGACCGCCGCAACGGCCGTTCCGCTGCACCCATGACGGTGATGGTCAGCGCGATCTTGCTTCCCCGCGTAACGTCGCCGCCAAGTATCGGGCAGCCGTGCGGCGCGACCGCGTCCCGTATTCCCGCGGCGAGACGCGACACATCGGCGCGATCTCCGTCAGTCAGCGTGAGGGCAACAAAAATTCCGAGCGGCTCCGCCGCCATTGCCGCGAGATCGCTCAGCGCTGCCGCTGTCGAACGGTATCCGATCTCGAAGTGATTGAGCCACTCGCGACGGAAATGCGCGTCCTCGAGAGACGTATCGGTGCTAACGACGAGTTGTTGTCCGGGCGGCACCGCGACTACGGCGGCGTCATCACCGATGCCCGCCGCTGAATCGCCCCATTCGGCGAGCAGCGCGCGGACGACATCGAATTCTCCGCCACCGGCAAGCCGCAGGTGCGCGGCGCCCTCGAAATCTCCGAGGTGTGTCATGATTGCACCTCGGGGAGCTCGGCCAGCACGGGCTCGCGCAACTCCGGCAACGTCTCGTTCCACGCGCGCGGAAGGGCGTAAAGCACATCATCCAGGGTCGTGCCTCTCACGTAGCCGCAAAGTTCCGCCGCCCGGCCGTGAATCCACGCGGCACAGCTAGCGCTCATTACCGGATCGGCCGTTTGGGCGAGCAGTGTCCCCGCGATACCGGCGAGGATGTCGCCGCTCCCGCCGGTTGCGAGCGCCGCGGTACCGCGCGGGCTCACGAAACGCGGGCCCATCGGCGAGAAGATGGTTGTCGGCGTGCCCTTTAGGAGAATCGTCGCGTTGAGCCTCTTTGCGAGATCCTGTCCGATCTCGAAGCGCGAAGCAAGAACGGTCTTCACGTCGGTGGCCGCGAGCCGCGCGAACTCGGCGGGGTGAGGAGTAAGGAGGGCCGCGCGGCCGGCCAGCAGGCGGGACAATGCATCGGTCTCATTCTCGAACAGGTTGAGGGCGTCAGCGTCGAGCAGCACGGGCAAGGCGGAGTCGCCGAGGATTCGCTCGATGAGGTCACGGGTGTGGTGAGATTTTCCGAGCCCGGGTCCGATCACGATCGCATCGGCCCAGCCATTGATTGCACGGGACGCGCCTGATACGTCGGACCAGTCGGAGACCATCGCCGCCGGGACCGCCCCGACCACGGCGGCAAGCGAATCGGGCGCCACGATGGCGCGGACGAGCCCGATTCCGCTCCTGAGCGCCGCACGTGTGGCGAGCACCGCTGCACCCGCCATTCCGGATCCCCCGCCGACGACGGCAAGGTGTTTCCGGCCGCCCTTGTGCGAGTCGTAACGGAGCGGTGGGATCCCGCGCTTGGCGAATGCCTCGTCAACGAGCATCGGGAGCGCGGACTGAGCACCGGCGTTCGCCAATGCGGGAAGTCCAATGTCGAGGACGACGATCTTTCCGCATCGGTCGCGCGCAAGCAGTTGGCCGCGCTTGATCCCGCCGAAGCTGAGCGTCAGGTCGGCGTTCACGCATCGCTCGGAGTGCGCACCTGTCGTCGCATTGAGCCCGCTCGGGATATCGAGCGAAACTATCGCGACTCCCCGCGACCTGAGGCCAGCCAACGCGTCGACGCCAGCGCCGAGCTCACCGCGCGGCTCCCCGGACGATCCGGTACCGAGCAAAGCGTCAACTGCAATTCCTGCTTCGCCAGCCGTGGCCGCCTGGGTGACGGCGCCGAATGCGTCGCGCTTCTCCGCCGCCGCATCGGGCGTCTTTGGCGGTGCCGCTTCGACGACGGTCACCACAACGCCGGCCGCCGCCAGCTCGCGCGCGACTACCCAGCCGTCACCGCCATTGTTTCCGGGCCCG
Organism: Gemmatimonadaceae bacterium; assembly: GCA_035575795.1. Taxonomy (GTDB): domain Bacteria; phylum Gemmatimonadota; class Gemmatimonadetes; order Gemmatimonadales; family Gemmatimonadaceae; genus UBA4720. The sequence goes on from DATLXE010000507.1 coordinate 2,353, forward strand.
GTGAAAACGGCGACTCCTTTTGCCAGCCGGCCCGCATATCGCCGTGAGATCTCGTGAGCGGCGGCCCTGCCGGCGCGCTGCATCAGCACCCGCGACGAGGTTCCGCTTTCGATCGCCGACCGGTCGCGCTCCGCTGCTTCACCGGCGGTCGTGACCCAGACGGGCATTTCGGGATCGGGACTCTACGCCTGTTGCGCGCAGTTCCAGGGATATTCGTGCTCGAATGCGCGGTCGAAGTCGAACACGCCGACGAACTCGTCACGCGTGTCCTGCGGCTGGCTGAGGAGAAAGCCGAGCTCCACGAGCGTGAACACGATGTCGCCGATATCAGACGTCGAATTGACGCCCCAGTGCTGAAGAACGACGCGCGCCATCAGCCCATACCGTTCCAGCGCGAGATCGCGGCAGGTGTGCGCAAGCTCGACGCCGCTGATGTGGCGCCGCACTGTCAACTGCGACTGGCAGGTCTCGAGCGCAGCGAGGACGAACAGGTATGCCTGTTCGTCGAATCGCGGCTCCCGGGAAAGGATCCGATCCATTATTCCGTCGCGAAATGCCAGCTCCGCCATCCTTACGCAGTCCCCATCATGGATGGCAAGGATTTGTAGAGCGGGAAGCGGCTCGTCAAGTCGAGCACCTCCTCGCGCACGCTGACCGCGACCGCCTGGTCGTCGGCGCGCGCGATCACGCGCTCGATCAGGGCGGCGATTTTTTCCATCTCGGCCTCCCCCATTCCGCGCGTCGTTACTGCCGGCGTACCGAGCCTGATTCCACTCGTGACAAAGGGCGACTGCGTCTCCTTCGGAACGGTGTTCTTGTTCACGGTAATTCCCGCGGCGTCGAGTGATTTCTCGGCAACCTTGCCGGTAATGTTCTTGTTCCTGAGGTCGACGAGCATGAGATGATTGTCGGTACCGCCGGAGACGATGTTGAAGCCGCGCCCGATAAGCGCGTCCGCCAGAGCCTGCGCATTACGGACGATCTGCCGGCAATAATCCTTGAAGGATGGCTCCAGCGCTTCCTTGAACGCCACCGCCTTGGCAGCGATCACGTGCTCCAGGGGGCCACCCTGCGTCCCCGGGAACATCGCCTTGTCGATTGCCTTGGCGTGCGCCTCGCGGCACAGGATGAGCCCGCCGCGCGGGCCACGCAGCGTCTTGTGCGTCGTGCTCGTCACCGCATCGGCGTGCGGAACCGGAGACGGGTGGAACCCGGTCGCGACGAGGCCGGCAAAGTGCGCCATGTCGACAACGAACTTCGCGTCAATCTCGCGCGCAACCTCAGCGAACGGCTCAAAGTCGATGATCCGCGCGTACGCGCTTGCGCCGGCGACAATCATCTTCGGCTTTCGCTCGCGGGCGATGGCCTGCATCTGTGCATAGTCGATGCGCCCGTCGTCACCAACGCCGTAATGGATCGCGTTGTACAGCAATCCCGAAAAGTTCACCGGAGATCCATGTGTGAGGTGCCCGCCCTGCGACAGGTCGAGGCCCATCACCATCTCACCGGGCTTGAGGAACGCGAGATAGACAGCCGCGTTCGCCTGCGCGCCTGAATGAGCCTGCACATTGGCGTGATCGGCAGCGAAGAGCTGCTTCACACGGTCGATGGCGAGCTGTTCCACCTTGTCCACGAACTCGCAGCCACCGTAGTAGCGCTTGCCGGGCAGGCCTTCGGCGTACTTGTTCGTAAGCGCCGTGCCCATGGCCTCGAGCACCGCCGGCGAGACGAAATTCTCGCTTGCGATCAACTCGAGTCCCGTTCGCTGCCTGTCGACTTCGCTGTCGATGAGCCGCGCGATCTCCGGGTCCGACTCGGCGAGCGTGCCCGCGGGCATGCTTACGGATTTCCGTGCGTCTTCCGATTTCGCCGCGCCCATCACCGATCCCTGGGTTCGATTTTGTCAACACGCCGCTGATGGCGTCCGCCCTCGAAGTCGGCACCGAGCCACGCCTTCATGATCTCAACGCCCTGTTCGTCGGAGACGAAGCGCGACGGCAGCACCAGCACGTTGGAGTCGTTGTGCTTGCGCGAGAGCGCGGCGATGTCCGGCTGCCACGCGAGGGCGGCGCGAACACCTGTATATCTGTTGGCGACGATATCCATTCCGATCCCGCTGCCGCAGACGAGAATTCCGCGCTTCGCCTCACCAGCCGAAATTTCGCGCGCAAGTGGATGCGCGTAATCCGGATAGTCGTCCGCTGCACCCGGGTCCCTCGTGCCGAGGTCCTCCGCCTCATACCCCATCGCCTCGAGCTGAGCGATCAGCTTCTGCTTCAGCTCGAAGCCGGCGTGATCGGCGGCGATCGGAATCGTCTCCTTCACGCTGACGCCAGCCGCTGCTCGGCGAGCCGGTCAGCCGCCTCATAGGTGGGAATGTTCTGCGACTCGGCGATTTCGAAAACCTTGAGCACCGTGTCGTAGATGTCGTCGGCCTTGTCGAGGGCGCGCTGCGCATCCCAGCCTGAAACTTCTCCGTAGACGTTGATGACACCGCCCGCATTCGCCACGTAGTCCGGTGCGTACAGAATTCCCTTCTGGTCGAGCATGTCGCCGTGCCGCTCTTCGAGAAGCTGGTTGTTGGCGCCGCCGGCAACGACCTGCACCTTCAGCTGGGGAATGGTGCGGTCGTTGAGAATGCCGCCGAGCGCGCAGGGTGCAAAAATGTCGGCTTCCACGGAGTAGATGTCATCGCCCTCGACGACTCTGGCGCCGGTGCTGGCGGCAACCTTCGCCGCACGATCTGGATCGATGTCAGACACGATCAGCTTCGCTCCGGCTGTGTGGAGCTCGCCGGCCAGGTACCTGCCGACGTTTCCGCAGCCCTGGAGCGACACCGCTCTGCCTTCAAGACTGTCGGTGCCCCATTTCTTTTTCGCCGATGCCTGTATCGCCCGAAAGACGCCGTGGGCGGTCACAGGCGACGGATCCCCGGATTTCCCGGCGAGCCCGGCGACGTGGCCCGTCTCCATGTGAACGAAATCCATGTCCTTCGTGCTCGTCCCCACATCCTCAGCCGTGATATAGCGGCCGCCGAGCGTCTCGACGAAACGACCGTGGGCGCGGAAAATGTCCTCGCGATTCTTGGTGCGGTTGTCACCGATGATGATGGACTTCCCGCCGCCGAGGTTGAGGCCGGCGACTGCGTTCTTGTAGGTCATTCCGCGTGACAGCCGGAGCGCGTCGGTGATCGCCTCATCGTCGGTGGCGTATGTCCAGAAACGCGTTCCGCCGAGCGCAGGCCCGAGCTTGGTGCTGTGAACGGCGATGATTCCCCGATAGCCCGAGGCGGGGTCGCTGCAGAGAACCATCTCCTCGTGACCCATCGACGCCAGCGTATCAAAAAGCTTCATGTCTGTCCGCGTAGTTGTGAAAATGGCCGATCATTGCTCGTAAAGCGCACGCGCAATCACGATGCGCTGGATTTCCGACGTGCCCTCATAAATCTCGGTGACTTTGGCGTCGCGGAACAGCCGTTCGACCGGATAATCCTTGATGTAGCCGTAGCCCCCGAAAATCTGGATCGCCTGCGTTGTCACCCACATTGCCGTCTCGCTGGCCATGAGCTTGGCCATCGAGCTGAACTGTCTCACGTTCGCGCCGCGGTCCTTCGCCGCCGCGGCGGCGTGCAGCAGTGTCCGCGAAGCGGTCACGCGCAGCGCCATGTCGGCGAGCTTGAACTGAATAGCCTCAAAATCCTTGATCGCAGAGCCAAACTGCTTCCGCTCCGCCGCGTATGCGACCGAGTGCTCGAGCGCGGACCTCGCGATACCGACCGCCTGCGCCGCGATCCCAAGCCGTCCGTTGTCGAGCGACTGCATCGCGTAAATAAAACCCTGCGTTTCATCTCCGAGCAGATTCTCAGCCGGTACGCGCATGTTGTCGAACGTCAGCTGCACCGTCGGGGAAGCACGAAGTCCCATCTTGTCCTCCTTCTTACCGACGGTGAAACCGGGCAGATCGGGAGTGACGATGAACGCTCCGATTCCCTTCGCCCCACGACGCGTTCCGCTGGTGTCGGTGCGGGCCATGGCCAGGATTGCACCGGCGGTGTTTCCGTTCGTCACCCAGCTCTTTGTCCCGTTCAGCACCCAGGCATCGCCATCCTTCTCAGCCTGCGCGCTCAGGGCGGCCGCATCGGAACCCGCGTCGGGCTCCGAAAGCGCGAACGCTCCGAGAATTTCTCCGCGCGCCATCGGCTTGAGGAAGCGCTCCCTCTGCGAGTCGCTGCCGAACTTGAGGATCATCTGCGTTGGCAGCGAGTTGTGAACGCTCATCATCACCGCGACGGACGCGTCCGCCGCCGCGATCTCCTCCAGAGCGACGAGATAGGTCGACGTATCGACGCCGAGCCCCTCGTACTCCTCCGGAAGCAGCATGCCGAGGAAGCCGAGCTCGCCTAGTTTGCCGACGAGCGTGGGCTCGAAGTACGCTTTCTGGTCCCATTCGGCGGAGTGAGGCGCAATCTCAGCCGCCGCGAACTCCCGCGCGACCTTCTGGATTTCCGACTGCTCCTCGCTGAGATCGTGCAATGCCCATGACACCGGCGATCTCCTACGCGTACGTGTAGAAGCCGCGACCCGACTTCCTGCCAAGCCACCCCGCCGCGACATATTTCTTCAGCAGAGGGCACGGACGGTACTTGGGGTCGCCGAGCCCATCGCGAAGCACCTCCAGAATCGCAACGCACGTATCGAGTCCGATGAGATCGGCCAGCGCCAGCGGGCCCATCGGGTGGTTCATGCCGAGCGTCATCACCTGGTCGATCGCCGCCGCCTCACCAACACCTTCCATCAGGCAGTACACGGCCTCGTTGATCATTGGCATGAGCACGCGATTGGAAACAAAACCCGGATAGTCGTTGACTTCGACCGGTGTCTTGCCAAGCTCACGACTGAGCTCGACGACACGGTTCGTTGTTTCGTCGGAGGTGGCGAGCCCGCGTATGATCTCGACGAGCTTCATCACGGGCACCGGATTCATGAAGTGCATGCCAACGACCTTCTCCGGCCGCTTCGTGCGGCGCGCGATTTCCGTGATGGAGATCGAACTCGTATTGGTCGCGAGGATCGCCTCCGGCCTCGCGAAACGGTCGAGGTCACCGAAGATGTGGAACTTGAGTGCGCTGTCTTCCGTTGCTGCCTCGATAATGAGGGCGGCGTCGGCGGCGCTCTTCATCTCGCGATTCAGCGTCACGCGCGAGAGCGTCTGCTCCTGAGCATCGCCGTCGATCGT
>DATLXE010000508.1:0-3116 GCA_035575795.1 Gemmatimonadaceae bacterium
GGGCTGAAAGATATTTCAGAGGCCGCTCGACGATAGGGTAGAATAGCCGTTCACGCTTGTCGGGGCGTGGCTCAGCCTGGTAGAGCACTCGGTTCGGGACCGAGGGGTCGGAGGTTCGAATCCTCTCGCCCCGACCAAACAACTTCAATACAAAGGGCCCTCAATCGACCGTCATGGTCGCCTGAGGGCCTTTTTTATTGATTGTTTTCACGCAGGGATCGGCCGATGTTCGACGTTGGCAGGACCAAACTCACTCCGAAGCCAGACGGCGCTGCTCTTGGTAGACCGACGGGTAGCCTTCTTTCACAGGCTCGCAGCTTGACGCCGTCGTGCCCTCAGAGCAGTGGCGAACAGAGCCGCGCGGTCGAGTCCAGGAATCTGCTGGCGCTGTGCCTCGATTCGTACTCGTCGGCTGAGAATTCGACGCAGTGTTCCATGTCGGCGGCGAAGTCGCGCTCGAGCTCACGCGTCACGTCGGGATCGTAGATCACCAGGTTCGTCTCGTAGTTGATCGAGAAGCTCCGGATGTCGATGTTCGCGGACCCGATCGAGCACATCGCCGAGTCCACGCAGACGGTTTTCGAGTGGAAGTAGGCGCCCTGGTAGAGCAGGACCTTGACGCCCGCGCGTGCCATGTCGGCCGCATAGGTCATGCCGGCTCGATACGCCGGCGACAGCTCGCCGCCCCGCGGCGCGATCATCAGGCGCACGTCGATCCCGGCCAGGGCCGCTGTCTTCATGACCTCGGCGAGACTGTTATCAAGGATCAGGAACGGTGACTGCAGGTAGACGTGGTGTTCCGCGCCCGCGATCATGGCGAGATACGACTGCCGGATGGCTTCCCATCTCGAGTCAGGACCTGCGCTCACCACCTGGATCGGCAGGTCACGCGTGCTCCCATGGACTTCCGGAAAATGATCATCGTCGAAGAGGTTCTCCCCGGTCCTGTTGTGCCACATCGTTGCGAACACAGTCTGCAGGATCGGCACCGCTTCACCTTCCACTCTGGCGTGTGTATCGCGCCAGCCCGTGAAGCCCTTCGGCCCGGTTAGATGTTTCTCAGTCATATTCAGGCCTCCCGAGTAACCGATGCGGCCGTCGATGACGGCGATCTTGCGATGGTTCCGGTAGCTGAGGGTGTGAAGCTGATACCAGCGCGAGAAAGACTGCATCATCACGCCTCGCCGGCGCATCGCCCACACATAGGACCAACTCAACATCGTCCAGCTACCGATCGGGTCGTAGAAGATCCTGACGCGGACGCCCTGTCGCACTTTCTCCTCGAGGAGCGTTGCCAGTTCCTCGGTGAAAGTGTCCGATGCCCACTCGTAATAGAGCAGGTGGATGCACCCGGTGGCGGCGCGGATGTCTTCGAGCAGGCGCGGATACTTCTCACTGGCGTCCTGCAGGACCTCCACTTCGTTGCCGAACGTCAGCGGGGACCTCGCCGTGGCCCACAACATCGTCGCGATGCGTGCGTACTCGCCGTGGCGTTCCGCCAGCGCCGCTAGCCTCGAGGGTTGCCCCTCGAGCAGCGCGGCCGAACGCCCGGCCAGTGTCGAGCCCTCGAGGAGCGTTCGGAGCACGCGCGCGCGGCTGAACGCATGGCGGCCGCGGCCGAACAGGGCGTAGATCGCGATCCCCCCGAGCGGAAGGAGGATCAGGAGGAACAGCCAGGCGAAGGTCGATTGCGGGCTGCGGTTTTCGAGGATGAGGAAGACCGCAACCGCGATCGCGTAGGCGGTGATGAGGAATGCCCACACCCCGACCCAGGAGATACCCGCGACCGTCTGGCCTAAGTCCATGTGAAACGGAGCCGCTCGATTCGCGTCAGTAGGAGTTCCGAGGTCTGGTGTCGTGTAGATCATACATGCGTCGCGGGTCATCGCCAGTAGGGCGGCGGCTCCTCGTGGGACACTCTTCGGAGTGTCCCACGCCCTCTCCATCGTCATACCGGTCTGGCGCGACACGGCGCAACTCCTCACCCTGCTCGACAGCCTGCCTCGGCGACCCGATCTTCAGATCATCGTCGCAACCACGACCGACGAATTCGACGACCTCACGCGGGCCGCCGGCGTCCGCCAGGGCGTGCACATCGTGGCGGGCAGCCGTGGCCGCGCTGCCCAGATGAACGCGGGAGCGCGCATCGCCACCGGCGATTGGCTTCTCTTTCTTCACGCCGACTCGCAACTCCCTCCAGGGGCGCTCGACGAAGTCACTCGCCTGTCGGTCGCCCACGACATCGTCGGCGGGTCGTTCCGATTCGCACTCGACGCGCCGGGGTGGCGGGCGCGGCTCATGGAATGGGGAACCGCGCAACGCACGCGATGGTTCCGCCTCCCGTACGGCGATCAGGGCATCTTCGTCAGGCGCGCGCTCTTCGAGCGGATGGGCGGCTACCGGGACATGCCGTTGATGGAGGACGTCGAGTTCGTCCGCCGCCTGCGCCGAACGGGCCGGCTGCACCGGTCGTCGCTGCGTATGGTCACCTCGGCGCGCCGATGGCACCGGGACGGGTGGTTCCGGCGCACGGGACAGAACTGGCTGCTGATGGTGATGTATTCGGCCGGGGTGAGCCCGCGGCGCCTGGCGCGCCGGTATGAACACCGCCGCACCAGCGTCGTGGCGATCCTTGCGCGCGCCCCCTCACACGGCGGGAAGTCGAGGCTTTTTCAGTCCCTCGGCATCGAGCCGGATGTGACACTGACGACCGCGCTGCTGTCCGATACCGTCGCGGCCATCGAACGCGTGCCGGACGTGGATCGCGCGCTGGTCTACACGCCCGCCGGCTGCAGGCCGGAAATGGAAGCCCTGACAACCGGTGACTGGACGTATCTGACGCAACACGACGGCGATCTCGGGCAGCGTATGGCGGCCGCGTTCGCGGACCTTCACGGCCTCGGCTACGAACGAATCGTGCTGGTTGGATCGGACCTGCCGACGCTGCCACCGGCATTGCTCTCGCGCGCCGTGCACACGCTCCGCACACGGGCGGCCGATGTCGTGCTCGGGCCTTCAACCGACGGCGGATACTTTCTCATCGCGCTCAGCCGTCCGATCGATGGTTTGTTCGCAGGGGTCTCCTGGAGCACGGCAGCAGTGCTCGAGCAGACGCT
>DATLXE010000509.1:0-4441 GCA_035575795.1 Gemmatimonadaceae bacterium
CCACGCTCGGCAAGACGGTGCGCGTCGTGATGGTGACGGCACTCGACGACTGGGTCAACAAGAGGCAGGCGCTGCAGACAGGCGCGGATGATTTCGTCGAGAAGCCGTTCGAGCTCGCCCGCCTTGGCGCCGCGGTGGACCGCAATCTCAAGCTCGCGCCCGCCAAATAAGCGTGGACTATCACCAACTGCTTCGCGACTCGCTCACTCGTCTCCCGACAGTCGCCGCGACAGTAGACAGTGTCAGGAAGGCGATTCAGGAGAGGGGCGAGCTGGTCATCCTCTACTTCAACTTCGATCGGTACTCGAAGGTGGAGGAAGTTTATGGCTGGGAGAAGCTGGACAGCGTGCTCGAGACGACAGGCTCGGCGATGCGCGACTACCTTCAGCAGACGCACCTTGGGTCATCGCGGCTCGTCGTCGCATTTCCCAACGACGACGATTTCATATTCTTCCACGTTCCAAGCGAAGACACGCCGGCGGCCACCGACGCAGAGCTGACCGAGCTCACCGCCGGATTGAAGGACGCCGTATCGTCGCAGATCGAGCAGGTACATGGCGAAGACATCGCTGCCCTGTTCGACATCTTCGTCGGCCGCTCGCACATCATCTACAATCCCAAGCTGCGACTGGAGCGCCAGATCTATCGCGGGCTGCGCGAAGCCGCGAACGCGTCCAAAAGCCTCGAGCACCGCGAACAAGCGAGAAAGGTTTCCGACCTGCGCGAGACGCTGCGCAACCGCGGCCTCTACATCGAATACCACCCGATCGTCGTCGCCGAGACGCACGAGGTTTTCGGGTACGAGGCGCTCGCGCGCGGCACGATGCGCAGCATGCGGAGCCCGGAAGTGATGTTCGAAGTCGCGGCGCAGGCGGACCTGGTCTGGGACTTGAGCAGGCTCTGCCGCAATCGCGCGATCGAGGGCATGGGGAAGCTGCTAAAGGACGGCGAGCTCCTGTTCATGAACGTGGACCCGTCCGATTTCGCGGATCCGTCGTTCAAGGTCGACGAGCTGATCGTCGACGATCCCGCCCGCGTCGTGATCGAGATTACGGAGCGCACCGCGATCAAGGATTATCCCAAGTTTCGCGGCCGCCTGCAGGAGTTTCGCGACAAGGGCTACCGCTTCGCGGTGGACGATGCCGGCAGCGGCTACGCCGGGCTCGGCTCGATCGCCAACCTCGAGCCGGACTTCATCAAGCTCGACATCTCGCTGATCACCTGCATCGACGCCAACTTCATCAAGCAGAACCTGGTCGAGACGATGGTGAAATTCTCCAACGACCACGGTGCGATGGTGATTGCCGAGGGAGTCGAGCGGGCCGAGGAGTTCGAGATGGTGAAACAAATCGGTGTGCACCTTGTGCAGGGCTTCTTTGTGCACAAGCCAAGCGCCAATGCCGTCGGAGTGAAAACGCCGTACCGCCCGACGCCGGTTTTCAGGAGCGATCAAGCAGGGACGTAACGAGCTTGAACGAACGCTCGGCCGCACCGAGTCCGGCGCTCACCATTGCTTTCGCGGCGGCCCCCGCCTCGTCTCTCCGCGGCCCACCCTGCAGAAGCTCCACGAGCCGGCCCGCCAGATAATCGGTCGTCGTCACCACGAACCCACCGCCCGCGCGCGCGAGCTCGATTGCGTCACGACTCTTTTCGTGGCGCGGTCCATACAGGACGGGAACGCCGAACGCCGCCGGCTCGAGCACGGAATGAAGTCCCGCGCCGTGAAACCCTCCTCCGACAAAGGCCGCATCGGCTACCGCGTATAAGTCGCCGAGCAACCCGTAGCGATCAACGAAGACGACGTCTGCCGCTGCCGCCGACTCATCGCCCAGCGTCGCGACGCGGAGCGCGTGTTCGGTCGCCCAGGCGAAGATGGTCTGCCGCGTTTCATCGCTCAGCTCGTGGGGGGCGATCAGCAGTCTTGCGTCTGGAATCCGGTCGCGGACAGTGATCCAGGCGGCAAGAAGGTGCCGCTCGTCGGCGGGCCATGTCGACCCCGCAACGAGCGTCGGGCGCGGGGAGCGCGCAGCTGCAACGAGCGGCAGTGCGGGTGCGGCGAGCGCGCGCGCCCAGACCTGGTCGTACCGCGTGTCACCGGTGACGCTGACTGTCTCCCGGCGAACGCCCTGCGCGAGAAAGCGGCCCGCATCCTCCCCGCTGATCGCCCCGACGCGGTCGAGAACCGCGTATGCGTCGCCGAGCAGCTGTTTTGCGAGCGCACTGCGGCGGGCTGAGGTTGCGGAGAGAGTCGCGCTGATGACGCCGACCTTCACGTAAGCGGCCGCCGCCGATTCGGTCAGCGCCGGCCAGATATCGAGCTTGCTGAATACGAGTGCGGACGGCTGCAGCGACGCGATAATCTCGGCCGCGTCGGAGAACGAATCGAAGGGCAGGTAATCGGCAAAATCCACGTCGAGCGAGCTCGCGAATTTTTCCGCGCTTGGAGAGAAAAAGGTGTACACGAGCTGGGCCGCCGGGCGCCGCTCGCGCATCAGCTTCAACACCGGGAGAGCCTGAAGGCCTTCGCCGACCGAGGGCGCATGCATCCACAGGAGTGGCCGGGAAAGATCCCGGTAGGCGTCCCCCCATGCGTGATACCGGTCCAGTATTTCGCGGCGAGCGTGTAGTCCCTTCCGCAGCTTGGACTCGCCATCGGGAACGATTCCGGCGAGGCTCCGCGCGGCGGCTCCCGCGACCGCGTAAGGAATCCGCAGCAGCGAGTTCACGCTTGCGGGTCGCTGCTAGGGGACGCGGCTGCCCGACCGCGCTTCGGCGAGCGCGGAGTCGATCGTCGCGCGCATCGCGGTCATCGGCACGGCGCCGGCGAGTAGCCGCTCGCCGATCAGGAAGCTCGGCGTCTGCCTCACGCCGGCGGCAGAGGTGCGACTCTGGTCGGCCTGAATAAGAGGACGCATTGCGTCGGAGGCGAGGCACGCGCTCCAGCGCTTTGTGTCTACTCCAGCGCCGCGCGCCAGCGATGCGAACAGCGTGTCGACGGACGGGAGCGATGCCCACCGCGCCTGGTTGACGAAGATCGCATCGTGCATCTGCCAGAACTTTCCCTGCTCGCCCGCGCACATCGCTGCCTGTGCGGCGGGCAAGGCGTTCGCGTGCTGGGAAAGCGGGTAGTTCACGAATGCGAGTCGAACCTTGCCGGTCGTCACGTATTCGTCGCGCAGCGCAGAGTAGCTTTCGTGGTGCCACTGGCGGCAGTAAGGGCACTGGAAGTCGCTCACGACGATCACCCAGACCTTTGCCGTGGAATCGCCGAGGATGCGGCCGAGATCGGCGCGCGTGACAATCGGATCCGTCTTCGGCGCGGTCGTTGCGATGGTGGCGGTGTCGCGCCGCTCTGCGGCGCCGGGAGTTTCCGCTCCGCCAGCAGGCGCTTTCGCGCCAGTGCACGCGAGGGCCGGGAGCAGCAGAACGCGCATGAGCGAGCGGTTGACGCGGCGGTAATTCATCCGCTAAATAGTTCGCTTCTCAATTCACTAAATCAAGGGCGGAGGAAAGATCTTCAACGCGGTTCTGCTCGGCTTTGTGCCGTCGCTCAAGCTTTATGCGATGACGCGCGGGGCCGTGCTGCTCCTCGCCGTGCAGCAGGGAATTCAGATTCCCGCTCCCACGGGTCTCGTCAACGACTTCGCCGGCGTGCTGGATCCCGCCACGATCGCGCGCATGGAGCGGATCGCTGAAGACGTCCGCGCCAAGTCGCGCGGCGAGATGACGATCGTGACGATGGCCGACATCGGCACGCGCGATGTCCAGGAGATGGCGCTGCTGATCGGCCGGGAATGGAAGCTTGGCAAGATCGGGAATCCCGGCGACCCTACCAGAAATGCCGGCGCCGTCATCCTGCTCGTGCCAAAGGAGACGAGCAAGGACGGACGCGGCCACTGCTTTGTCGCCACCGGCGCGGGGACAGAAGGCTTCATCACCGACGGCGACGCGGGAAGCATTTGTCGCGAGGCGACTCCCGCGTTTCGTGCGCGGGATTACAACACCGGGCTCGAGCTGGTCACGCTGAGAACGGCAGAGGAGTTCGCAAGAGAGTTCAACTTCGTGCTCGACACGGCGCTGGTGCCGCCATCCCTGCCGCAGCCTTCGGCTGACTTCCCGTCGGGACGACGCAGCGGTGGAATTTCGCCGCTCATGCTCCTGGTGATTTTCATGGTGGTGGTGATGATGATGAGCGGTGGCGGACGCAAGCGCCGCGGCCAGAGGGGCGGGTGCGGTGGCGGGGGCTGTCTCCCGATTTTCGTTCCGATGGGCGGAGGCGGATGGAGCGGCGGGAGTAGCGGCAGCTGGGGCGGCGGCGGTTTTGGGGGCGGTGGCGGCTTTGGCGGCTTCGGCGGCGGCGGCGGGTTCAGCGGCGGCGGTGGCGGGTCGAGCTGGTGAAGAAATTCTGCGCGCAGGCGCGACGGTCAGTAATCAGGGAGCA
>DATLXE010000510.1:0-4574 GCA_035575795.1 Gemmatimonadaceae bacterium
GATCACCGAGTAAACGGCGTTCTCCATCATCAGCACGCGGTCGGCCACGCCAAGGGCGAGTGCGCCGCCCGAGCCGCCTTCGCCGATCACCGTCGCGACGATCGGGACCTGTAGCTGGCTCATCTCGTACAGGTTGCGCGCGATCGCTTCAGATTGCCCACGCTCCTCCGCTCCCAGCCCCGCCCACGCGCCCTGTGTGTCGATGAACGTCACGACCGGCACATGAAATTTCTCGGCGAGCTTCATCAGCCGAAGCGCCTTCCGGTAACCCTCGGGGTGCGGCATGCCGAAGTTGCGCTTCAGCTGCTCCTTCGTGTCGCGCCCGCGTTGGTGCCCGATCACCATCACCGTGTCGTCGTCGAGACGCGCCCAGCCGCCCATTATCGCCGGGTCGTCGCGGAACGCGCGGTCGCCGTGCAGCTCGATGAAATCGGTGAACGCGAGCCTGATATAGTCGGCGGTGAAGGGCCGCTTGTTGTTGCGGGCGACCTGCACGCGCTGGAATGGCGTGAGATTCCGGTACACTTCTTCGCGCAGGTCCACCAGCTTCCGCTCGAGAGGAGCGATCTCCTCGGCGACGCTCAGCTGCCGGTCACCCGCCATCTTCTTCAGCTCATCGATCTGCTTTTCGAGCTCGGCGATCGGCTTCTCGAATTCAAGACCAGTCGCAGTTGCCATGCTTCAGCTCCCGCGTTGAAGGCGGACGGCGGAACTACCGAGAATATCGCGCAGCGCGGTCAGCGCCGCACCATCAGCGGCAAGCGTGAGCGAGCGTGAGCGCAGGCGGGCCTGGCCGCCGTTCCCATCGCTCCAGCGCAGCTCCAGCGGAGCCTGGCCGGGATAAGATTCGGCAATCGCCTTCACGTCACTAAGCACGCCAGCGGTGCAGACGCCCTTCACGATGTCGATAGCCACGGTCACCTGTCCGTTGGTCCGCATCTCCGCCAGCCTGGTTGCCGAGTCGACGATGAACATCGGATTGTCGCCGCCCTCGTCGCGCCTCGAGTACGCTCCCTTGAGGAGCAGCGGAACATCGGTGCGCACCTGATCCGAGAGCACCGCCCACTTTTCCTGGAATACAAGTACCTCGGCGCAACCCGAAAAATCCTCGATCGTGAGCCGCGCGAACTCGCCGCCTGTCTTCTTGCTGAGCTGACGCTTGATCGCGGTTGCGACGACGCAGAGTGTCATCTGCTCCGGGCGCCACGGCCCGAGGTCCGACACGGCGTGCGTTGCGAAAATCTCGGCCTCGGTGCGGAATCTCTCCAGCGGATGACCGGAGATATAGAAGCCGAGGATCTCTTTCTCTTTCGCAAGCCTCTCGGATTCAGTCCACGACGGAACGCTGGGGAGCGCCAGCGGTGCGTGCGGCTTCTCCGTACTGCCGACCGGCACGCCAAACAGCGAGGCCTGTCCGGTAAGCGTCTCTTCCTGCTTTAGCGACGCTTCCCTGATCGCGACATCGAGACCGGCAGCGAGCTGGGCGCGGTGGCCGCCGAGCGAATCGAGCGCACCGGCGTGGATCAGCGCCTCGAGGACTCTCTTGTTGCAAATGCGGAGGTCGATGCGCTCGCAGAGGTCGAACAGCGACTGGAAGAGGCCATCCTTCTTTCTCGCGCCGATCACGGAATCGATCGCGGTGCGGCCGACGTTGCGCACCGCGCCAAGGCCGAAGCGGATCTTGGTCGCGCCGACGACGGTGAACTTGTAACCGGATTCGTTGACGTCGGGCGGCAGGATCTCGAGACCCGGCTCCGTGGCGCCCGGCACGTGGAGCTGGCGTGCCTCGTTGATGTACTTGACGACGTTGTCGGTGTCGCCGATTTGCGACGACAGGAGCGCCGCCATGAAGTCGGCGGGGAAGTGCGTCTTGAGCCACGCCGTCTGGTAGGAAAGAATCGAGTAGGCGACGGAGTGTGACTTGTTGAAGCCGTAGCGGCCGAAGGTCTCGATCTGGCCGGCGATCTCCTCGATCACACGCGCGTCGTAGCCGCGGGCGATGGACTTCGTCGTGAACTTTCCAAGCTCCTCCCGAATGAGCCCGGCGTCCTTTTTCCCAACCGCTTTGCGCAGCAGGTCCGCTTCGGCGAGCGAGATGCCGGCGAGAGCCTGCGCGATCCGCATCACCTGCTCCTGATACGTGATGACGCCGTAGGTGCTCTCGAGAATCGGCGCCAGCTCGGCGAGGATATACGACACCGGCTCCTCCCCCCGCTTGCGGCGCATGTACACCTTGTGCATGCCCGCGTCGAGGGGGCCCGGCCGCATCAGCGCGTTCGATGCGACGAGATCGTCGAACCGGTCGGCGCGAATGTTCTTCAGCATGTCGGTGGCGAGCGGCGACTCGAATTGGAAAACTCCGGCGGTCTTCCCTGCGCGGAGCATCCGGTAGGTCGCTGAATCGTCGAGCGGCAGCGTGTCGAGCTCGGGTGCCGAACCGGTGCGCTCGCGAATCCCCGCGACTGTGTCGCTGATGACGGTGAGCGTAGTGAGGCCAAGGAAATCCATCTTGAGCATGCCCGCCTTCTCGAGCGCGTTCATGTCGTACTGCGTCACGACGATTGATTCATCGCCGCCCGACCCCGAGCCTCTGGTGGAAGGCTGGGTGCACACGGGCACGTAATCGTCGAGCGGACCCGGCGCGATGACGACCCCGGCGGCGTGTACTCCGGCGTGGCGCGAGAGTCCTTCCAGCTTCATCGCGTAGTCGAGCAGCTGCTGGTATCGCGCCTTCTTTTCCTTCAGCTCGCGCGTGTCTTCCTTTCGCGTGGTGTACAGCTCACGCACCTCGGGAATCCGCTCGATCGCTTCCTTCACCGTCAGGGAGAAGTTCGGATGATTCGGGATCAGCTTGGCGAGGTAGTCAGTCTCGGCGGGCGTGAAGCCGAGCGTGCGGCCGACGTCCTTGATTGCAGCGCGCGACTTGAGCGTGCCGAATGTGATGATCTGCCCGACCGAGTCGCGCCCGTATTTCTGGCGCACGTACTCGATGACCTCGCCGCGGCGCTCGAAGCAGAAGTCGACATCGATGTCGGGCATCGACACGCGCTCCGGATTGAGGAAGCGCTCGAACAGCAGGTCGAAGCGGAGCGGACATACGTCGGTGATGCGGAGCGAATAGGCGACGACGGAGCCGGCTGCCGATCCGCGGCCGGGCCCAACGGGGATTCCCTTGTCGCGGGCCGCCTTGATGAAGTCGGCGACGATCAGAAAATAACCCGCGTACCCCGTGCTCGTGATGACGCCGAGCTCGTAGTCGAGCCGCTCGCGCACATTTGCAGGGAGCGGATCGCCGTAGCGCGCCCGCGCGCCCTCCTCGGACAGGCGGACGAGATACTCGTTCTCCGTCTCCACACCCGAGGGCAGTGGGAACGACGGCACGCGATACTGCTTCGAGAACCCGATCGAGCTTTCTTCGGCGATGCGCAGTGTATTCTCGAGCACGTCCTTGCGGCCCGGAAACGCGGCGGCGATCTCGTCGGCGTTCTTGAAATACAGTCCTTCGTCGTAGTGCATCCGGTTCGTCTCGGCGAAGTCCTTGCCGAGGCCGATGCACAGAAGCACGTCGTGGGCGTCGTGGTCTTCGCGACGCAGGAAGTGCGCATCGTTCGTGGCGACGACGGGCAGCCCAACTTCCTCGGCGAGCTGAAACACGCGGCGGTTGAGCGACGCCTGGTTCTCCGATTCGTGCGCCTGCACTTCGAGGTAGTAGCGGTCGCGGAAAACTTCCGCGTACCACGCCGCGGTCTCGCGCGCCTGGTCGTACTCGTCGGCGAGAAGGTGGCTGGCAATTTCCCCCGCCATGCACGCGGAGGACACGACGATCCCCTCGTTGTACTTCGCGAGCAGCTCGCGGTCGACGCGCGGCTTGGCGTAAAACCCTTCGGTGTAGGCGAGCGACGAGAGCTTTACTAGATTCCTGTAACCAACGGTGCTCTGGGCGAGTAGTACCAGATGGTAGTAGGGCTTGCCGCGTTCGCCGCCGCCGACACGGTCGCGTGAGCGGCGGTCGCCGGGTGCGACGTAGGCTTCCATCCCGATGATCGGCTTGATGCCTGCCTTCTTCGCCTTCTCCTGCAGGTCCCAGGCGCCGTGGAGGTTGCCGTGATCGGTTAGCGCGAGGGCTGGCTGCTCGAACTCGAGCGCCCGGGCGATCAGGTCATCGATGCGATTCGCGCCGTCGAGAAGCGAGTATTCCGAATGGCAATGAAGGTGGACGAAGGACACATGGTAAGAATATGCGACGTGGAATCCTTGCGATAGCGCTTGCGCTGGCTGTTATCGCACTCGTGTTCGCGCCGACGGGGTGCTACCTGAGTCGCGGCGCGTGGGAGGAGGCGAAGATCCTGAGTCGCCGCCAGCCAATCGCCGAGATCGTAGCGAATCCGGGTACGCCACGTGTGGCGCGGGAAAAGCTGAAAGTGGTCCTCGCCGCCCGTAAGTATGCCCGGGACAGCATTGGGCTTCGGACCAACGACAGTTTCACGACATATTCACGCGTTGATAGCGACACTCTCGTGCTTTTACTGTCTGCCGCACACCGTGACACGCTAAAGGCGTACACCTGGTGGTTT
>DATLXE010000511.1:0-2048 GCA_035575795.1 Gemmatimonadaceae bacterium
GACGGCGGGCGCGATCCAGAGCAGGACGCGCGGATCGAAGGGGAAAGGGATGAGATAGTCGGGGCCGAACTTCACCGAGCGCAGTCCGTAAAGACGTGAGACGCTCTCCGGCACGTCTTCCTTCGCCAGCAGCGCGAGCGCGCGGGTGGCGGCCATCTTCATCTCCTCGTTCACCTCCGTCGCGCGCACGTCGAGCGCGCCGCGGAAGATGAAGGGAAAGCCGAGCACGTTGTTTACCTGGTTTGGAAAATCGCTGCGACCGGTGGCGATGATGGCGTCGCTGCGCACCGAGCGAACCTGGTCGGGCAGGATTTCCGGCTCCGGATTAGCGAGCGCGAATACAATCGGCTTCTCCGCCATCTTCGCGATCATGTCCGGCGTGACCGCTCCAGCCACCGACAGGCCGACGAAGACGTCGGCACCAACGAGCGCGTCCGCGATCGTGCGCGCCTTTGTGTGATTGGCGAACTTCGCCTTGTAGGCGTCCATCTCGCCCGGCCGGCCGGAGTAGATGATGCCCTGGCGGTCGGTTAGCAGAATATTCCCGCGCTGAACGCCGAGCCTCACGTAGTGCTCCGCCGTTGAGATGGCGGCGGCTCCTGCCCCGGAGAAGACGACGCGCACATCCCCGATCTTTTTCCCGACACACTCGAGAGCGTTGATCAGCGCCGCTCCGGAGATGATCGCGGTGCCGTGCTGGTCGTCGTGGAAGACGGGGATCTTCATCGTCTTCCGCAGCGTCTCCTCGATGTAGAAGCAATCGGGAGCGCGGATGTCCTCGAGGTTGATGCCGCCAACGGTCGGCTCCAGAAGCTGGCAGAACTTGATGACATCGTCAGGGTTCTCCGAGCCGACCTCGAGATCGAATACATCGAGATCCGCAAACTGCTTGAAGAGGTTACCCTTTCCTTCCATCACCGGCTTGCCGGCGAGCGCGCCGATGTTACCGAGTCCGAGAACGGCGGTGCCGTTGGTGACGACGGCGACGAGGTTTCCCTTCGCCGTGTACTTGTAGACATCCTCGGGATTGTTCTTTATCTCGAGGCAGGGCTGCGCGACGCCGGGCGAGTAGGCGAGCGACAGGTCGCGCTGGTTGTTCAGCGGCTTGGTCGGAACTACCGCGATCTTTCCGGGGCGGCCTTGCGAGTGGTAATCGAGGGCATCTTCACGTTTCATTGAACGTGGAAAGTTGCCATGGCGGGAGTGGTAGTGCTACCCGAGCACCCGAGTGGTTCGCGATCCCGCCCCCTGCTTATTGTCCTCACGGCGGTTCTTGATTGCCGCCCTGATCTTTCGCCGGAGCGCGCTATCAGTCGTCAGAAGAATGACAACCATGTTATTGTCTACAATGAGCGTTGGGGGCATCCGCCACCTGATCTGCATGGTGGGAGGCGCGACGCGAGTCGTATCGAGCAAGTCCGTATCGCGTGCGACAGCCCCTGCATCGGCGTAAAGGAAAACCTGGAGCTCCGCTCCGTCGACGCGATAGATGACTCCCTGGTCGCCAAGGAAGGGCTGACGAACCATGCCTGCCTTGACGTGATTCAAACCGCTTGCCATCAGCACCTGTTCCAAAATCGCCAGATCCCATTGAAGAGGACTCCTCGATCCCTCGATGGAGTCCTTGGGAGGAGCTGTCGAGTTGGGAAGGGGAGGGAGGGCCGTTTGAGCAGGCGCGCGCTCTTCGACCTTAGTGTCACAGGCTGTGAGTGGAATGATGGCGAGCGAGGTGAGCAGGCTGAACAGCCCTGACGTACGCGTGGCGCCCATTCTCTTATAGAGTGCAGTCATTCTTCCAGGCGAAAGTTCGACAAGGGTAAGTCGCAATCTCTGTACCCTCAAGTTCGTTTCCGCGAGGACCAGTGAATGGCCCTGATCCGCCACGCGCCGCCTGCAATGGCTGGCGCCCTGGACAGCACCATCAGCTCCGCACCAGCCGAATTGACCGGTCGTCCGTTGTACTGCCCGACGGTGACACTGGTGGTCGTCGCCCAGGCGACATCTCCCGACAAAACGACGCGTGTTGGTCCCGAAGTGCTCGGGACGGC
>DATLXE010000512.1:0-1853 GCA_035575795.1 Gemmatimonadaceae bacterium
CTTTCGCCCGCATGGACGGGCTGCGGTGGAGAAACGCGGACGCCGACCCCCACGGCGCCGACAGCGCCGACAGCCCCTCCGCCCACGCCCACGGCACTCTCGTTCAGTGGCAACCTCACGCTCACGTCGATCGGCGAAACATCGCAGTTGACCGTGACGGCGAGCTTCAGCGATAACACGACGAAGGACGTGACGGCTGGCGGGATTTGGCGAACCGGCGACGCGACGGTCGTGACTGTCAGCCCCGGCGGCCTGTTGACGGTTGTGGGTTTCGGCATCTCGACGGTGTCGTTTAATTTATCCTTTCAATCCCCTCACGGAGTGGGGAGTCTGGGTACCGGAAAGACAGTCACGGCCACGCCGCCGGGAACTGTCGCGCTCAGGGGACGAGTCAGTGAACCAGGTGCCGGCGGGGTGGCCAGCACTCTCATCGTCGACACTCTGTCGGGCCGCTCCGCGACCACCGATTCAAACGGCGCATTCTCTTTGGCGGAACTGCCACGCGTTCCATTTTTCAAAGTCGAGAAAGACGGATACGAGCCGATCGCAGTGAGTGCGCCAGGATCGTACGTCGAGCTGCGTATTCAGCGGGTCGTCCGTCTGATCGCAGGGGAAATGGTGAAGCCGGCCGCGTTGGCGCCGTCCGATCTCTCCTACACCGTGGGGAGCAACCGCTGCTCCCCCTGCCGTCTCATTCGCGTGGGCGTTCCTCAACCGGGGACGCTTCACGTGCGCGTGACCTCGGAACGGAGGCTCAGGCTGTTCGCGGAAGGGCAGGTGGTGACGGGGGAACCGATAGAGCTGATCGCCGACGTGCCGATCAACACGCGGCGCGAGGTGGTCATGTACCTGGGACTGGTGGAGTCGCCCGGTTCTGGTGTCAAGACGGCCTTCACGTTCGAGACCTCAATGCGCTAGAGAGCACTGTGCCCTTCCGGTGCGCGGACACCGATCATTCTCCCGGTGGGCAACCGTCGCTGGTGAAAAAGGTGCCCGGCCGGGGGAGGGGTTATTGGTGCCGAGGGCTGGAATCCCAAAACGGCAGACAGGCTCGTGTTTATTGATGATGCTCGCGAGTCGGTCGGCGCCTACCGTCAGAGTTACCGCGCTGGCGGCCCCGCTGCCCCAATGGCGATCCTGACGCGCTTTGCATCACGCCCCCGTAGTCGCAGCCCCACCTGAACCCCGACGAGGTAACCCGCTTCGCGGCCGAGCATTTCCGTGCGCCACGTCCTGATCGGCGGTGATCGGGCCGTGTTCCGCGATCCGACGAGGGCCGCATTCTGCGCCGCGAACATGAGGCGCTCTCTTCGACTGAGGGTGTTCGTTCCATTCGAATCCAGTCGCCCCGACCAATAAGCGCAGGGGTCAACGGCTCGGCATCTCGCCGGGCCGTTGCTCTTTAGGCAATCCCCGGACAATCCTGCGGAAAGTCGCGCGGGCATGCAGCCGGTATCGCACGGCGATCGACTGCATAATTCTCGGGGACTGTGCCAAGGAGCCCGCTGCCCCGATTGTCTCAAATTGAACAGTGAGATTCTCCTCCGCATAGTAGAGTGCGCCGAGTTGCGTGCCCTAGATTAGGAGAGTGTGTTCATGAGGCGTCTGTATTTCTCCCTGTCGGTGCTGCTCGCGGTCGGGTTGGTTGTGACGGTTCATGCCGATCTCACCTTCATCGGGCCGCTAACCCTTGGCGGCGCGGGCCTGGGCACCGTGAACACTGTTCTGACCATTCAGCGCAATCCCAGCGCATCCGGCTGTGTGGCCTTTAACGGTGCCGCCGATGTGGTTGGCCCGGCCGCCTGCCCTCCCGGAATTCCCGGCGGGGATGAGAAGACAGGAGCTTCACAGAC
>DATLXE010000513.1:0-1671 GCA_035575795.1 Gemmatimonadaceae bacterium
CCGACGACGATCGACTTCTTCACTTCGACAGCCGTCTCGCGCTGTTCGTCTTCGAGGAGTGAGCGCCGCGAGACGACGACGTTCCTGCCGCTTTCTCCGAACTCGGTGATGCGGAAGGTGTAGACCTTGCCTGCGTGCGTCGCGGGGTCCGTGCCGCGCACCGTGTCGATCTGCGAGAACGGGCAGAAGGCGCGCTGGCCGCCCATGCGCACGTCGTAGCCCCCCTTCACTTCTTTCTCGACGCGTCCTTCGACCGGGAGACCGCTGCGGAACGCGTCCTCCAGTTGCCGCGCGGTTGCGGCGCCGCGCGCGAGCTTGCGCGAGAGCGTCAGGCCCCCGGTCGTGGACACGACGACAGCCTGGATGCGATCACCGACGGAGACGTCGATGTCCCCCTCGGCGTCTTTCAGTTCGGAGACCTCGATCGTGGCCTCCCCTTTGCCGCCGACGTCGATGAAGGCCACTTCCGGACCGATCGCGACGATCGTGCCTTCGATCGTCTCCCCCTGCCTGACGCGCTTCGCTTGGAGCGACGCCTCGAACATGGCGGCGAAGTCTTCGGTGTCGTTCACGAAACGCTCCTTGTGCTGGAAATTATGCCGACCTGGACCTTTGATTATACGAGGGCTCAGCGGCGAGACACTGCCCAGTCTTCCCACTTCAGTAAGACCGATGGATGCCGACGGACCCCGCCGGGGAAGCGGCCGGGGTAGGATGTTCCAATGCGCAGATTTACCAGCCTTCTGATTCTTTCCGCGGCTCTCGTGTGCCTCGGCCCGACGAGCGAACATCCGGCGGCCGCTGCCCAGGGGAGCGAAACCGAGACGACGCGGCTGAATCAATGGTTCGCCGCCCGCTGGCAGGAGCAGCTCGCCTTCAGCCCCATGCAGAAGACGATCCTCGGGCTGAAGGAGGACTACGACAAGATCGACGAGTTCTCCGAGGCGGCCGAGGACACGCAACTGGCCTGGCGGCGCAAGGTGACGGCCGAGATGAAGAAGGCGTTCGACTACGAGCGGCTTACGCCAGAGGGAAAGATGTCGTACGACATCTGGAACTACGAGCTCGAGGCCACCGAGCGCACCCACACGTTGCGCCGGCACGTGTACGTCTTCACCCAGATGCAGGGGCCACAGGCAGGGCTGCCGCAGTTCCTCATCGCCATCCACAAGGTCGAGCAGCCGGGTGACATGACCGCCTACATCTCGCGCATCGGCGGGATCGCGCGCGGCGTCGATCAGCTCCTCGTGCGGGCCCAGGCGGCCGCCAAAGACGGGGTGCGCCCGCCGCGGTTCGCGTATGAAGGTGTCATTGCGCAGGCGCGGGGACTCGTCACCGGCGCGCCGTTCGGCGGCGAGGGTGACGCCCCGGTCTGGGCCGACGCACAGTCAGAGATCGATGCGCTGCTGAAGGGCGGGAAGATCGACCAGTCGCAAGCGGAGCGGCTTCGTACCGCGGCACGCCAGGCGCTGCTCGAGAGGTTCAAGCCGTCCTACGACGCGCTCATTGCCTGGTTCGAACAGGACATGAAGAACGCCGATGCGGAGGCACGAGGCGCCGGCGCCCTGCCGAAGGGGGTGGATTTCTACAAGGAGCGCCTCGCATATTCGACGACGACCGATATGACCGCGGAGGAGATCCACCAGCTTGGCCTGAGCGAGGTCACTCGCA
>DATLXE010000514.1:0-2404 GCA_035575795.1 Gemmatimonadaceae bacterium
CGTCATGGAAGAAGACTTCGATGACACGACCATGGATGCCTGCCTGATAGCCGCCGCACAGCGCGTCGAGCATTACGAGATGGCGGCCTACGGCACGCTCGTGGCCTGGGCGACGTCGATGGGCCACAGGGAAGCCGCCAATCTGTTGCAGCAGAACCTCAACGAAGAAAAGGCCGCCGACGAGAAGCTGTCATCGCTCGCGGAAGGCGGGATCAACGAGGAAGCCGCAGACGCGGCGCACGCCGACGGGCAAGATGTCCGCTCGCCGAAGAAGAAATCCAAGGTCGCACCCGCGAAAAAGAAAAAACCGTCGAGGCGTCGATAGCCCCCGACGCGAGAGATCCCAGGGTTTCTCCGATGCCCCCTGCTGAAAAACAGAATCCTGAAACGGGCACCGTCGCGGACGACAACATCCGTGCGGTCGCCCGGATCAAGGAAGACACGTCCCGGCGCCGGACCGTCGCGCAGCGCGTCAGCGACAGCGTGTCGTCGTTTGCCGGCCGGGAGTCGACGGTGGCCTGGCATATTGCCTGGTTCGCGATCTGGATCCTCGCGAACGTGCGAGTACTGCCCATCACACCCTTCGATCCCTTCCCTTTCGATCTGCTCACCGCCGTCGTCAGCCTGGAGGCCATCTTCCTGACGCTGTTCGTGCTGGCGAGCCAGAAGCGGATGACGAAGGAAGAGGACCACCGCGCGCATCTGGACCTGCAGGTGAACCTGCTGGCCGAGCAGGAGATGACCCTCGTGCTGAAGATGCTCAGGGAGTTCTGCGACCACCACGGGTTGCGCGACACGATCGAGTCCGAAAAGTTCCGCGAGCTCATCAAGAGTACCGACGTGGGTCAGCTGGCCGAGGAGCTCGAGCGCACGCTCGAGGACGACGAGACAACAAAAGACGGAGAGACCAAGACCCTAGGCGGTGGGCGTTGCGTTTGTCTCGCGCGTCGCGAAGAATTTCCAGGATTACGTCATCAGCATCATCAATCCGTCCAACACCCCGCACGTCGGCTGACCGCTCGAGGCCTCGCGCATGTGTCTCTGACATGGCGAACATCGCAGGCCATACGCCGGGAGTGCCCGACTGCCGAGGTAGATCCGGGCCGCAATCTGCCGATCTCAATCCGAAAGCCGTGCAGACACGTAGGACCTGAAGAAGAACGGCCGCACCGGTCCGGCTGACGGCACCATTTGGAGGGGTAATGAGATTTGTTGCAGTGGCAGCGGTGTGCGCGGTCGTCATGCTTGGAGATGCCAGCCAGGCGGCGGCGCAGAACTGGACGGGCTTGTACGTCGGCGGATCCATCGGCGCCGGGTTTCAGAAAAAGGATGCGTCGGAAACAGTCAGTTCGACGCCAACCTCGACGGCACATTCGGCGATACCGTGCGCAATGCCGCCGGCGCGGACGCGTTCACGACCGGCTTCTGCGGCGGCCTCGCGGTGGGCGCCATGGCCTCGGGCGGCTGCACGGAAGACGAAGATGGTATCGACTTCGGCGGGCGCATCGGCTACGACCGGCAGTTCGGTCGCCTCGTCGTAGGCGCGCTGGTGGACGTGTCGAAGACCGACGTCATCGACCACGTGACCGCCTTCAGCATCACCCCCGCCTTCTACTCGTTCACGAGGGAAGTGAACCATGTGGCCGGCCTCCGCGGACGGATCGGTTTCGGCAACGATCGCCTGCTCGTGTACGGCACCGGCGGCCCGGCCCTGGGCGACATCGACCAGCGGTTCACGACCAGCAACCTCGTCAACACGTTCGTTCCCACCGATGACGAGGCGGATGACGACGATGATGACGAGGGTTCGAGCGAGCGCGTCTGGGGCTATCAGGCGGGCGGCGGCCTCGAGGTCAGGTTCGGTGGGCGCTGGAGCCTGACCGGCGAGTATCTGTTCACGAGCCTCGATAATCGTGAAGAGTCCGGTATCCGTACCAAGGGGCCGGCTCCGGCGACCAACGCCTTCATCCTCGTCAATGCGGGGGGCACGGACTTTCAGCGCAGCGAGAAGTTCGAGTTCCAGGCAGTCCGCTTCGGCCTCAGCTACCGCTTCTAGTCACGACGGCGGCGGTCCCACGGATCGCCGCCCGCCCCTGCTTCTCCCGAGCGCCACATCCTTCCCTTTCACTCGACTCCACCCTGCAGGCGTCATACGATGACATGTTGACCCCGAAATACGCATGAGCTGTCTCGGGCCAACCGGAGGAACCTGATGTCAGCAGCGCCCACCATCCCCGTCGACGACGAACGCGCATCCACAGGCATCGCCGGCCTTGACCAGTTGCTGCATGGAGGTCTCCCCGCCAAGCGCCTGCACCTGCTCGAAGGCGAGCCGGGGACGGGCAAGACGACGCTGGCGCTCCAGTTCCTGATGGAGGGGCGGAGGCGCGGCGAAGACACGCTG
>DATLXE010000515.1:0-1892 GCA_035575795.1 Gemmatimonadaceae bacterium
TGGTCGAGAAAGTCGACATCGGGACCGAGCTTTCCCTCGATGATATCCCAGGTCAACCCGCGCGATTCAGGCGCCAGCAGCACCAGCCCACGCTCCTCGGCGAGACGCCGCAGCGGATTGAGCGCGTCGTGCGCGTTCCCGCCCGCACCGTGCAGCATCACCACCAGCGGCGCCGGCTTGTCCGAGCGGTACGAGTCTGGGATCAGCAACAACCCGTCGCGCTTCTCTCCGAGAAGGAGCGGGTGCAGTCCGGGCCGCGTCGCGCGGCGCGGACGGCCTGGCCGGGCACGCAGTATCCCCTGGTCCGTGCTCCGCAGCTTCGTCTCGCCCGCCCTGCGTGTTGGCATCACTCTCCGATTGGCTACATTTCCAGCGCGAACCTGAATCCTGTCGCTCGAACGAGTCGAGGAGAGTCGATGACCACCAGCAAGGAAACAGAGTGGATGAACCACCCGCGCCTGCGCAAGCTGGTGACCGAGGTGAATGAGCTCACGCTCGCCGAGCGCGTCACCATCGTCAAGGGACTGATACCCGGGATCGCCGACGAGCTCTCCGACACCGAGTACGAGTCCTTTGTCGCCGGCATTCGTCTCAAGGGCGAGCGCTTCCATGAAGCGCAGGCGCATCCGGGGGAGGGAAGAGCCGGCCGAAAGATTCCCGGTGAGCGCGATGTCGAGGGGCGCTAGGTAACGGCCACGGAGAACTGCCATGCTGCCCGCTTTGCGCTTGACGCTTTGCGCTGCGGGCGGACTACTCTGAGACTGTTCCGGTTAAATCCCGAGCCCCAACTGAAGAGGCAGCGACTGCCCGGGGCCTCGTCCCGCCACGAACGGCCCGACAACAGCATCCTGGGGCGCCGCGGTAACGCGCCCCCTGAACCGCGACCTCCGCAGCTCCTCTCCGACCGTTTTCAGCGCCGTCCGCGCATCGTTGCACGACTCACTCAAATGGGCAAGCACGATGTTGTTGAGGTCCGCGTGCGTGCTGTCCGAGGCGAGCCGCGCGGCCGCTCTGTTGCTCAGGTGCCCGAGACGGCCACCGATGCGATTGCGCACTGACGGTGGATATGGACCGGTGCGAAGCATCCCTTCGTCGTGATTCGCTTCCAGCACCAGCACGTCGAGGTGCTTCATCGAGCGCGTGAGACTCTCCGTGACGTAGCCGAGGTCGTACGCGACTCCGGCGCGGGCGCCTGAAGCGAGCGATGTCAGCACCACCGCGACCGGCTCGTTGGCGTCGTGCGAAACGGGGAACATGTCCACCTGAAAGCCGCCGACGACGATCGAGCTCTGGCGCGGGGTCAGAATCATGTCGAGGTCACCCCAGTCGGGGCACATCATGCGCGTGCCCGCCGTTGAGACAACTTTCCAGCCCCACTTGCGCGCCGCCGCCGCGACGCCCTTTGCGTGATCGTTGTGCTCGTGGGTGACGATCACTGCCTCGATCGATTCCGGCGCGACTCCAGTCGTTGCCAGCCGCTGTTTCAGAACGCGCGGAGCGAACCCCGCATCCACGAGTATCCTCGATGTACCCGTCTCGACGAGCACGGCGTTACCACCGCTTCCGCTGCCCAGCACCCAGAGATTCAACTACGCGCTCCACCGCCGCCGGTGTGCTTCGGCGAGGAGCCGCCGCCCGCGCTCGCTCAGCTTGACATGGCGCCGCTCCATGACCCGCTCCGCCACTGTCAGAAACTTGTCGAGATCGAAGGTGTCGTATGGCGCCTTGTCTCCCCAGGCGAAAGGCGCGACCGCCTTGGGCGGCATCACGCTCCCGAACACATTGGCGCCCGTGCCGAGCACGGTACCGGTGTTCAGCATCGTCCCGATGCCGGTTTTCACGTGATCGCCGAACATCGTCCCGAGGAACTGCTGTCCGGTGCTGCGCGCGCC
>DATLXE010000516.1:0-1570 GCA_035575795.1 Gemmatimonadaceae bacterium
CTGAAGCGGGCGACCAGTGCCGATGATCCGACCAACATGGCGATCGACGTCGAGGGTGAGGCGGTCGGCGCCATCGGGTATGTCCCGGGTCGTGACGTCGAGCGTTTTTCAGCGGAGATCGGTTACTGGCTGGGAGAGGAACTGTGGGGACGCGGCATCGTGACCGAAGCGCTGACGCTCGCAACCGCTCACGCATTCACGGATCTCAATTTCCTGCGCCTGTTCGCGCTGCCCTTCGCCGATAACAGGGGCTCCGCTCGCGTGCTTGAGAAGGCCGGCTACACGCAGGAGGGCAGGCTGCGCTCGAGCAGCGTGAAGTACGGCGAGTCGAAGGACCAGTTGCTCTACGCGAGGATCAACGCCGCGTGGCGATCGGTCACGTGATTCGGGCACGCCCGGCCTGAAGGCCGGGCCTACAGGGGTGATCGGCCGGACGCCCGGCCTGAAGGCCGGGCCTACCAGGGGTTGATCGGCGGACGCCCAGCCTGAAGGCCGGGCCTACACGGGTGATCGGCCGTAGGCCCGACCTTCAGGTCGGGCGTTACTCCGAACGCAGCGCGGTCAGCGGATCCACTCTCGTCGCGCGCCGGGCCGGAATGTAGCTCGCCACGATGGCGACGACGGCGACGGTTGTGACGGCTGCCCCGATGGTCCAGGGATCCCTGGCGCGCATCTCGAAGAGCATCGAGCCCACCCAGCGTCCGACAGCGATCGAGCCGGCCACCCCCACGATCAAACCTCCGACCGCCAGCCACAGGCCCCTGGCGAGGAAGAGGCGCAGCACGGCCGGACGGCTGGCGCCGAGTGCCATCCGGATACCGATCTCCTGCGTGCGCTGCGAGACGAGATACGCCAGCACCCCATAAATAGCGATGGCCGCGAGCAGCGCCGCGACGACGGCGAACAGGGCGACGAGCGACGCGTTGAGCCGTGGCTGCGCCGCGCTCTGACTGATGAGGTCCTCCATCTGACGGACGTTGAACAGCGCAAGCTGCGGATCGAGCTCGCGCAGCGCGGATCGCATCGCGACGGCGGGCTGCGCGCTCTCCGGCGCCCGCACGATGACGGTCATCGACGCCCAGAGATACTTCGTCGCCGGGAGGTACATCGTGGGAGCCGGCGTGAGGGAGAGGTCTAGATTCCTGACGTTGCCGACGACGCCAACGACCGTGTAGACACCGTTTGGTCCGGCCTTGATCTGCCGTCGGACCGGATCGTCATCCCCCCAGATCCGACGCGCCATTTCGGCGCTGACGATGAGCGCCTTGTCGTCTTCGCCTCCTGTAGACGACGAAAAATAACGCCCCTTGAGGAGTGGAATCCGCATGGCGCGGAAATAATCAGGACTGACCATCCGCCAGTCACTTTGCAGCGATGCGGATCCGAGA
The DNA here is from genome assembly GCA_035575795.1 of Gemmatimonadaceae bacterium. Taxonomy (GTDB): domain Bacteria; phylum Gemmatimonadota; class Gemmatimonadetes; order Gemmatimonadales; family Gemmatimonadaceae; genus UBA4720. Next base: position 1,389 of record DATLXE010000516.1, read on the forward strand.
CGGGTGTCGCCAACGGCATTGATCGGCATCCCGGTGTTGCCTCCGCCAAACGGCGCGCCGCTCGACAAGGCCACTGCCTGAACGCCCGGCGAGGCGGCGATCCGCTGCAAGAGCCTGTCGTAGAGGCTCCAGCCTGCGCCCGGTTTGTCGTAGCGGTCCGGTGGTAACCCCATCATCGCGGT
>DATLXE010000517.1:0-9870 GCA_035575795.1 Gemmatimonadaceae bacterium
GAGGGCCGCGCGCTGTTTTTCGTCGCGACGGTAGCGATCCAGGGTCAGCGCGGTGGCGACCAGCTTCTTGATCGCGATAAAGGTGCACCGGCGCTCGAGATCGTCAGGAGGGTCAGCGACGATGTGTAACGTCTCGTCGCGATAGGTGCCGCATTCGATCGTGCCGGTGGCCACCTCTTTTCGCGCCGCCCGTGTGGCCTGCTGTTCGTCCCATCCCAGCGTCTCGAGGATGCGAACCGTCCGCCCGCCCCGCGCCACGAGCGCCGCCGACGCCACGCATCCGGTGGACTCGAGCAGCGCAAAGGCCTCCCGTGCCAGGATGTGCGGGTAAGCCGCCAGCTCCAGCAGCGCAACCGCGCCGTCGAGGGTCGGCTGGCGCTCCTCTTCCCCGACGAGCCCAGAGAGAACAAGTTCTGCATCCCTTTGAGAAGATCGATCTCCAATCGCTTGATAAAGCCTCAGCGACCGCTTAGCATGTCCCAAGGAACTGCCTGGATCCGAATTGCAGCTTCGAGCTAGCCAAAAATTACCAACAGTCGAGACCGGCCAGTCAGACCTGTCCTCTTCCAGAGGAATTTCACAAACACTCACTCTGGACCCCATCCCCGCGACCGCGAGGGCCCTTCGGATTTGAATGCTTGCTACTACGGGCCTTGCGCTCGAATCCGACCACGCTCGAAGAGCGTCGTCGGCCGTGCGGATAGCATCCTTCCAGCGCCGCTGCCGATTCAGGATACGAATCTGAGTGTCTAACGCGGAAAGTACGTACCAAGGAGCGACACCTGATGAACTCGCGCAGTGTTCCGCAAGGAGCACCGATGCCTCATGAAGCCTACCCTCGGCGAGCAGGAGCTGCGCGTGGGTCTCAGACAAAGCAAAATCGTAGCTTGATGACGAGAATCGTTGACGACCTGCGAGAGCAAGATAACCTTCCGCGTCACGCAGCCGCCCCATAACGACGCAAAAAAACGCGCAATTTGCCGCAGATGCAACGACGCCCTTCGACCAGCCACTTGTTTCCGCGAGTTCCGCTGCCTCCTTGGCGAGCGATAGTCCGACCTCCATGTCGCCCATCAACGATCGAGTCGACGATTCGTCAAGGGCGACGGCCGCAGCAATATACGAGTTAGGGGAATCCGCGAGCGACCGGCGTGCCATCTCAAAATGCCTGAGGGCGCGCTCGAAGTGGCCTGCTCGCGCCTCCAGGCTTCCGAATGTGTGATGAACTTTTGCCAAGACAGCCGGATCTCCACATTGAAGCGCGGCCCGTCTAGCTCTTAGCGCCCCTACCCGGCTGACATCGAATACGCTCCGTTCACACTCGATTTCAAGAAGCAGAGCTTGGGACAATGCAATATGGTGACAGTCTGCTGCCTCTTTAGCCAACTCTACAGCCAATCGCGCTGTAGCTACCGCCTCGTCATACCCCCCGTCATCACGCCACTGCGCCGCACCAACCTGGGCACACCTCGAGCGATCAACCACGGTGCGTGCACCGCCAAGAAAACGCTTAGCATCGTGTCTAGCTGTGGCCGTAACCACAAAAATACGCGACCTCAAGCGAAAGCACTGCGTCCGTGGGTCCGTGCGCCAAAGCCGCAGTCGCTTCCGCAAAGTGGCCTAGCTTAAACGCTCCGTAGGCGATGTCGTTACCCATACTGGTTCTCTCAGTGTACGGATGGAGGGGATTCAAATACGGAGACTATGACGGCAGTTTGGCGAGCCACTTCTACAAGATGTTGCAGCGTAACTCCGTCTTCCGGCGCTGATCCAATACCGATTTGTACCGTCAGTCGGCCTTGTGGCCGACCCACCTCGAGTTGCTCGATTGAACCTGAGACCCGTTCGGCAAGGGCCCCAGCCGTCCGCCTATCCGTCGCAGGCAGAACCGCGACGAATGCCGTTTCGCTGTAGCGAATCAGAGCATCTCCAGGTCGAAGAGCCTTGCGCGCCGCGCCCACAATTAACGAGCGGAGTTGTTCGTCGGCGAGACTCCCGCGCTGGGGATCAACAATCAGGATTAGCGTGGAAACAGTTGCTTCGGTTTCGCGAACGACATCGTGGGACCCCCCGCCGCTCTGCACAAAAGTCGCGCTTAGTGCTGCAGCACGTTCTTCATCCGGCCCAATCGCACCATAGAATGTGGGTGCAATCTGCTTTGCGACAGCTTCCACAATTCGTTGATGATCCTCGCGAAAAGCGTCGTGCAGCGTGGAGTAGATCGTGAGCACTCCGACTAGCTCGTCCTCGAGAAGCATGGGCGCACCCAAGCAACTATGTAACGGGGGCCTAAGATCGCGGGCCGAGTCACCGATGTCGAGAATTGGGTCGGAATTTCTGACGGACTGCCTGTTCGCAGCCACCCACCCGGTCAGTCTCTGCCCGCGCGGAATGCGCAACGAGACGAAATGGGCTGAGTGTTCGCCGGCGGCATGAACGCCTCTCAACTCATCTGCAGTTCCGTCGTATAAATAGAACACGCACGTTGAGGCGGGAACCATTCTGCGCAAGTGGACTGATGCCGCAGAGGCGGCGTCTTCGATGGTTGGTCGCCGGGACAACTCCGTAGCCAGCTCTAAAAGAGCCAGAGTCTCTCCGGTGCTTGCGTTTATCTCCTCAAGCCGCTTCTTCGAAGCCGACCGTCCACTGTTCAAACTTTGTGTTATGGCAGAGAACCCATCTTGCGAGACCGGAGCGCCAGTACTCACCGCAGTGGAAGTGTCAGCGTGGATCGTCATGAAGGTATCGACGACTATCGGGTCGTACATGGAACCGCGACGATCGCGAAGGATCGCCAAGGCCTCCGATTGTGGCAACCGCGGGCGGTACGGACGATCAGACGTTAAGGCGTCAAAGCAATCTACAACCGATAGGATGCGCGCGCCAAGGGGAATGTCCGTTCCCCGTAGCCCGTCAGGGTAGCCGGATCCGTCCCAGCTCTCGTGATGGTGGCGAACGATGGGCACGACTGGGTAGGGGAAATCGATTGCAGATAATATATCGGCCCCTACGCTCGCATGCAGTTTCATCTTGTCAAATTCGGCTGGAGTCAGCGCGCCAGGTTTGTTAAGGATGTATTCTGGGACAGCAAGCTTGCCCATATCGTGCAGCAGCGACGCTGCTTCGATCGCACGAATGAGCATAGCGTCTTTGACCCCAACGGCTCTTGCCAAGGCTACGGCGTACCGCTGAACTCGCCTAATGTGGCCGTGTGTAATTTGGTCTTTCGCATCGATAGCCATCGCAAGCGTTTCGATAGTAGACATGTAGAGCGCGTTTAGTTCGGCGAGGTGTTTATTCGTATCTGACACTCGACCCATGCTTGTAGAGAAAGTAAAATAGAGAATTGCAAGGAGAGGTAAAACGATGACCAAGAACCGGTAGTCTACTTCTCTGGTATACGTAACCAACAAGGCCGCGACTGACGCCCCCCCGAAATAATTAAGAGAGAGCCATGCGAAGTTGTGTTTCCACACTTGTAATGGAGAAGTCCGAGTCTCAATGGCAATAGCGAAGGCAATGAGCCAACTATTCAGGCCGAAATAACACGCAGTGAACAAGACCAAAGGCTTCAACAGTTGACCAACGTCAATTGCTTGGCTGGGGTTGAGAGTAGAGAGCGGGGGGAGCTTAGCGATCCAGAAAAACAGGCTTGCTGCAAGCCAAAGGGCTGCGGGCAGTGCGAAGATGTTAAAAACGATCCTGTACGCCGGGTGTCCCTTACGCGCTAGCGACAAAGAGATCGCGAGGGCGTCTAGAGCCACAGTCAGTGCTCCGGCCGCAGGCCCGTACAATAGCGCAGACGTAAAGACGAATGTTTCTGAAATGGATATCGTGGCAGGTACTGAGGGCAGTTTGACCGTGGCCAAGCCGGTGAGTAGCGTCAGAAGCGCGAGGACGAACCAATTCCACCCGATCGGCGCGGCGTACAGCGAATATGCGGAGTGGCCAAGAATTACCATTCCAAGCGCGGCGATGACCAAGACGTAGACGCGTCCCCACCAAGGTAGAACAGGCTGGGTCATAACAAGAATCCGCCTCCGACCAAGTAATGGATACAAGGCCGAGAAGGCCAAGTGCCACAGCGATTTAGGCTGTGGCACTCCTCAAAGAGCACCTACGCGCCCCAGGCAATGATCGTCATACTATCTCCTAATCGGTAGGCTATGGAAGCGTTGGAAGTCAGCATCAAGAATTTACGGGTCAACGACAATGGAATTACCCCAAACGAGAATGTTCGCTTCCGTTGTGATATTTCCCCACACAAGGATGTTTCCCCAGGCCAGATTGTCATTGGTGACCGCATTTCCCCACACGAGGATGTCTGCGATCACGAACTCGTTGCCCCATACCAGAATGTTGCCCCATACGAGGATGTTGCCCCATACCAGGATGTTGCCTGCGGATTGATCTTCCCGCTGGTTGCCCCACACCAAGATGTTGGCTTTCAGGGGGACTGAAAGAACCGTCGAGGAACTCGTGTTGTTAAAAGAAAGGCCACTGGGGGCCAGGGCCTCTCCTCCCACTGTGACCGCCGCGTTCAGCCCCCGCACCAGTTGGACGGCTCCCGCCGCATTCAGCGCTCCGGCCCCTGCTTCGATTAAACCCGCGCCCGACACGCGCCCACTCGTGAGCTGCAGCGCGAGCTTCACATCGGCCGGCGTCAGTTCCGGTCGGGCCTCCAGCAGCAGCGCCGCCGCGCCGGACACCACCGCGGCCGCCATGCTCGTGCCGCTCAACTCGATTTGCGCGTGCGAACCGTTCCCGCTGACAACCCGCTCCGGGTACTCGTCCACGAGCGTCGAGCCGTGCGCCGCCGCCGCAATGATCCGGTTGCCTGGCGCCGCAAGCTCCGGCTTCAACACGCCATCGATATGGGTCAACCCCCGCGAGCTGTAGCTCGCCACGACGTCATCGGAGCGGAACACGGTCCCCTTGGTATTCAGCGCACCGACCGTAGTGGCCGCCGGAGAGTTCCCCGGCGACACGATCCCTCCCACAACGGGGCGGCCGTCCGGCATCTTGCCAAAGTTGCCGGCGGCGGCCACGACGACGAGGCCGGCGTCGACGGCCCGTTGCACGGCCTGGCACAACGGATCGTCCCGGTAGGATTCAAACACCGGATGCCCAAGCGACAGGTTGATGACTCGCAGCCCATACCGCGCGCGATGCTCCACCGCCCAGTCGATCGCCGCGATGACATCGCTCGTGTCGCCGGTGCCGTTCTTGCCGAGCACCCGCAGCGACACCAAATGCGCGCCAGGCGCCACCCCCGCAGAGGCCGCATCCCCGATGCCCGCGACGATGGACCCGACATGCGTGCCGTGGCCGTACTCGTCTCCGTTCCTGCCGCCCGTGAAGTCGACCGCCGCGACGACGCGCCCCTTGAGCGCCTGGTGATGGGCGATCCCCGAGTCGATGATCGCAACCCCCACGCCCGCCCCGTTGAATCCGGGAAGATCGCCCAGTCCACTCCACACCTGATCGGCTCCCGTGGACATGGTCGTGACCGCCATCATGCGATGCACCGTGCTGTCGCCGGACAGGTGATCAACCGCCGGATCCTGGCTCAGCGCGACCAGCTGCTCGCGGGTCACGCCGAGGACCGCGCTCCTCTTCAGACGCTTCGTGATCCGTGCGCCATGGCGGGCGGCAATCGCCTCGATGTCGGCGGCGTCCGCTGTGAGGATGGCGTTGATGGGACCGCTCGAGGGCTGCTGAAGTCTCGCTTCCAGATCACGGGAGAGCCTGGCACGATGCCCGTCGGCATCTGCGGGCGCCACCCCGATGAACGCCATTACAACGGCGACGACGATCGTCCTGGTCCATGTGGTTCCTGCTGACAGCGTGAGGGGCGTACGCACGTAATCGGCCATTGGTTCCGTCCCGGGTTAGGTTGTGGGGAATCGACGACAGCCCTAAGGCACAGGCAGTGCCAAGGGCCGGCGCGTCCACGAGTTGACCACTCCCACCGGTACTCCGAGCGCCACGGCATGACACGATGGTCCCGTTTGTTGGTGCGGGACCCTGCAGTGCACTACGATGAGCCCTCGATCCCACTCCTCGCGCAAGCGGAATAGAGCCAATCGGTTGGCTTTTACCCGGTGACAATACGAAAGGGTATGAACTACCCGGTCAAAACCCCTGATAATCCTGTGGGTTGAAGAAACCGGCCAACTTATTGGCCGGGAGGTTCATTTGTGACCAAGCCAGTAAAACTCGCGCTGTGCTTCCTGGTCGTGGCGGTCATTGGCCTGGGAGCGTTCATTTTCAGTCGGCAACCCTCCAGACATGCAGCGGTCCCCGCGCGGGCCGGTGGAGGATCGCTGGTCGCCTCGCTCCGCAGTGAACCCACCGGTTACAACCGGTACGTGGACGCCACGGCGGCCGCGGACCTGGTGTCCCTCCTGTCGCACGCGCGGCTCGTTCGCATCAACCGCGGAACCGACGAACTCGAACCCGCGCTCGCTGAAAGCTGGATCACGTCCGCCGACGCCCTCACGTACACGCTGAAGCTGCGGCCCGGCGTTCGGTTCTCGGACGGCACCCCGTTCTCGTCAGCCGACGTCCTCTTCACCGCCAGGGCGCTCTACGATCCACGCGTGAACAGCGTGCTCGCGCCGGCAATGCACATCGGCGGGAGGCCGCTGGCGTTCGAAGCCCCCGACGCCTCGACGGTGATCGTGCGGCTGCCCGCTCCGTATGCGCCGGGGTTGCGACTGCTCGACAACCTGGCCATTCTCCCTCGGCACAAATTGGAACCGGCGCTCGACGCAGGGCGCTTTGCCGAGGCATGGCGTGTCGGCACCGCGCTCTCCGAGGTCGTCGGGCTCGGGCCGTTCGTGCTGACCGAGCACGTCACCGGTCAACGGCTCGTGTTCGCGCGGAACCCGCACTACTGGCGGCGCGACGGGACCGGAGAGCAGCTCCCGTACCTCGACCGGCTGACCGTTTCGATCGTGACCGACCAGAATACCGAGGCCGTGCGCATGGAGTCGGGTGACATCGATCTCATGTCGAACGGCGACATCAGGCCCGACGACTATGCCGCCTTCCGCCGGGCGAGCGACCAGGGACGCGTGCGTCTCCTTGACGTCGGGATCGGGCTCGATCCCAACGTGCTCTGGTTCAACCTCGGTGAGTCGTCTGCCACGCGGGCCGCGTTCTTTCGTCAGAAGGCCTTCCGGCAAGCCATCGCGCACGCCGTCGACCGGGACGCCATCGTCAACACCGTGTATCTCGGAGCCGCCGTTCCCATCTCCGGACCGATCACGCCCGGCAACAAGACGTGGTACTCCAGTGCCGCCCCCGTGTATGCATTCGACCGCGCTCGGGCGCGGGCACTCCTGTCCTCCATCGGCCTGACCGACCGGGATGGCGACGGGTTGATCGAAGATAGTCGTGGTGAGCGCCTGCGCTTTTCTCTGCTCACGCAGAGCGGTCACACGGTCCGCGAGCGCACCGCCGCCGTGATCCAGGAGCAACTGCGCCAGGTGGGCATCGCGGTCGATGTGTCGGCCGTCGATCCCGGTTCGATTCGGCAGCGGTGGCTCACCGGGGAGTACGACAGCATCTACTTTGGCGTGCAGGCGAGCTCGACGGATCCTACGATCGGCTGGTCGGACTTCTGGTTCAGCAGCGGCCCCTTCCATGTCTGGAACCCCGCGCAGAAGACACCCGCGACGGAATGGGAAGGACGCATCGATGCGTTGATGCGGCGCCAGGAGGCCGCCCCGACGCTGTCCGAGCGTCAGCAACTCTTCGCGGAGGTGCAGAAGATTTTCGGAGAGGAGCTCCCGGCGATCTACTTCGTAGCCCCTCGCGTCACGCTCGCCCTCAGCAGCCGCGTGGCCAATCCACAGCCTGCGCTTCAGATTCCCCAGCTGCTGTGGAGCGCCGACACACTCCGCGCCGTTTCCCGCTGACCCGTAACGCCCGTCGCCTCTCGGGCCGAAACAGTGCTCGTGTTGTCCCTGTCCGCGCTTCCCGTCTTCCTGCTCCGCCGGAGCGCCCGTGCCGCCGCGCTGGTGCTCGTCGTGTCTTCGGCGGCACTGACGACGGTACACCTGGCGCCGGGGGACGCGTTCACCGGCTTCGACATGGATCCCACGGTCGCCAGGGCCGAGCGCGCGCGCCTGGGGCTGGATCGCCCGTATGCCGAGCTGTACGCCACGTGGCTCCGGCGCGCGCTGGTGCTGGATCTCGGAGAGTCGACCCGATTCAAGCGCCCCGTCTCGATGCTGCTCGCGGAGCGCGTGCCGTCCACTCTGCTCCTCGGCGCTTCGGCGCTTCTCGTCGCCGTGATCGTCGGCATACCGCTCGGTGTCGCGGGTGGCGCGCGCCCCGACCGCTGGTGGGCTCACGGTGTTCGCGCCATCTCGATGCTCCTCATCTCGGTCCCGTCGCTCATCACCTCGCTGGTCCTGCTGCTGATCGCGGCCCGAACCGGATGGCTGCCGGCCGGTGGACTCCAGATACCGCAGGATGCAACCGTCCTGTCGCAGATCGGCATCACAGGCGCATCCCTCCTGCTGCCTGCGCTGGCACTCGCGCTGCCGATTGCCGCCACCATCGAGCGCTTGCAGGCCCGTGCGGTCGCCGATGCGCTGCGCGAGCCGTGTGTCCAGGCCGTGCTGGCACGAGGGATTTCGCGGCGCCGGGCGCTGTGGAATCACGCATTCCGCCTCTCGCTTCCCCCCGTTCTCGCGGTCCTGGGGATCGTCGTTGGATCGGTCCTGAGTGGATCTTTTGTCGTGGAGATCGTGATGTCCTGGCCCGGGATGGGGGACCTGATGTACGAAGCCCTTCTCGGCCGCGATGTGTTTCTGGCCGCCGGGTGCGCGGCCGCAGCGTCGGTTCTCCTGGCGGGCGGTGTACTGGCGTCGGACCTAGCGCTGGCCAGCCTGGATCCAAAAATCCGCGAGGCGGACTGATGACGCGCACGCAATCGGCCGGCGTTGCCATGCTGGCGCTGCTTGGCGCCGTCGCGATCGGCGCCCCGGTCCTGGCACCGCATACGCCGTCCACCCAGCACGCGGACCTCGCCAACGCCCCTCCCACCCGGGCGCGGATGATCAGAGACGGGCGTCTGCACAGGCCATTCGTCTACCCATTACGGGTGACGGACCGGCTGGAACGGCGGTTCACAGCCGACGTCGCGGCTCCCGCGCCGATCCGCTTCTTCGCGCAGGGTCGGTTAGTGACGGCCGACCCCGCGGTCTGGTTCATCCTCGGGGCCGACCCGCTCGGGCGTGACGTATTGTCCCGGATCATCCACGGCGCACGGTTATCGCTCTCGGTCGCGGTCTTCGCCGTCATTCTGACTTTAGCGATCGGCGCGCTGGCGGGGGCGGTCGCGGGATTCTCCGGCGGGGCGATCGACCGCACAATCATGGCCGTCGCCGACTTCGTGGTGATCCTCCCGGCTGTCTACGTCGTCGTCACGTTACGCGCCTCGATGCCGTTGGTGCTCAGCGCGTCCGCCGTTTTCTGGACGATGGTGACGGTGCTTGCCTGCGCGTCCTGGCCGTTGCCGGCGCGCGGAGTCCGCGCCATCGTGAGCGCGGAGCGAAAGCGCGAGTACGTGGAAGCTGCGTACGCGGCAGGGGCGAGACCAGTGAGGATTTTGCTGCGTCACCTTCTGCCAGCCGCCAGGGGTCACCTCGCGACGCAGGCGTTCCTGCTGTTTCCAGCCTTTATTCTCGCCGAAGCGACCTTGTCGTTCCTCGGCCTGGGCTTTGCGGAACCGTCGGCAAGCTGGGGGGTCATGCTGAGAGACGCCGGGAGGGTGTCCGCCATTGTCGAGGCACCCTGGCTGCTGTCCCCGGCGGCGGCCGTAGTCTTCACCGTTCTGGCCACGCACCTCCTCGC
>DATLXE010000518.1:0-2947 GCA_035575795.1 Gemmatimonadaceae bacterium
GCTGGGGGCGGCGGCGTGATCGCCGGCACGGGCTCCGGCGATCGGCGCCATCGTGCAGAGCGACCAATCCGCCGGTCGCCGGCATACCGTCCTCGCGCAGGGAGTCGTGTGTGACACTCACTTTTTCAGCAGCCTGTTAGACCCCCTCTACATAGTTGCTTGGGTGCGCCCATACTTTTCGAAGGCGAGCTCGTCGGAGTGCTCACGATCTACTCGACGCTGCACAACGCTTTTCGCGAGGATCATCAACGAATTGTGGAAGCTGTCGCAAAGCAGATTGCACCCACCTTCTATAGTGCGATTGGGGGGGATGAAGAAAGGGCTGCATCACTGAGCGCGACTTTTGTGCAGAGCGGCGTGGGGTCACACGATGTACTTCGCGAAACCGAAGCCGCTGTTTCCACGCTAATCCTGATTGTTGATTCTCAGCGCCGGAGTCCCGCCGACGAACGACTCCGCTCGTTAATTGTGGGCGCGGCGCGCAAGGCTCTTCGACCTGGAGATGCTCTGATTCGCTATAGCGAAACGGCATTCGTCGCGGTTCTGCCTGCGACGGATAGGCGGACGGCTCGGGCCCTTGCCGAACGGGTCTCAGGTTCAATCGAGCAACTTGAGGTGGGTGTGTCACAAGGCCGACAGACGGTGCAAATCGGTATTGGATCATCGCCGGAAGACGGAGGTACGCTGCAACAGCTTGTAGAAGTGGCTCGACAAACTGCCGTCATCGTCTCCGTGTTTAAATCCCCTCCATCCGTACACTGAGAGAAACAGTATGGGTAACGACATCGCATACAGAGCGTTTAAGCTGGGCCGGTTTGCGGAAGCGACTGCGGCTTTGGCGCACGGGCCCACGGACGCGGTGCTTTCGCTTGAGGTCGCGTATTTTGGTGGTTTTACCTCCACAGCTAGAAACGATGCTAAGCGTTTTCTTGGCGGGGCCCGCACTGTGGTTGATCGCTCGCGGTGTGCCCAGGTTGGTGCGGCGCAATGGCGTGATGACGGGGGGCACGACGAGGCGGTAGCTACAGCACGATTGGCTGTAGAGTTGGCTAAAGAGGCAGGAGACTGCCACCATACGGCATTGTCCCAAGCTCTGCTTCTTGAAATCGAGTGTGAACGAAGCGTATTCGATGTCAGCCGGGTAGGGGCGCTAAGAGCTAGACGGGCCGCGCTTCAATGTGGAGATCCGGCTGTCTTGGCGAAAATCCATCACACATTCGGCAGCCTGGAGGCGCGAGCAGGCCACTTTGAGCGCGCCCTCAGGCATTTTGAGATGGCACGCCGGTCGCTCGCGGATTCCCCTAACTCCTATATTGCTGCGGCCGTCGCCCTTGACGAATCGTCGACTCGATCGTTGATGGGCGACATGGAGGTCGGACTATCGCTCGCCAAAGAGGCAGCGGAACTTGCGGAAACAAGTGGTTGGTCGAAGGGCGTCGTTGCAGCTGCGGCAAATTGCGCGTTTTTTTGCGTCGTTATGGGGCGGCTACGTGACGCGGAAGGTTACCTTGCTCTCGCAGGTCGCCAACGATTCTCGTCACCTAGCTACGATTTTGCTTTGTCTGAGACCCACGCGCAGCTCCTGCTCGCCGAGGGCAGACTACAAGATGCATCGGTGTTCCTTGCAGAACACTGCGCGAGTTCAGCAGGTGTCGGTCCTTGGTACGTACTTTCCGCGTTAGACACTCAGATTCGTATCCTGAATCGGCAGCGGCGCTGGGAGGATGCTATCCGCACGGCGGACGATGCTCTTCGAGCGTGGTCAGATTCGAGCGCAAGGCCTGTAGTAGCAAGCATTCAAATCCGAAGGGCCCTAGCGGTCGCGGGGATGGGGTCCAGAGTTAGTGTTCGTGAAATCCCCCTGGAAGAGGACAGGTCTGACTGGCCGGTCTCGACTGTTGGGAATTTTTGGTTAGCTCGAAGCTGCAATTCGGATCCAGGCAATTCCTTGGGACATGCCAAGCGGTCGCTGAGGCTCTATCAAGCGATCGGAGATCGATCTTCTCAAGTGGATGCAGAACTTGTTCTCTCTGGGCTCGTCGGGGAAGAGGAGCGCCAGCCGACCCTCGACGGCGCGGTGGCGCTGCTGGAGCTGGCGGCCTACCCGCACATCCTGGCCCGGGAGGCCTTTGCGCTGCTCGAGTCCACCGGCTGCGTGGCGTCGGCGGCGCTCGTGACGCGGGGCGAGCGGACGGTTCGCATCCTCGAGACGCTGGGATGGGACGAACAGCAGGCCACACGGGCGGCGCGAAAAGAGGTGGCCGCCGGCACGATCGAATGCGGCACCTATCGCGACGAGACGATGCACATCGTCGCTGACCCTCCTGACGATCTCGAGCGCCGGTGCACCTTTATCGCGATCAAGAAACTCGTCGCAACGGCACTGACGCTCGATCGCTACCGCCGCGACGAAAAACAGCGCGCGGCCCTCTGGCCCGCCGACGCACTGGACGGCGATCCCGACTGCATCTGGATCGCCGAACCCATCGCCGAGATCGTCAGCGTCGCGCGAAAAATCGCGCCCACCCCCTTATCCGTGCTGCTGACCGGCGAAACCGGCACGGGCAAGGAGATGCTCGCCCGCACCATCCATCGCGCCTCCGACCGCGCGGACAAGATCATGCTCCCCTTCAACTGCACCGCCGTGCCGCGGGACATGCTCGAGAGCCAGCTGTTCGGCTACCGGCGCGGCGCATTCACCGGCGCCGACACGTCGTTTGTCGGCGTGATCCGATCGTCAGAAGGCGGCACCCTCTTCCTGGACGAAATCGCCGACGTTCCGATCGACGTACAGCCCAAGCTCCTCCGCTTCCTCGAGACCCACGAGATCCACCCACTCGGGGAGCCGCACCCGATCAAAGTCGACGTGCGCGTCATCGCCGCCACCAACGCCAATCTCGAACAGCTGGTCGCGGAAGGCCGCTTCCGCGAAGACCTCTTCTACCGG
>DATLXE010000519.1:0-1735 GCA_035575795.1 Gemmatimonadaceae bacterium
AGGTCGTTGCAGATCTTCGACAGCTTTACCGCGCATCTCTTCAGCACGCCGGACAGCTGAACGAAGGCGCCCGTATCCGCGGTCGCTTCCACGAGATCGGGCGCCGTGATGAGAGGCAGGCCGGTGATGTGCGCGAGATGCCGGCGCACGCTCTCCGCGTAACCGGGCGGAGCGTTGATGCCGGTGCCGATCGCGGTCGCCCCCATGTTTATCTCGCGTATCAGTGCCTGCGCCTCGCCAAGCCGGTCGACATCCTCGAGCATCGTGTGCGCGAACGCGGAAAATTCCTGGCCGAGCGTCATCGGCACCGCGTCCTGCAGCTGCGTGCGTCCCATCTTGATGAATGAGCTGAACTCTTCGCCCTTGTGCAGAAACGCCGCCGCCAGGGCGATCATCGCCAGCTGCAGCTCACCGATGCTCGTGTGCAGCGCGAGCTTGACGGCGGTCGGGTAGACGTCGTTGGTGGACTGGCTGAGGTTGACGTGATTGTTGGGATGAACGACGTCGTACTCGCCGCGTTTCCTGCCGAGTATTTCGAGAGCCCGGTTGGCGATGACCTCGTTGGCATTCATGTTGGTCGAGGTTCCTGCTCCGCCCTGAATCATGTCCACCTTGAAGTGCTGGTGGTGGCGACCTCCACGGATTTCGCCCGCCGCCTTGACGATCGCGTCGCAGACCTCGTCGTTCAGAAGTCCGAGCTCGTGGTTGGCGATTGCGGCCGCTTCCTTCACCGATGCGAGGCCCTCGATCAGGGTCGGGAATTCGTGCAGCTCGACGCCGCTGATGCAGAAGTTCTCGAGTGCGCGGAGAGTCTGCACACCATAGAGCGCCTCGCCGGGCACTTCGCGCTCGCCCAGCATGTCGTGCTCGATGCGCCTGGGGAGCCGCTCCTGGATCTCGGCGGACGGCGCCGGCTCGGACTGCGAGAGCCGCAGGTTTCGGATCGTCAGGGGCCTCTTCATGCGTAGCGTCAAGCTATACGAGCCGCATACCTTATTGAAGCGGTGACGACCGCGCCGCAGCCGAACTCTCCCCGAAGACGCCCGCTCGCCTGGACCGGGCAGACTCCTCGACACCAATCACGGAGAAGGACCAAATGACAATCTCCCGCCGCACGTTCGTAACTACCGGAGCGGCAGCCGCTGCTTCGCTCGCGCTCGGAGAACGGGCCGGCGCTGAGCCGGGGTTCGCGCGCGTAAGCGAGCGCGCGGCGCACGTGCCGCAGGCGTCGCGGCCGGTCGTCGTCGCATCGGGCAACGGCCTCCGCGGCGTCGCAAAGGCGTACGACATGATCGCGCGCCAGGGAGCTGACACTCTCGACGCGATCATCGCCGGCGTGAACATTCAGGAGCTGGATCCAGAGGACCAGACGGTCGGGCTGGGCGGACTGCCTAACGCCGATGGCGTCGTGCAACTCGACGCATCGTGCATGCACGGACCGACGAAGCGGGCCGGTGCCGTCGCCGCGCTCGAGGGGATCGCGACTCCATCGCTGGTTGCCAAGGCGGTGATGGATTACACCAACCACGTGCTTCTCGCCGGCGAGGGAGCGAAGAAGTTCGCGCTCTCAATGGGGTTCACGGAGCAAAACCTGCTCACCGAGAAGAGCAGGAGGGACTGGCTACGCTGGAAGGCGTGCCTCAATTCTGGAGACAACTGGCTCGACGCGCCGGGCATGCCCCGCGCGCCCGCGCGCACTTCGCAGCGCGACACCGCTCCCGAGCTCGGCGTCAAC
>DATLXE010000520.1:0-3879 GCA_035575795.1 Gemmatimonadaceae bacterium
CGTCCCGGCCGGTGCGGCCAACGAAATCGACGCGGCGGATGCGGCGGATTATTCCACCTACCACGCGTCGATGGGCGAAAAGGGATTCCTGCTCCATGAGGCGCTCAAGTCAGTTTGGCTCACGGTCGCGCGCGCCAACGAGTACGTGGACCGCCAGGCGCCATGGAAGCTGGCAAAGGATCCCGCCAGTCGGGAACAGCTCGAGTCGGCCCTGGCCTCGCTGGTGCGCCAGCTTGCGCGGCAGGCCGTGCACCTCTTCCCGTTCATGCCCGGGAAGGCCGAAGAACTGTGGGCATCGCTTGGAGGGCCCGCGAAAGTCGCCGATCAGCGCTTCGCGGGTGTCGAAGCGCTCGACGTCACCGGCTGGAAGGTGAGCAAAGGAAGCTCGCTCTTCCCGAAGAGGGAGGAAACCACGAACGGCGCTCGATAGAGCGCCGTTCGTGCAATGCGTGAAGCCTGCGCCTAACCGCCGATGCGAGGATTGTTGAGCCGCTCGATCGAGGGAAGTGGCAGGCAAACCTGATTGCCGTAGGCACCACCGCCGTGATAAGCGGTTCCCGCGGCAGGCTGAGGAGAAATACCCAGTCGAATCAGGTCGCCAAGATGGTGGCTTTCCAGGAACAGCTCGCGGCGCCGCTGGTCGATCAGCTCCGCCAGATAGGCCGCCTGCGTGACGCCAGTGAACGCGCCCTGGTTTCCACGCACCCGCTCGGCGTTGAGGATCAGCAGCGCATTGGCAAGGTTGCCCGAGCGGATATCCGCCTCCGCTATGATGAGCTGCGCTTCTTCATACGTGGCGAGCGGGATCGAGCTGGTGGCCGCCACGTACTTCGTTTGATAGGAAAGTGTAACTCCGGTCGTGCTTCTGTTAGCCGTATTCACGACAGGGACCCGCGGGTCGTTGAGATTACGGTAAGGGAGACCCACGGAAGTGCTGGAGCTGGCGTCGCTGTTCTCGTTATACACTCTGTTCTGGCGGCGGTCCGAGGCGGTCGAGGCGGTCACGACCTTGTTGTAGGCGACCGGAACCTGCGCCGCGTCAGCACGGGCGCCGGCGTAATTAGCCAGATTCAACCGGGCTCGCGCGCGACCGACCAGTGCCATGTTTCGTATGTCGTTGTTTCCCGCCGCCGTCGCGGCGGTTATCGCCTCGGAAAACCTCGCTTCGGCCGCGCGGAAAACGCTATCCCTCTGAATCTCGGCTCCGTATTCGACGGTCCGGTCGGGGTTAATGGTCGAGAGGGCCATCGTGCAGAAGCCTTCGCCAAGCAGGAGGTACGCATAACCCGAGTACGCGGCAGCGATGCCGATCAGGTTGGTGCGGTTGGGCCTGCCCGGACCCGCAGCCACATCGACGTCACTCCAGCTCTTGAGCCGCGTCAGCATGTTGTCGTTCGACGAGCGTGCCGTCTGCAGGGGCGTGTAGACGCCAAGAGTGGTACATCCGCCGGTCGAATACCGGGAATCGGTCGGGACCGTGTTTCGGCTGTCGTACGGAAATCGGTTAGCGGTCTGGGTGGCATCGATCAGCTCTTCGCCGACGAGTCCTCCGAGCACCACGTACGCGTTGAACGCGCACTCCAGGTCACCGATCGCACCGTTGGAGAGGAGCAGCGCATTCCCCGGCGTCTCGATCTGGTCAGCCGGAATCCGGCTTGCCGACTCAACGTCAAGCGGATTGTCGAGCGTGTCGCAGGCAGTCGGGACGAGGAACAGCAGCAGGGCACCGAGCGCCGCCGCGTTACTTGCCTTCGTCAATCTATTTCGCATGAGAATCTCGTTTCCTGGAGGTCGGAGTTGGTTGAGACCGCGGTCGATGGAGGTGCGCCTACCAGTCGAGGTTAAGACTCAGGATCCACTGCGTGAGCTGAGGCATTGTCGTCTGTTCCCACTGCCCGAAGTTTCCACCGCGCGCCCCGCCAAGAAAGAATGCCTCCGGCTCGAGCCCCGGATATTTGGTCCAGGTGCGGAGGTTTCTGCCCGCCAGCGTGACGACGGCCCGGTTGAATCCGACGCGGCCGGCCATTGTCTCGGGGAGTGTGTACCCGACGCTTACTTCACGCAGCTTGGTGTACCCGGCGTTGTTGATGAAGAAGTCGACCAGGTTCCGGCTCGATTGAATGGCCGCGATCCGCTTCGGGTCGTACTCGCCGGGATAGAAATTCTCGCGGCAGCGGTTACCGAAGAAGGTGCAGCGGACGCGAGTATTCCCGTCGACCTTGTAGTAATCCCGTTTGAAATCGAGAAGCGCGTAGAGGCGGAGCTTGTTCCAGAGACTGAGCGTATTGCCGAACGATCCCTCGCCGCGCGGAAGACTGGTGCCGATGAAAACGGCGGGCGCATCGTCGGCCGTTCCGTAACGAAGGTCCGCTCCGGCACAAAGCTTCGCGCCTCCGGCCCCGTCGTCGCACATGACGGAATTCGGGATGACAGTTCCGTTGGGCGCCAGACTGGCCGCGACGACTCTTTTTTCGAAGTAGGAGCCGATTGGATAGCCGACCTGGTGGCGGACGAACGATCCGGCGCTCACAAAGTCGGGGGTTCCATTCGCCCTGCGCAGATCGAGAATGGCCTGCGAAGTGCCAAGGCTGATGATCTTGCTGTTGTTGCGTGAATAGCCGAGTGTGGAATTCCAGTCAACATTGTCACGTCTGACTGGAGTCACACGAAACATCACCTCGCTGCCCCAGTTTCTCACCCGTCCGGCGTTGAAGGGCTGGGTGCCGGGCACGCCGGTAGAGGGCGGGATTTCCCGGTCGAGAATTGCATCGGTGATGTTGCGCCGATATGACGTGAACTCTATTCCGACGCGATCGCCGAGCGCGCCGAGGTCGAACCCGAACTCCAGCTCCTTCGCTCTTTCCGGTCCGAGGTCGGCATTGCCGATGAACTGCGGCGTCACCGTGGCGACATCGCCTGGGCCCGTCGCCGTCGTATAAGTCTGCAGCGCTGAGAAAGTCGCCGGCTGCTTGCCCGATTCTCCGTACGCCGCGCGAAGTTTGAGGGCGTTGATCGCCGACCAGCGCCAGAAGGGTTCCTCGCTTACCACATAGCTCATGCTGTACTTGGGATAATACACACGATCGAAGTTCTTCCCGAAGGCGCTGTTGTCATCCGCCCGCAGCGCGGCGGTAAGGAACAGCCGCTCCCGCCAGCCGAGCTGCTGCTGCCCAAAAAATCCCAGCGTTGCATCCTCCAGCACATCTCCGCTCGAAGACGAGCAGGGCAATGTGGTCGCCGACAGCGCGGTCAGCCCGGGCGTGGGAAATATCGAGCCGCAGGAAAAGTGAAAGGTCGTCGAGTTGCGGTAGTACTGCGCCCCGACCGACGTCACTGACCGCAGGCTCGGCCCGATGTCGCGCGTTCCGTTGGCCGAATAATCGAGCGTGTAGAAGTTGACCGCGCGGTTGTTGATCTCGCGGTAGCCGAGGGCCTCCGTGCCGAAGCTCACCTTGGTGAGTGAGTCTTCAACCCGCCGGAAGAGGATGCTGTTGTCTTCCTTTGTCAGGTCGGTTCCAGCGGTAAGCCGGTGCCTTAGCCACGATAAAGGTTGGTGGTTGAGGCTGAGGCTTCCCGTGAACCGATTGACTCCCTGGCCGAATTCATACACCGAGCTGTACTGCTCAGGGAGGCCGCTGTGAAATCCGCGTCGCGGACTGGGGGTGCCATTGGCGTTGAAGAGGTTCCTCGCATCGGCGAGAATTGTCGTCCACACTCGCCCGCCGAATCCCGCTTCGGCAGGCAGCTCGGTGTCGCTGGTGGTGTAGCCCATGCTCAGCGACATGTCGAATTTCGGGCTCGGCATTACGCTGAGATTAGCCCGGCCGCTGTAGCGATTGAGGTTATTGTCGGGGTCTGCGCCCTGAGTGTCTTCCATTC
>DATLXE010000521.1:0-24196 GCA_035575795.1 Gemmatimonadaceae bacterium
CAGAAGGTCGGACTGGTGGTTGGACCGGAAGGGCAACACCCGTTCTTTCCAGACCCCCAGCGCCGGGTGACGGTGTCGGGCGGCGAGGTCTGGATCTACGGCGCCCCGGGGAAGGTGACACTGACGGCGCATCGGCGATGAACGCGACGGATAGGATAACCGGGTCGTGTTCGTCGTCACGGCTGGGGTGAACGGCGTGAATCCTTTGTAGTTGGCTGAATCGAGCGCGCAAAGCGCCGAGGAGGCAAAATGCAGGAAACAGGTCCAGGGTGGCTGTACGGGCCCTTCACGGAAGATAACGTCATCGCCGCCTGTGAGTCAGAACGGGCGGATTTCGTGACGCTGAGGTTCGAGGACGGCCGGGCCGTCGAATTCCCGCAGCGCCTGATCCCCCCGCTCCTGACGGCGCTGGGGCTCTCTGACGTGGCGGCGCTCCCGAACACGCCCGTGCGCGTCCGCAGCATCCCGGCCGCCGGATATGTCGAGGTCGACCCCGACGTGTTCATCGGTCCTATTCCGGCCGGGGAGTCGATGCAGTTCGGCATCCGGCAGCTGGACCCGTTGATCCCGTGAAGATCACGCGCATCAAACTGTGGCTCTTGGCCGACCGAGGCTACCCGGAGGGTGTGGTAACGCTGCCCGAGCACGTCGTCGGGGATCTGTCGGAGCTCGCGCGTCGCGCGGCCGCCCTTACCCCGGGCGTCTCGTTGCACAGCGTCGTCGAGACGGTCTGGCGGCTGGGGTGCAAGCGGCTCGACGACAACCTCGCGCGCCGCATCCCCCTCCGCTCCGCGCTGTGCCGCCCAGCACCCCGGGGGAGGGGCCCGACCGTCGCGTCGGCGGCCAGCGATCGCCGGCGGCTGATGGCCCGGGTTGACCCCACCGGCTCGTGAATTGTGTGCGCGCACGTGCTGGTCACTGCTGCGGGAGGGGGGCCGCACGGCGGCCGTCGCCTCGCTATTTTTAAAATAGCGGTTCGCTCTCGGCAGGGCCGTGATTCAGATCACGCGGCGGTAGACGAGAGGCGCTAGCCGGGCTGTAATGAGGGTCTTCGCGAAACGGCTGACTGCATCGTGCGACGTCACGTGTCCCCTGAACCCTCGAGCCGTGCAAGTTCCTCGCTGGAGCTCCCCCCACGTTCTGGCTCCAGCCAATTTGTACGTGCCGTCTATTCGTCGGGCTAACGACCTGCCACTCAGCCGCGAGCGGTGGCGCTAGGCGGGCAGTGGCCCCACAAACTCGATTCCGTATTCGTCGCACGCTTGCTTGACCGTCGCGTCCTCGATCGTTGTGAGTGGCGACGGCGCCGTGATCGCACGGTAGAACTGCGCATGACGCGGTGTTGTGAGAATCAGATACCGAGCCGCCGCCGACTCGATACGGAAGCCGTGAATCGTGCCGCCCGGTATATGTACGAACGCACCCGGCCCGGCTCGTAAGCCGGCGCCGATGCCGAGATAGAACGAGATGTCGCCTTCCAGCACGTAGAAGGACTCCATGTCATCAACGTGCCTGTGAAGGGGGACGCTGACGCCTCCTTTGGCCCGCTCTTCGACGAGGGCAAATGCCTCGCCAGTCAGAGCACCTGTCGCAAGAAAGCACGTCGACGTCTCACCCATCCAACGCAGTTCACCCTCTCCGGGCTTGTACGCGTACGCTTGGGTCGCCTCAATCACGTCTGACCTCCGCATTGTAAATCCGCACCCTGCGACGATGAGCGCACGATTGTCAAGACCGCTGCGTTTGGGGCGCCCGTCGGGCTGCCGACCCTCGATGCGACCATGCTCATCGTCCGACTCTCGCCAATTCGTTCGGGCCTTTCGAGAATGCTGCCTAAGCTGTAGTGACCCGCAGGAACGATCCCCTCCTGCAGCATAAACAGAGGGCGCTCCTTACCGACCGACTGGGGGAACCTACACGAGGGCGGCAGTTTACACCCATCAGGCATGATTGCGCGTCGGAATTAGGCCGGCTTACGTCGTCGGATATGCAGCGCCCGCTACCCCAGATCGTCGAACGGGTCTCACGCCTGACGCCCGCTGCAGCACCGACTCGTGCAGGTGATGCCGGCGTCGCTGGCCATTGCGCTGGTCGACATACGTGCGAGTCGCTGGAAACAACCACTGCCAGCCGATCTCCGGCCCGGCGTTCGGATCTCTGCGATTTCAGCCACGCCGCCTGCGCATCCGGGCTGCAAGCTTCGCGCTGCGCTCGGCTGTCGGCTGCGGCGCGTGTCAGGCCGCAGGGTCCGAGTATCCTCGCCGGATCATGGTCCGGCACCTCTCACCGCACAGAGCCGACAGGTCTCAACGGGTCAGGCCGAGCTATTTCCGAAACGAGGCGCTAGCCGAGTTATAATGGAGGTGCATTCAGAGCGGTTCGCCCATTGCGGCGAACCCGGCAACCTGCCCGGACCGGCAAGGTGCTTCGCGCAACCAAAGCGCAATGCGGCCGCTCGACGGCAACACGAGGTCCAGCCGGGTAGACCCTGGCCTCTGGGTGCCTTCCCTCTGGAGGGTACCGTGACTAATCCGCACAATCCTGACGAGTCGACTCCCGATCCATCCGATCCTGAAAACTCCCCCCACGCCGCTGAGGGTGACGACGACCGCGTTGAGGCGATCTTCATCGATCGCCGGGCCCCCACGAGTGACCCCTACGACCTCGGGTGGTTGTTTCTCTGCTGCGCGTGGGAATCGGGGTATGGCTTTTGGGAGAATGGCCTCCGTTCGCTCGCACGAGTCCTACGGGGCCTTGAGAAGGCCGGCCTGATCGTACGACATCGCATTCCCCGCGATGGCCGACCCACGCACCACGGGTTCGTCCTGACGGAAGAGGGACACGAGGCGTTGACCGCCTTGTCAGGTGATTGGATTAGGGAGGGTCGCCGATGAGAGCCGCGATCTACGTTCGGGTCTCCACGCTCGACCAGAACGTCGACAACCAGCTCGACGAACTCAAGAAGTACGTGCAGCTCCGGGGCTGGCCAGAGGCCGTCGTTTACGCCGATCACGGCGTCTCGGGATCGAAAGATCGCCGCCCGGCGCTTGATGATCTGTTGAAGGCAGCCCGACGCCGTGACATCGACGTGGTCGTCTGCTGGAGGCTGGACCGGCTCGGGCGCAGTCTGCGCCACCTGCTGAACGTCCTGCAGGAGTTGGAAGCTCTCGGCGTCGGCTTTATCAGTCTGGGCGAAGGCCTCGACCTCACAACGCCCGGCGGGCGACTTCACATGCACCTGCTCGGCGCGTTTGCTGAGTTCGAGAGGTGCAGGATTCAGGAGCGGGTTCGGGCCGGGCTGGCACGAGCGCGTCGGGCGGGCAAACGACTCGGCCGACCGCCGCGCCGAATCACGAGCCGTGAGCTGCAGCTGACCCGAGATCTCTCGCTACGGGCCGCAGCACGCGAACTTGGCGTGTCTTCTACGCATGTGCATCGAGCGCGACGCGCCGCCGCCGAACGCTCCGCTACGAGCAGCAATTCCGACGGCGCAGAGCACGTATGATCCGTACCCGCGAGTCCGGGTCGTGTCAGCGTCGCCGGGTTGGAGGAAAGCGATACCGAAACCTATCAGCCAAGCGGGCGAAATTCGACCATTAGCGCTTGCACGTGAAGCTATCAGCGCGTGAAAACGAACCAGATGTTTTCGGAACCACCGACCTGCAACGCCGTTACCAGGTCGCCACGCTGATAGGCGGAATGGGCTGCAGGGCCACGCCGACATAGAGTACAACCGGCTGGTTGGCAAGCGTGTCGTGCGGCTACGCGATGCCCGCGAAGGGCACGAGCCAACCTTGCTCGTAACGCCGTAGCGGTACCCATTCAAGGTCCCCAGTGGGTGAGTGACGCACTCGGCCGGGCGCTATCGGAATTTTTCGACCAGCATCAAGTCCTGGCTCGCGTAGTCCAGCTGCGTGAACAGGAGCGTACGACCGTCCGGCGAGATCGAGAGGCCCAGATCCACAGGCTTCTCGATCCTGATCAACTCCGTCGCCACGCCCGTCGTCGTGTCTAGAAAGCGGATGGACGAGGTGCGGTCAGCCGCGAGCCCTGGTACCCAGAACACTCCGTCTTTTCCGATCGCGAAGTTGTAGCGGAACACGGAGTCGATGACGCGCGCTTCGTCGCCGCTCTCAATCGGCATCCTCCACACACCGCCTGCACCATCGTTCTTGGTGAAGTACAGCCACTTGCCGTCTGGCGACACGTCGGGCGCCTATCCGCCATGCTTCGTCACTTGTTCCGGTTGACCTCCGGCCGCCGGCATTCGCCACACCTGCTTCTCTCCCGAGCGGTTCGAGGTGAAGTAGATCAGGCGTCCATCGTGCGACCACGCCGCGACGTAGTTCTGGGACGAGCCGGTGGTCAGGGCGCGCACCCGGCCGCCACCGGAGGGAACGACGTAACCGTGGAGGTTGCCGTCGGCGTTCGAATCAAAGGAAATGAACTCACCATCAGGCGACCATCGCGCCGACCCCGTGGTCGCCAGCGGTCCATCGACGTGAGTTGCACGGCACGTGATCCCCGTGCCTTGGGCTCGGGTCTGAGAACGGAGCTCCGTGGCCAACTTGACAGGTTTGTGGCTGGTGCCATAATCGTCCGTCTTCGGGGCGGAACGCCAATTCGCCAGCGCTAATCGGCGACGTGCCTTGGGCTCGGGTCTGAGAACGGAGCTTATGTTGCCTCCTGACCTCGCTAATGCAGCGACGCTTCTCCGGGCCGCCTACCATCAATTTGGAATGGTGTGTGCTCCAGGAGACGCATCGATGCCACACGCAGGTGGGGCCCCCTCGATGAGCTCGTCGTTTGCCTCGTTGGCCGCGCAGAATTCTGCTACGGCGCCGCCCGCGCGGGTCCTGGCGGTAGACGATTCCCCGGCCAATCTGGCGCTGCTCACGCAGCTCCTGGTGCGCGAGGGATATGAAGTTCTGACGGCCCGAGATGGCCAGGATGCGCTGGATCTCGTGATCCGCGAGAGCCCCGATCTTGTGATCAGCGACGTCATGATGCCGCGCAAGAACGGGTACGAGCTGTGCCGCGACATCAAAGCGCATCCGTCCGCGCGGTTGACGCCCGTCGTCCTTGTCACGTCTCTCGACGCCTCGAACGAGCGGATCCGCGGCATCGACGCTGGCGCCGACGACTTTCTGCGCAAGCCGTTCGACCCGCACGAACTGCGCGCGCGGATTCGGTCGCTGCTTCGGTTGAAGCGATACACCGACGATCTCGACTCTGCGGAAGCGGTAATCATGAGCCTCGCGAGGACGGTCGAGGCGCGCGATGCCAACACGGAAGGGCATTGCCAGCGGCTTGCAGTCCTGGCCGTGGGGCTGGGCACACGGCTCGGCCTGGATCCAGCAGAGCTCGCGGCGCTCTCGCGCGGTGGCGTCCTGCACGACATCGGAAAGATTGCGATTCCCGACGCGATTCTCCTGAAGCCGTCTCGACTGACGCCGGCGGAGTTCGAGCAGATGAAGCAGCACACGGTCATCGGCGATCGCCTGTGCAGCGAGCTGCGCTTCCTTCGTCAGCTCCGGCCGATCGTCCGGCACCATCACGAGCGCCTTGACGGGTCGGGCTACCCGGACGGCCTCAAAGGAAGCGGCGTTCCTCTGCTCGCGCAGATCATGAGCATCGTGGACGTATACGACGCGCTGACGACCGCCCGTCCCTACAAGGCCGCGCTGACACCGGCCCGGGCGCTCGAAGAACTGATGGCCGAAGCGCAGCGCGGCTGGCGCGACGGCGCCCTGGTCGCGGAACTGATCGCGCTCCATGGGGAGAGTGCACTCCTTGCCCGGTAGCTGGCTTGGTTTCCGCCGGCGGTGGGTCGCTCTCTCTTTGCGCGGCAAAGGTATCGTCGTCGTCGCAATACCGCTCGTCCCGCTCCTGATGCTGGGTGTGCTCGGTTACGTGAGCCAGCGCCAGGCGGACGAGGCGGAGCGGATGGTCGCGCGCATGCTGGAGATCAAGGCCGAGATCGAGCGTACGCAGACGCTGCTCGTGGAAGCCGAGCTTGGGGCGCGCGGCTATCTGGTCTCACGCAGTGCAGAGGCGCTCGGCAACTTCCACGCGGCGACCGCGGCGCTGCCCGCGGCGGTACAGCGTCTGGGCTCGCTCATAACGGACCCTGAACAGCTCGAGCGGCTGAAGAAACTGCCCGCCCTCGCGGCGGGTCGGCCACTCACCTCGATCATCGACTACGTGGACCGGACGCCGGCCGGCGCGCCCATGCCGCTCGAGCTCCTGCGGCGCAGCCGGGTCTCCATGGCGGCGCTGCGCGGGCTGCTGCAGGACATGCAGCACGCGGAAGACGTCCTGCTGGAAACCCGATCGCGCCGCGCTCGCGATGCGCGGCGGCGGTCGCTGGCAGCGACCGGAGGTGGGGTGGGGCTCGGCCTGGCGGGCGGTCTCGTCGCGGCGCTCCTCTTTACGTCGGGAATCGGCCGGCGGATTGCGGTGGCCAGCGTCAACGCGCGACGGTTGTCGGCAGGGGAACCCCTGATTCCAATGGCCTCCGCGCGGGACGAGGTCGGAGCGCTGGGAGATTCACTGACCGCTGCCGCGGATCTGCTTCGCCGGCGCGCCGCCGACCTTCAGCAGCGGATGGACGAATTGTCAGCTACCAACGCGGAACTGGAGTCTTTCAGGTACTCGATATCGCACGACCTGCGCGCGCCGCTGCGCCACATCGCCGGTTTCGCGACGCTGCTCGAGAAACGCGTCGGCGCCGCCGTGGATGCGGAGGCCGCCCGCTACCTGCGCACGATCGTGAACGCCGCGGCGCAGATGGGAAGGCTCGTCGACGACCTGCTGGCCTTCTCACGCATGGGACGCACCGAGATGCTGAAAAACGGGTCGATCTCGACCAGGTGATGCGCGACGTCGTGCGGGAGGTCAGTCTGGGCGCCGACGGCCGCCGTATCAATTGGACGACGCACCCGCTGCCGTCGGTCGCGGGCGATCCGGCCATGCTGCGGCTCGCGTTCGGGAACCTGGTCTCGAACGCGGTCAAGTACACCGGCCCCGTGCCGTGGCGGAGATCGAGATTGGCGCGCAGCCGGCGGTAAATGGAGAGCGGGTGGTTTACGTCCGGGACAACGGCGTCGGGTTCGACATGGCGTATGTGGACAAGCTGTTCGGCGTCTTCCAGCGCCTGCACGCCCCGGATCAATTCGAGGGGACCGGGATCGGGCTCGCCAGCGTCCGCCGGATCGTCAGTCGGCACGGCGGGCGTACATGGGCGGAAGGCGCGGTCGATCAGGGTGCGACCTTTTTCGTCTCGCTGCCGGAAGGAGGTCCCTCTGTCCAGTAGCCCCGGCGCGCAGTCCGCGACGGCCACGTTTCCATCGCCGTCGGAGCCCGCACGCGGAGACGCGGCAGACGCCGTGGACGCCCGGGCGTACCGATGGGGCGCGCGTACGTGCGCGATAGCGGCAGCGGCGCTCGGCGCGCTTGGCGCGTCCGGCCTCGCGGGCTGGCTGTCGGGCCGGCTGGTGCTGGCGAGCCTTGGCGCGGCGTTCATCCCCATGGCGCCCTTGACCGCCCTCGCTTTCGTCTCACTCGCAATCGCGTTCCTGCGGCTGCGGCGCCGTACGAGCAGCGACATCCCCGCGACGATTGCCGCTGCGCTGGTCTGTGCGCTGGGAAGCGCGAGGTTCATTGCGCTGCTGTCTGGCGGGACGGCGTTTCCGGACGTCGAAGCGACGCTGGTCCGCAGCCCCGGCGCGTTCGGCGCGGTGCCGCTGGCGCGGATCTCGCCCGTCACAGCCGCGTGTCTGGCGGCCACCGGCGCCGCGATCATTCTGCTCGCCACGCGACGGCGTCGGTGGAGTGGTGACATCGCAGGCTGGCTCGGGACCGCGGTCGTGCTCACCGGATGCACGGTGCTGCTCGGCTATGCGTACGGCACACCGCTCCTCTATGGCGGCTCCGTCATTCCCGTCGCGCTGCCCACCGGTGGGGGGCTGGTGCTGTCGGGGATCGCAACCCTCGCGGTGGCGGGGCCGCTTGCCAGGCCGATGCGCGCGTTCACCCAGGGAGACGCGCGGGCCAGGCTGCTGCGGGCCTTCCTGCCGGCAACCACCGGCGCGGTTCTGGTCGCGAGTGCCACGGGAGACATATTGACCTTCCGTCTCCATGTGAACCCGGCGTTGGCCGCCGCGGTCGCTGCGGTCGCCGCGGTCGGGGTGGTTGCCACGCTCGTCTGGCGGATCGCCGGAACGGTTGGCCATGCAATCGATCGCGCTGAAGAGACGCTCACGCGCGCACGCGACGATCTGGAGGCCGCAGTCGCTGCCCGCACGGCGGAGCTTGCGCGAATCAACGAGGAGCTGAACGCGTTCGCGTCGTCTGTGTCTCACGATCTGCGGGCGCCGCTGCGCCACATGACGGGGTTCGCAACACTTCTCGAGCGGAAATGCCGGGACGGGCTGGGCGATGAGGGGCGCAATTACGCGCGGCAGGTGATCGACGCGGGCGGACGGATGTCGCGGCTCATCGACGACCTTCTCGCGTTCGCGCGCACGGCTCAGACCCCGATTCGCACAGTGCTCGTCGATCTGACCGACCTCGTGAGGGACGTGATCGATGACGCGAGCACGGGTGTCGAGGGCCGTGCGATCGAGTGGCACGTCGACCCGCTTCCTTCGGTCGAAGGGGACCGCGCGCTCCTGCGTCAGGCACTGACGAATCTGATCACGAACGCGGTGAAGTACACGAGGACTCGGGATCAGGCCCGAATCCACATCGGGATGCTGCCCTCCGGCGACGGCGAGCGGGTGCTGTACGTCCGGGACAACGGGGTCGGGTTCGACATGGCGTACGTGGACAAGCTGTTCGGCGTCTTTCAGCGGCTGCACGCCGCCGAGCAGTTCGAAGGCACAGGCATCGGCCTCGCCAATGTGCGCCGCATCATCCAGCGGCACGGGGGGCGCACCTGGGCCGAAGGGGTGATAGACCAGGGTGCGACGTTCTTCGTCTCTTTGCCGTCACACGAGAGGACCACGATTGCATGATGACCGAATTGCGACGGATATTGATCGCCGAAGACAGCGCGAACGACATCGAGCTCACGCTGGCGGCGCTGGCCGAGCATCGGCTCGCCAACCAGGTGGACGTGGTGCGCGACGGCGCGGAGGCGCTCGACTACCTCCATCGCCGTGCGGCCTACGCGAACCGGTCCCCCGGCAACCCCGGAGTACTGCTGCTGGATCTGAAGATGCCGAAGGTGGACGGCCTCGAGGTCCTGCGCCAGCTGAAAAGCGATGAGAGCCTGAAAACCATCCCGGTCGTCATGCTGACGTCGTCGCGCGAAGAAGGGGACCTGCTCCGCAGCTACGAGCTCGGTGTGAATGCCTACGTCGTCAAGCCGGTGGACTTCGGGGAGTTCATGGGCGCGATCAAGCAGCTCGGGGGCTTCTGGGGATTGATAAACGAAGCGCCGCCTGCGAGCGGCCCGCGCTGAGCTCATGAGCGCATCCCTTCGCATCCTCCACCTCGAAGACGACGCCGCCGATGCGGCGCTCGTCGAGGCGATCCTCGCCGACGAAGGGCTCGCGTGCACCATCGTACGCGCGGGCACGCGCGAGCAGTTCATCGACGCGCTGGAGGGGGACTACGATCTGATTGTGGCGGACTTCGCTATCCCCGGCTTCGACGGCATCTCGGCGCAGCGCCTCGCGCTGGAGCGGCGGCCGGAAGTCCCCTTCGTGTTCGTCTCGGGGACGATGGGCGAGGAAGTCGCGATTGAGCGCTTGAAAGCCGGCGCCACCGACTACGTTCTGAAGCAGCGGATCCAGCGTCTGCCGTCGGCTGTCCGCCGCGCGCTCGACGAGACGCGCGACCGTCGCGAGCGCCGGCGCGCCGAAAACGAGATCATCCAGCTCAATGCCGAGCTCGAGCAGCGCGTGGTCGATCGCACTGCGCAGCTCGCATTCACGAACCTGAAGCTTCACGCCCGCGAAGGGGAGCTGCAGGAGGCGAAGGAGTTCCTGGAGCAACTGATGGCCTCCAGTCCGTCGATGATCTTCCGGTTTGACCCCTACACGCTCCGTGCCACCTATGTGAGTCCCAACGTCGGCTGGCTGCTCGGCTACACCATAGAGGAAGTCCTCGGCGTGCCCGGGTTCTGGGAAGCGATCATCCATCCGGAAGACCGGTCACTGGTCATGGGGCGGCTGAGCGCGGCGTTCGATGAGACGGTCGTCCAGATTGAGCAGGAGTATCGCTGCCGGATCAAGGTCGGCCGCTACCGGTGGTTCTTCAACCTCCTGCGCATCGAGTACGACGCCGATGCGCGGCCGACCGGCATTCTCGGGTACGCGCTGGATATCGAAGACCGCAAGGCCGCCGAGGAAGAGGCGCGCCTTGCGAAACTCGAATCCGAGCGCGCCAACCGCGCCAAGAGCGATTTCCTGTCGCGGATGAGTCACGATCTGCGGACGCCGCTGAACGCGGTGCTGGGGTTCGCGCAACTGCTCGAGATGGACGGGCTCAGCCCGAACCAGCTCGACAGCGTCACACAGATCCTGAATGGCGGGCGTCACCTGCTGGAACTGATCAATGAAGTGCTGGACATCGCGCGGATCGAATCAGGGGAATTGTCGCTTTCTCCCGAGGCTGTGCCGGTGGCGGCCGTGATCCAGCAGATGGTCGATCTGGTGGCGCCGCTCGGCCTTCCCCGCCACATTGCGGTGCGCGCCGACGCGGAGAACAACTGGGCCACCCATGTCAGGGCCGATCAGCAGCGCCTCAGACAAGTGCTGCTGAATCTCGTCGGGAACGCCGTCAAATACAACCGTGAGGGGGGGGACGTCCGCGTCTCCTGCGCGACGCGGCCGGGCGCCCGTGTCGTCATCAGCGTGACGAATACCGGAGCGGGCATTCCCCCGCACAAGCTGCCGCTGCTCTTCAAGCCGTTCGAACGCCTGGGCGCGGAACAGGGGCCGGTGGAAGGGACCGGCCTTGGTCTCGCCGTTTCGAAAGCCTTGACCGAAGCCATGGAAGGGACGATTGGCGTCCATTCGGATGCGGTGGAAGGAACGACGTTCTGGATCGAACTTCCAGAGCAGGCTCCTGACAGCGCGCCGGCGCGGCCGGCGCACGAGCGGCGGGTGAAACCGCCGGCCTCTCGCGTCGGTGAAGGAACGATCCTTTACATCGAAGACAATCCCTCGAACATCCGTCTGATGGAGCGGCTCCTCGAACGCCGCGGCGGCATTCGACTCGTGACAGCCTCCAGTGGAGATCAGGGCCTCTCGCTTGCCAGGGAGGCGGCGCCCGATCTTGTTTTTCTCGACCTCCACCTTCCGGACATCCCAGGCGAGGAAGTGCTCCACCGGCTCATGAGCGACGAGGCCACGCGCCATCTTTCAGTCGCGATCCTCAGCGCGGACGCCACGCTGGTTCAGCGCGAGCGGCTTCTCGCGCTGGGCGCCATCGCGTACGTGACCAAGCCGATCCACTTCACCGACGTCCTGCGGCTGGTCGATGAGCGGATAGCCGGCCGGCGCAGCGGTGACAACCGATGAGCCTGCGGCAGCGGCTCGGAGTGGGGCGAGGCAACTGGCATCGCATCTACTACCTCCTCGCGCTGTTCGACGTCCTCACCGTCGCCGGCGGATTGTTTCTCACCCACCGGCTCACCGACATCTTCAGCGACGCCGTCGCGGTGAATCAGGCGTGGACTCGCCGGCTCGATGCGTACTCAACGCTCGGCACACTCGCTTCGGACGTGAACGCGCCGGGCAACGACGTGTTCGATACGGTGGCCGTCGATATCGAGGAGCGCCGGCTCGCACAGGCGCTGGACTCCTTCAATCGGGCCACTGATGCCGCGCGGCGGGAAGCTGAGAATTCACTGAACGGACCGGCCCGAAGCCTGATCCTGTCGGACCTGGATGCCATCGCCGCCGAGAACGACTGGATGGTTGCGGAAGCGCGCCGCATTTTCGAGTACTTCCCTGCAGGCCAACCTGCCCTCGCGGGGCGCCGCATGGCGACGATGGACCGCCGGTACGCGGAGCTGAACGCGGGACTGGCGAAGCTGCGCCGGGATGCAATCGCAACTGCCAGCGCTGCGCTCGATCAGCAGGAACAGGCGGCGGAAGCGCTGAGCGCGTATGAGATCGTGATCGCCATCGCCATCCTGCTGATGGTCGCCGCAGCCACGACGTACGGCCACACTATTTCGCGCCGGATCAAGGCGGATGCTACGGAGCGCGAGGGGCTCATCGCCGGGCTGCAGCAGTCGGAGCAACGGTTCACATACGCCGCGCGCGCGACCAACGACGCTTTGTGGGACTGGGACCTGCCGACCAATGCTGTCTGGTGGAACGAAGGCTTCCGAACGGTGTTCGGGCACGCGAATGCGGTGCCCACGCTCGAGTTCTGGATCTCGCTGATTCATCCCGAGGATGGGGAGCGGGTCGGCGCCAGCATCCATGCGTTCCTCGAAACTACGTCGGAGGTCTGGACCGGCGAGTATCGATTCAAGCGAGCCGATGGCAGCTACGCCTGGGTGCTCGACCGGGGTTCGCGATCCGCGACGGCGCGGGACACGCCACGCACATGATCGGTTCCATGATGGACATCACGGATCGCAAGCAGTCCGAGCGCATGAAGTCCGACTTCGTCTCGTTCGTCAGCCACCAGCTCCGCACGCCGCTTTCGGGGATGAACTGGATGCTGGAGCTCGCCGCGGACGCCGAGGGGCTGCCCGACGACGCCCGGATGCACATTTCCGATGCGCGGGAGTCGGCCACGCGGCTCGCGACCCTGGTGAACGACCTGCTCGATATCGCGAAGCTGGAAAGCGGCCGGCTGTCGGCGGTGCCGGAACCGCTGCTCCTGTCAGCGCTGACGCGGTCGGTGGTTGCCGAGATGCAGCCGCTGGTGAACGACAAAGCGCTCACCCTGGAAGTCACATGCGATCCGTCGGTGCGGCCCGTCTTCGCCGATTCGCAGCTGCTGCGCCAGGTCGTCGCGAATCTGTTGTCCAACGCGGTGAAATATACGCCTCCGGACGGGCGGATTGCCGTCAACCTGGCACAGCGCAACGGGGCGGTGACCTGGTCGGTCCGCGACACGGGCGTCGGAGTGCCCGAGGGAGCGCAAGCGCGGCTCTTCGAGAAATTCTTCAGAGCACACAACGCGATGTCAATGGATGCGGAAGGCACCGGACTGGGACTCCACCTCGTGCGTCTGATCGTCGAACAGGCCGGTGGGCGGGTGTGGTGCGAGTCGGAAGAAGGACAGGGCGCGACGTTCGCGTTCACCCTGCCGGCAATGTCGGCGGAGAAAGAGGAGTTATGACTGCAAGCGGGCGCGTGCTTCTCGTGGAAGACGACAAGTTTCTGCGGCGGGCGTGTGAGGCGAGCCTTCGTCAGCGCGGCTTCGAGGTGGTCTCTGCCACCGACGGGGAGGAGGGGCTTCGGCTGGCGCGCGCGGCGCCGTACCCGGAGGTCGTGCTGCTGGATCTGCTCATGCCGAAAATGCCCGGGATCGAAGTTCTGCGCGCGTTGAAGGCGGACCCGGCGACCCGGGGGATTCCGGTCGTCATCCTGTCGAATTCGTCGCGCGACGAAGACAAGCAGGAGGCGGTGCAGCTCGGCGTGGTCGGCTACTATGTCAAAGCCAACCTGTCGCTCAAGGAGCTCGCCACGCAGATCAGCCATCTCATCAAGGAACATGCCACCGGCAGTTGATTTACGGCGGCTTGCGGAATTTTCCGACGGCACCTCAGATGGGCTGCGCCAACTGGTGGAGATTTTTCTGACCGACGTGGCGGAAACACGCTGATGGGGGAGGTGGCCGAAGAACTGGACAGGGTCAGGGCTTTCCTGCGGACCTATCTCGACGGACTCGAAGCGCACACATGAAACGAATCCTGATCGTCGACGACAACCAGATGCTCGCGAACCTGTATCGGGCATCGCTCACAGCCGCCGGATTTACCGTCGAAATCGCAGGCGACGGTGAGTCCGGCATCGCCGCCGCACGCAAGACGCGCCCGGACCTGATGCTGCTCGACATGATGATGCCGCGGATGAACGGGCTCGAAGTGCTGACGACACTGCGCGGCGATCCCGCGCTGAACGGCGTACCTGTGATCGTGTTCTCGAACGCCTACACGCCGGACCGGATGGAGAAGCTCTGGGAGGCCGGAGCGACACAGGTGCTCGTCAAGGCGAGAGGCTCGCCCAAAGTGATCCTCGAAGCCGTCCGCACGGCGCTGGGGGCCCACTCGTGAGCGCGCGAGGACCGGAGTTCGAGCACGCGCTGTGCAATCAGGTAGCCATCATCGTCGGCTACTGCGAGCTGCTGCTCGACGAGGTCCCGGCCGAAAGCGCCATCAGGGCCGATCTGGTGGAGATGCACAAGGCGGCGCTCGCGGCCATGCAGATGCTGCGGCCGGAGGGGCCTGCCTCATGATCCGCAAACCCGTGCTGCTCGTCGTCGACGACGAACCGGGAATGCTGACGCTGATCGAGCGGTTCGCTGCCCCGGCCGGTTTCGACGTCCACACGAATGCCAGCGCCAGCGACGCAATCGCGACGATCGCGGAGCTCGCCCCCGACGTGGCCATCGTCGATCTGCGCACGCCGGAAGTCGGCGGTCTTGACGTCCTGAGGGCCATCCGCGAGGCACAGCCGGAATGCCGGGTGATCCTCATGACGGCGCATGCGGAGGTGGAGAGCGCAATCGAAGCCGTCAAGCTCGGTGCGATGGACTACCTCAGCAAGCCGCTGGATTTCGATGGCTCAGGCAGCTGCTGCGCGGCGTCCACGACGACCTGACCAACCGGGCGGAGCTTCTGGCGGCGGAAAGCGAGACGGCCCATCGCTTCGAGCTATGCGGCATGATCGGCCGGAGCGCAGTGATGCACGAACTGTTCGGGCTCGTCCGCCGGATCGCGCCGCACGCGCGCGCTTCGATTATCACCGGAGAGACCGGCGCGGGCAAAGAGGGAATCGCGCGCGCGGTGCACCTGCTCGGACCGCGGAAACAGAAGAAGTTCGTCACGATCAATTGCTCGGCGGTGGTGGAGACGCTCTTCGAGAGCGAGTTGTTCGGGCACGTCCGCGGCGCGTTCACAGGGGCGACGGATCACAAGGCAGGACTCTTCGAGTCCGCCGACGGAGGCACGCTGTTCCTCGACGAGATCGGCGAGCTGCCCGCGGCGGTTCAGGCCAAACTGCTGCGCGTGCTGGAGACAGGGGAAGTCCAGCGGGTCGGATCGCTCCAGAGCAAGAAAGTCGACGTCAGGGTGGTGGCAGCGACCAATCGGGATCTCCGCCAGGAGGCCGAGAACGGCACGTTCCGCAACGACCTCTACTACCGCCTCAACGTCGTCGAACTGCACGTGCCGCCCCTGCGCGACCGCCGCGAGGACATTCCCTACCTGGTCGCGGCGTTCGTCCGCGAATTCGCGGCCAGGTTCCAGAAGCCGATCGAAGGCGTCAGCTCCGTCGCGGAGCGGCTCCTCATGAACGCCCTGTGGCCCGGCAACGTGCGCGAGCTGCGGAACGTGCTCGAACGCGCGTGCATGCTGGCCGAGGGACGCAGTCTTACCGAGGCGGACCTGGTGCGCGGCATGCCCGCCGCCACCCGGACAGCGCCCGCCGTCGCGCCCGCCGTTCGCCCATCCGCGGAGGCCCTGCCGGCCGGCGTCGATCTCCGATCGCGCGAACGGGAGCACATCGTCGAGGTTCTGCAGGCAGAGCGGGGCAACAAAAGCGCCGCGGCGGCAAAGCTCGGTGTGAGCCGGCGGACGCTGTACCGCCGCTTGCACCGGCATCAACTCCCGCTGGAGAAAGCCGATGAGTGAAGCCATCCCCGTCGTGAGGGAGGCGCCGGCGCGTCCTCAGCGGCTTCCCCCCGTGTCCGCGGTTCGGTGATGGGCAGGGTCAGGGGTGGCACACTTGTGTGCCAGTGGCGGCACGGCGCCCAGTGGCTCAGGTGGGATACTCCATACGAACTCCTTTATTTCCAAATATTTACCGATTCAATAAAAGCGGCACCTCAGCTGCTCTATTCAGTGTTCAGCGCCCGCGCCACGCCCCTTCTTCGGCATCTCCTTCCGGATGTTCTCCCACAGATTGCGGTATACCGGCATTTCTCCGTCGCCGACAATGTTCTCGGCGACCGGCACCCGGGGCAGCTTCACGATGCCGCATTCAATCGCGTCCATCAGCGAAAAGTCGCTCATCGTCCACGGGAACAGCGTGCCTTCGGCATAGCCCGACCCGCTGAGGAAGAACGGCGTGGCCGACAGGTCGATGACACGCGAAACGCCGAGCTTGCGATTCACGTTTTCGAGACCAGAAATCCAGAGGCGGGCGGCTTCCGTGTTCTTTTCGGCCTCCTTCGGTTCATCGCCCTTCAGATCCGCATCGTCGGCCTCGGGCGGCTTCTCCCGGTAGCAATGGTGCGCTTCGTCGTTGAGTACGAGGATGTTCTTCAGGCCCATGAGGTCGGGCATGACGCGTTGGATCATCTGGCCTTCGGTTTCGGTCGTGTGGAGTTCATCGCCGGTGCGCCCTGTGAGCAAGGCCCGTCCGCCTGCTGAAAGGTCGATGCGCTCGCGCAACTTGAAGGCGTGGTAGTTGGTGATGACGATCTTTGCGTGGTTGATGTCATCCCGCATATCGCCGGGTACGAGTTCGCGGTTGAGGTAGTAGCTGTCTGGGTCGTTGGGTTGCAGGACGCGCAGCCGATCCTTGATGGTCAAGCCCGGGGTGACGACGAGGAACCCTCGACTGAAGTGCCTGCTTCCGGGACGGCGCACGGCATTGATCGTCTGCCACGCGATGAGCATGGCCATCACCGTGGTCTTCCCGGCGCCGGTGGCCAACTTCAGTGCGAGGCGCATCAGCTCGGGGTTGGCGTCCCTGTTCGCGTTGGCGAGATGGTCGAGGACACGCTTGCCCGCTTTCGACTGGTGGGCCACCTCCGTCAGCCAGATGGCCGTCTCGGCGGCTTCCACTTGACAGAAGAAGGGGCGCACGTCGGAGAACTGGTGATGGCGCCAATGCTCCAGCAATCGGGCCGTCTCTGATGTCACCTGCCACTGGGTCTGGGGCAGTTCCCGCCATTGGTCTACGTGTTGGCGGAGTTCGTTGATGATCGAGGTCGGGTCGTACTGCTGCTTGGCTGTGGACAGCCCAAGACCTTCATCGAACACGATGTCCTGCTGTGCCACCGTGGCTCGGCGCTTCTTCGGCTTCGGGATAGGCGTCAGAAACTCCGCTCGCCGCCGCCGTTCGATCTGCTGCTGCGTCGGCTGGCCGTCCCCATCAAGTTCCCAGTGTTTCCGTGGGTAATCGTAGGGTGAGTTGAGGATGGGACGGTCGAAGAACGGATTAGACATGGGGCGCCATTGCACGGTCACTGCCGCTCGGCGGCGTCCATGTTGCTGCCGAGCTTGTCAGCGGCCGCCCAGACCTGCGCCTCGAAGCCCAGGTTCGCGCCGTTGTTGGTCGTATCGCGGCGGTTCCCACGCGCACTGCTCCTTGGACCGGGGTCCGGCTGAGGTGTAGTGCGCAGTGTAACCCTTTCAAGTCCACTGCCTCCGACGTGAGCGGTTTAATCGCGGGGGGGCGGCCCGGGTTGCCGAGACGATCCGAACGGGCTGTTAGACTCACGCACGGACTTCTGGCACCCCTCCAATCCCGGGGCCGTGCTAAACGGAAGGGGCAC
Source organism: Gemmatimonadaceae bacterium (assembly GCA_035575795.1). GTDB lineage: Bacteria > Gemmatimonadota > Gemmatimonadetes > Gemmatimonadales > Gemmatimonadaceae > UBA4720. The sequence continues at coordinate 17,701 of DATLXE010000521.1, forward strand.
CCGCCGGTCACCCCTGATCAGCACGCTGCGGTTCGGCATCACGTATCGGGTGTTGAAGACCGGATCATCGGCAGATCGCGGTAGACGTCGGTCAGAACGGGACGGCATCCCATCAAAACACAAGGACCCCCTCGCCCTCCTTGATCAACCGTGGGTCATTCCTTTGGGCTCGATCACCGCGACCCCTTCGGGGATGTTCTGGTCATACTGCACCACGTCGGCACCGGAATGACTCCGGCGATGACAGTTCGGGTTATGGCACGACCTGCGGGATGGTCGTGCCCCGATCAGGGTTCCCTCTCGATCCGGAGCGACTTCGTGGTGGTGTCCGGCGTACGCGGCCTCACCGAGGTACCGGACGTGCCCACGGTGCGCCTGTTCAACAGGTGCAGTCGCTTCCGGTCCGCCTCGTGATCCCTGATGGCGCGGTCCCCCCGGGCCATCTGCATATCGCCGACTTGCCCTCCCCGGGGTACCGGAAGGTCCCAGCGTCGCGGAGCCCATCGGCGTACCCGTAACGCTCGCCCGATTCCCCGGTGAACAGCATGAGAATGGGCGCCGCAGTCGGGGTGCTGATGCCGCCCTGATGCCGCCCTGTTGTTGCCCGCCAAGCTGGGCGTGCAGGTCGCGCCGCCGGTAGATCGCTCCCGAAATGAAGTCCATGCGTGCAGCATCCTAACCCTGTTCGGGTGGCTCAGATCGCAGTGGGCATCCGCATCTACGTCGGTCTGAGTGGGTTCGGGGTGGCGGGGGCGTACAGCTCGGCGTCGGGATACAGGGTGCGAGCGGCGAGGGCGAGGATGAGGTCGGCGTTCTCGGCGTCATCAGGAACCTCAGGCCGTGTGGCGTTTAGGGCAACGGCGATTTCGTCGGGCCCCTGCACCACCCTCCAGACGCCCTGTTCCACGGTTACGATCCAACACTCAGAGATGCGGATGGTTGCTGGAAAGAATCTCCCCTCCTCGGGAACCCGGGAATCAGGACCGCACTGCAGCTATCCCGGATCAAGCTCCAGCGGCCGATTTTGGATTGTGGCGGTAGAAGACCGCGGCCATACGACGTAGAGCCCGTCAAGGCCCACGAGGCCCCGATGCTCCGCCATATTGTCGCACCGGCAAGGTGCTAAAACGGAGGGGGGGGGCTCCTGCTTGCCCTCAGCCGCTCCTCGAAAATTTTTCTTTTTTCTGGAAATTCTAGTAGCTCCTCCGCCGTCCTGACAGGATCCCCCCGCATCCGCCGCGGCCGGCAGTTCGATGATGCTGCCCAGTTGCTCTGAACGTGTCTCTTGCGATCGCGGGACACCGATGCTGGCTGCCGGCCGGCCGACCCCCGCGGCAATCGCACGGCTTTGTGCGTGATGCATTCGCCCGGCCCTTTATATTTTTTCTCTGCAGCGATGGGGACGAGCCCTCCGTCTGTATAACAAACCGTTGGCCCGCCAGCGCACGTTTGGTGCCGGGCGGCACGTCATGGGGTGAGTAGGTAATCCATGAGTAGCCCGTAATAGCGTGCAGCGTGGTGTTGCACGTGTTCTCGTCTGGAGTACTAGATGCGAGTCCTTAGGTGGAGTGAAGTGGCAGCCTTGGTTCAGCTCAGCCGTAGCACCGTTACGAGGCTGGAGAAGAGCGGCCGCTTCCCGCGTCGTGTCCGTCTGTCGGTGAGTGCCGTCGGCTGGATGGAGGGGGAGATCGAGCAGTGGCTACGCACGTGCGGGGACACCCGAAACGCGGTGGTCGTCCACGGAGCCAGCCGATGCCGCGCGTGAGCAAAGACCAGCACCTGTTTCCAGTCCCGCCACCACCAGCGGCCGACGCGATTCCGGCGGAATTGCTGGGTTTGCGGCGCTTCATCGGGTGGCAGTACATGCTGAAGCCGGGAAAAAATGGCGAGCTGGAGTGGACCAAAATTCCGGTCCAGCCTTTAAGTGGCAGGGCAGCGTCATCGACCGATGCGCGCACGTGGGACTCGTTCGACCGCGCTTGGGCAGCTGCGGCCACGGGGAAAGCCGACGGCATCGGGATCGTGCTTGGTGACCTGAGTGTCAGTACACAGCCGGCAAGCGGCGGTCTGAGCGACCGCTTGATAGGTATCGACCTCGACGACTGCATGCTGCCGGACGGAACGATCAAGCCGGAGGCTTCGGCCATCGTGTCGCAGGTGAACTCGTACACCGAGATATCGCCCAGCGGCACGGGGCTGCACATCCTAGTCTCGGGTGACGGGCTTCCACCCGGCGGACGGAAACACACGGCGAAGGGCGTCGAGATGTATGACCAAGGCCGGTACTTCACCCTGACCGGCCGACACTGGCCCGGCACGCCGGGCTGCATCCACGAACGAACCGCGGAGATCGCCGCCGTTCATCAGCAGGTGTGGAATGCACAGCCATCTCCAGCCGGTGACGCCCCTGACTGCAGCCCCGTCAAGGAGCTCGACGACGCTGAGCTGCTGTCGAAAGCTGAAGGCGCGGGAAACGGCCACGAATTCCAGCGCCTCTGGCAGGGGGATTGGAGTCCCGACTACCCGAGCCAGAGCGAGGCTGATGCCGCCCTCGTGTCCATCCTGTGGTTCTGGACCGGCGATCGCGCTCGCGTAGATGGGCTGTTCCGGCGTTCAGGGCTAATGCGGCCGAAATGGGACGAGCCGCGCGGCGCGCAAACATATGGGCAGCGGACCCTCGATCTGGCATGCCATGGGGCCGTCTATTCGGCTGCGCGAACGGCGGGTCCCGCGGACATGCCGCGGCAGGGGCGCCTTTCGACGAAGTCGCAGTCAACAGCCATTGCGGAACTCGCGTCGGCTCAGTCTTGGGACCTGTGGCATACCGATGATGGCAACGCGTTCGTATCCCCGATGGTAAATGGATACCGTGAGACTCACGCGGTTGACTCGAAGGCGTTCCGGCAGTTACTCGTGCGGAGCTTCTACACGGAGACCCGGCGCGCTCCCACGGCAAACGCGCTGAACGACGCAATCACGTTACTGACCGCCCGGGCTCGCTACGAAGGACCAGAGCGGGAGGTCTTCCTCCGCATCGCTCCGAGTCACTCGGAAATCTACTTGGATCTTGGCGATCCCTCGTGGTCTGCAGTTCGGATCCGCCCAGATGGCTGGAGCGTTGTCTCGGATCCGCCCGTACGGTTTAAGAGGTCTAGCGGGCTTGCGGCGCTTCCGATTCCCGTTGCGGGCGAAACGTTCGATGCCCTCCGGCCTTTCCTGAATCTTCGCGGCGATGACGATTTCGTGTTGGCCTGTGCTTGGCTCGTGGCGACGTTCAGCGACGGTCCGTACCCATTGCTCATTCTTGACGGGGAGCAGGGCTCGGCCAAGACGACTACCGCCCGCATTCTTCGGACGCTCGTTGATCCCAACAAGAGTGACGTCCGCGCTCTGCCGCGTGACCTGCGGGATCTCGCGATCGCCGCGGATCAGAGCCACGTGCTGGCCTTTGACAATCTGTCCGGGCTCTCCGGTGTCCTGTCGGATGGCCTCTGCCGGTTGTCTACGGGCGGCGGGTTCGCCACCCGCAGCCTCTACGAGAATAGGGAGGAGCAGGTATTCGAGGCGCGTCGGCCCATTCTGCTCAACGGCATCAACTCCGTTGCGAGTCGAGCGGACCTGATCGACCGCGCCATTCTTCTGACCCTCCCGACAATCCCGGATGAACGCCGGCGTGACGAAAAATCTTTCTGGGCGGCGTTCGGGGGTGCTCAGCCCAAGATTTTGGGCGCTGTACTCGACGCGGTTGCGGCCGCGCTGAAGGGGAATGGCAGTGTTCAGCTGACGCGGGCCCCGCGAATGGCCGACTTCGCCCGATGGTCGTTGGCGGCGGAGGCCGGCGGGGCATGGCAGGGTGGACGGTTCCTTCGCGCATTCGCCGAGAACCGTGACGGGTCGAGCGCCGGCGCGCTTGATGGCGACCCACTCGCAGAAGGCCTTGAACCTCTGGCCGCAAGGGGCTGGACTGGTACCGCAACGGAGCTGTTGGCTGCACTCGACGATGTGATTCCTGAGCCAGCGCGCCGGCAGCGTGGCTGGTTCCGTCGGGGGAAGGAGCTGTCGCAGGAGCTGCGCCGGTTGGCTCCAGCGCTACGCCGCGTCGGCATTGCGGTGGACAACAGCCGCCCCGGTCACGACCGACGGCGGATCATTACGATTACCAAGAATCGTGCGTCCCCTGCCTCCGCGCCGCCCCAGAGCGTCGCTGGTGGCTTGACTGCAGACCGGGTCGATCTCTCTGAGCCTGCCTCGGCGTCTAACAGCGCCCGGCCCACCTCGGCGGAGTACGCGGCCGCTGCGCGGACGCCCATAGATGTTGCGCCGGCGGCTGCGTCCGCACCTGCGGCTGCGGGCTGGAGCGAAGAGCCCGAGGGTTTCGACGCTCTAGATGCGCTTGCGAACGCAGCGGACGTACGCCTCCACACGGTTGCAGTCGGTCACGACAGGGGCACGATAGGACAGAACGTGGCGCGGGTCGCGTTCATGATTACGAAGGCGATGCACGCGGAATTGCTCCGCTTGGGCTACGCCGACGCCCACATCAATGGACTTCCGCCGCATGCAGCGAATGAGATTATTGCGGAAGGCCGCGAGTTCTGGGGGTTGACCCGTGAGGGGCGGGCACAGCTGGAGGCGCTTCTTGACTCGCGTGAGTAGGCCGGTCCGGCGGCACATTACCCGCCGCGGCGCTCAGACTGCGGAAGCGCCGCGGACCGGAGCGGCACCGCTTTGCGGTTGCTCTCCTCCGACACAGAAGGCCGCAGTACGGGTTGGCGGCGCTCTGACGGCGCTGCGCGGGTTTTTGGGGCGGGTCGGAGCCATAGCCCCAGCGGCCGCAAAACCCGCTTCAGCCCATCCGTCTCAGAAAGCTCAGGCCGCCCCTGTCTAACTCCTCCGTGGGCCAAGCGAAGGGCAGGCAAGTGCCGCACCGAGACGGCAGCAGGCACTCTGCTGTGCCCGATGCGTACCTGCCTTTAAAGAGGTTAGCCGAGTACTCCGGCCTCAGCGTCCGCACCCTCCGCACGTACATCGCGGGCGGGGCCACGCCGCTCCCTCACTATCGAATCGGCGGTCGGATCGTTGTCCGCCAATCCGAGTTCGACGCATGGGCCTCACAGTTTCGGGTGGCGTCACGCCCGATGGAAATGGATGCGTTCGTCGCCGACGTCATCGCATCGTTGAGGTAAGGTGCTGAAGCCGTGGGTGTGAAAACTAAATTCTGGAAGGGTGCGTGGTGGGTCTTCGTGAACCACGCAGGCAAGCGGAAAGCGAAACGCGTTGGTGACCGTGAGTCCGCCTCGCGCGTCGCGTCGAAAATTCGCCAGCGCATTGCCGCCGGCGAGTTGCGGCTCGGTCCTGACACCGACGAGACACTGGACACGTACGCCGCTGCGTGGCTCGAAGCGGCCGCTGGCAACCTGAAGGCGTCCACTCTGAAGTTCTACGGCGACAACCTGCGCCGTCACGTCCTACCGCTCCTGGGGCGCCGCGCGGTGGGGTCTCTCGCGCGGGCTGACTGCCGCGAGTTGATCGCGCTGACGCGCGCCAAGGGGCTGAAGCTCAACACGGTTCGCGGCGTCTCCAGAACGCTCAGCGTCGTGCTGTCGCAGGCCGTCGAGGATGAGAAGCTCGACGCGAATCCAGCCCTTCGCATGGGCCGATACCTGCGCCGCGGCGATGAAGCGCAGACGGAGATCCATCCGCTGACAGCGGCCGAAGCCGCGCGCCTGGTCGACACCGCGGCCGCGCACCTCCCGCGCTGGCACCCGTGGACGCTCTGCGCGCTTCGGACCGGGATGCGTGCCGGAGAACTGCTGGGCCTTCAGTGGGGTGACGTCGACTGGAATGGTCGATTCATCCTGGTGCAGCGGAACATCGTCCGCGGCGTGGTCACCACGCCGAAGTCACACCAGCGGCGGCGCGTCGACATGTCCGCGCAGCTCGCCGCGGCGCTGCTCGATTGGCGCCGGCAGCAGCGCGAGGTGTGGCTGGAGAAGGGTGAGGAGGTGCCGCTGTGGGTCTTTCCGTCGCGAGCTGGCACGGCGCTCGAGGAGCGCAACGTGCGGCACGTGTTCACGCGGTTACTGGCGAAGGCCGATCTTCACCAGCGGCGAATCCACGACCTGCGCCACACGTTCGCGAGTCTGATGCTGCAGGCCGGCGCGCAGATCACGTACGTCTCTCAGCAGCTCGGGCACGCGGATGCGTCGATCACGCTGCGCGTCTACGCGCATTACCTGCCGGACCCGTCGCGGAGGGACGTCGACCTGCTGGACGTGCAACCAAACGCAACCCCCGCGCAACTAGAGGCCGAGGGGAGCGTCGTCGACGCGTTGGAACTTGAAGAATTGTTCGGGAAAAGTGGTGAGCCGCGATGGAATCGAACCATCAACCCGCAGATTAAGAGTCTGCTGCTCTGCCAATTGAGCTAGCGGCCCACATGCGCAGGTGCGCGTGAGGAAGTGTCACTGCCACGACCGTCGGCAGCGTCACAGGC
>DATLXE010000522.1:0-2305 GCA_035575795.1 Gemmatimonadaceae bacterium
GGCATCGGGCAGAGTGCCGCTGGTGGTGGGGGGAACGGGCCTCTACATCCGCTCGCTCGTCGAGCCGCTCTCCGACGCGCCCGCGCTGGACCCGGCGCGACGTCAGAAGCTGGCGGCGGAGCTGAGTGGGAAGTCCGTCGCCGAGCTGCGACGCTGGTGCGAGGCGCTGGATCTGCCGCGCGTTCATCTCGGACGCACTCAGCTGCTACGGTCGATCGAGACGGCGCTCCTGTCGGGAACGCGGCTGAGCGACGCGCACAAACGCGCTCTCGCTGATCCGCCGCGTGCCAGTCATGCCCGGGTTCGCTACCTGGTCATCGACGCGGGAGAGAAATCCGCGCAACGGATCGCCGAGCGGGCCAGTGAGATGGTCAATGCCGGGTGGGTCGAGGAGGTGCACGCCCTCATGCCGGTCGTTCCCGCGGATGCGCCGGCGTGGAAGTCCGCCGGCTACGCAGCAATGCGCTCGGTTGCGTCGGGCGAGCTCGATTTGTCATCGGCGTTGGAGAAGGTCATTATTGAGACACGACAGTACGCCAAACGACAGCGCACCTGGTTCAGACATCAGCTGCCTGCAGATACCGTAACGCGATTGGATCCGGGTGGCTCGCCAGCAGAGCGGAGAGCCGCCGTGCGTGAATGGTGGGAGAAGTCTGAGTGAAGATCGGCATCACCTGTTACCCGACGTACGGTGGATCCGGCGCCGTCGCGACCGAGCTCGGCATCGCCCTCGCCGACCGCGGGCACGAAGTCCACTTCATCACCTATCGCCAGCCGTTCCGGCTGCCGGCCTTTCTCCCCCGCATCTTCTTCCACGAAGTCGACGTCGGGAGATACCCGCTCTTCGAGTATCCGCCCTACGACCTCGCGCTTGCCGTCCGCATGCACGAGGTAGTCCGCGCGCACAGGCTCGAGCTCCTGCACTGCCACTATGCAATCCCGCACGCGACGAGCGCGTGGATCGCACGTGAGATGCTGCGGGAGACGGGCGAAGACGTTCACCTCATCACCACGCTCCACGGGACCGACATCACGATCGTCGGACAGGACCCGTCGTTCTTTCCCATCACCAAGTTCTCGATCGAGAAGTCGGACCGCATCACCGCCGTCTCGAATTACCTGCGGGACGAGACCGTTCGCTCGTTCGGCTGCGCCGGTCACGGCGTCGAAGTGATCCACAACTTCATCGACCCCGCCGTGTACGACCGTGAGAAGTATCCGCCGCTGCTTCGCGACCAGTTCGGGCCCAACCGTCCGGTGTTGATGCACGTGTCCAATTTCCGCGCCGTGAAGCGCGTGCGCGATGTGATCCGCATCTTCGCCCTCGTGACCAAACACGTGCCCGGAGTGCTGGTGATGGTCGGCGATGGGCCCGACCGCGCAGCCGCCGAGGAGGAGGCACGCGCCCTCGGCGTGGAGGGTTCAGTGTCGTTCCTCGGCAAGCTGGAAGTCGTGGCACCGCTGCTTGCGGGCGCCGACCTGTTCCTGCTCCCGAGCCAGAGCGAGTCGTTCGGGTTGAGCGCGCTGGAAGCGCTCGCGTCAGGCGTGCCGGTTGTGGGCACGAACGCCGGTGGCATGCGCGAAGTCGTGACCGATGGCGAGACAGGCGCGCTTTGCGGTGTCGGCGACGTCGAAGGAATGGCCAACGCCGCCGTCGGCCTGTTGAAGGACCCTGACCGGTGGTCCCGCGCCAGCCGCGCCGCGATCGACGATGCGCGCACGCGCTTCTCGCGCGATGCAATCGTCACCAAATACGAATCACTTTATCGCACACTGTTTCCGGGAAAAGCGGCATGAATGTATTTCAGGCACTCGTACTGGGACTGGTCCAGGGTCTCTCGGAGTTCCTGCCGATCAGCAGCTCGGCGCACCTCTTCCTGACGCCCTGGTTCTTCGGCTGGGAGTCGCGCGGGCTTGCCTTCGATGTCGCGCTCCACATCGGGACGCTCTCGGCGGTGCTCTGGTACTTTCGCGCCGAATGGTTCGCGCTGATCAGGGCCGCGATCGCACTCGTACGCACCCGCCAGGTGGATGACAACGAGAAGCGCCGGGTTCTGTTTCTGATTATCGCCACGATTCCCGGAGCGATCGGTGGCGTGCTGCTTCAGTCGAGAGCGGAATCCACCTTTCGGAACCCGCAGCTTATCGGCACGACGCTGATCATCATGGGAGTTCTGCTCTGGGCAGTGGACAGGTTCATGCCGCGCCTCCGCCCGCTTGGCGAGATGCGGTATGTGGACGCTGCGCTGATCGGCCTTTCGCAGGTGGTCGCGCTCATCCCCGGCGTTTCCCGTTCGGGTTCGAC
>DATLXE010000523.1:0-1567 GCA_035575795.1 Gemmatimonadaceae bacterium
TCCGTCTGCCCGCACGGCCGTCCGGTCGTGCTGCGGATCACGCGGCGCGAAGTGGAAAAGAACTTTCAGCGAATCTAGTCGCCGCCCCCTTTGAACTGATCGGCCTCTTCCGCAAAGAGCACGTTGAAGCTGGTCAGCGAGCCATAGCATCCGCTGATATAGCTCTGGAGCTTGATCTTCACGTCGGCCGGCATGTCCGTCGCGTTGACCTGCTGCTCGAGCGTCCGCAGGCGGTCCTCACCATCACGATCTTGTGAAAGAAGGTCTCGATCGGCCAGGTTTTCTCCTGGAGCTCGGCATTGCCGAGCCGAAGCGCCAGCGTACCCCCGCGCCATTTGTCGGCAGGCGCCACCGTCGTAATGCCAGTCTCCTCGCGGATGATCCGGCGCAGGAGCATTTCGATATCTGCACTCGCGATGTCGGTCATGGCAGGCGCGGTCCTTTCGCGTTCGCTGACGATGGGGAAGGGAGCGCGCGGCTCGCGCGCCGGACGCGCGCCCGTCCGAGACTGTTCGACCTGGCGGTCGCGCTCGTAGCGATCGCCAAATGGATCCACGCGCGGGCCACCGCGGTAGTTGTGATCGCTTCGACAGAAGCCGCACACGACCCGAAGCGGCTGCCCCTCGGGGTCGGCGGCTATCACGGTGTGCATCCGATCGGTCTTGCACGCACGGCAGAAGTCCTCGATGGAATCGCCGGCGCGGCTGGTGCGGGAGGCCATCGGGTGATTTGATCACGTCCGACGCCAGGGGGCCAGGGCCGGGCGTTCTGCTCGTATACTTCGGGCACCTATGCAGCGCCTTAGCGGCAACGCAACCATGCGGTACGTCGCGTTTCTTCGTGCGGTAAACGTCGGTGGACGCATCGTCAAGATGGACGTGCTGCGGCGGATCTTCGAAAAGCTCGAGCTGAGCAATGTCTCTACGTTCATCGCCAGCGGGAACGTGATCTTCGAGTCGCCCGATGCTCCGGGCGATCTCGAGGACGCCATCGAATCGACGTTGAAGAAGGCGCTCGGCTACGAGGTCACGACGATGGTGCGGTCGATCGAGAACGTGAGCGCTGTCGTGGATTCCGTTCAACGCAGGGATGTTGCGCCTGGCAACGGCGTGACGCTCTATGTCGGCTTTCTCAAGGATAGGCCTTCACGGGCGGCCGCGCGTGCCGTGGCCGGGATGTCCAACGAGGTGGACTCCCTGCTGGTGATCGGGCAGGAGGTGTACTGGCGGTGTCAGAAGGCGTTCAGCGACTCCACCGTGTCCGGTCCGCGGATCGAGAAGGTGCTGGGCACGCCGGCGACCTTCAGGAATTTCAATACCGTTCAGAAGATCGCGGCGAAATACGCGGTCGCCCCGAAGCTGTGACCCCGGTTCAGGACGGCTTCTTTCGGATCTCCTCGAGCCGCTGCTTGATCCGAGACTCGAACCCTCGATCGGCCGGCTGGTAGAAGCGGCGCCCTGCATGGGCGGGCGGCAGGCACTCCATCCCGCGCGCGATGCCCTCGGCCTCATCGTGCGCATACCGGTAGTCTTTCCCGTACTCCAGCGCCTTCATGAGTGTCGTCGGC
>DATLXE010000524.1:0-1770 GCA_035575795.1 Gemmatimonadaceae bacterium
AGCTGGAAACCAAACTCGTGAAACCGCCGCGCGATCGGCATCACATTCTGCTTGTCTGTGTCGTTGACCGTGACAAGGACGGTTCCCGACGATGGAAGGGCGTTATCGGCCGCGAGCTGGGCCTTTCCGAACGCGCTGCCGAACGAATCGGAAATGCCCATGACCTCTCCCGTCGAGCGCATCTCCGGTCCCAGAATCGGGTCGAACTCACGGAACTTGTTGAAGGGAAAAACGGCTTCCTTCACCGAGTGATAAGCCGGCTTGACCTCCTCGGTGAAACCGATTGCTTCGAGCTTCTCACCGAGCATAACGCGAGCAGCGATTGCAGCCAGCGAAACACCAATTGCTTTCGACACGAACGGGACGGTGCGGCTTCCGCGCGGATTGACTTCCAGCACGTACACCTTTCCGTCCTTGATGGCGTACTGAACGTTGATCAGGCCGACGACTTTCAAAGCCATCGCGAGTGCTTCCGTGTGGGCGCGCATTATATCAATGCGCTCGGCGTCGATCAGGTACGGCGGCAGCACGCACGCCGAATCGCCGGAGTGAATCCCGGCGTCTTCGATGTGCTGCATCACCCCGCCGATCACGACCCGTTCCCCGTCGCAAATCGCGTCGACGTCGGCCTCATAGGCGTCTTCGAGGAATCGGTCTATGAGGACGGGCTTGTCCTCCGAAACGCGCGCCGCGCGCTCGAAGTATTGCTCGAGCGACCGCTCATCGTAGACGATCTCCATCGCGCGGCCGCCCAACACGTACGAGGGGCGCACCAGCACCGGATACCCGATACGCTCCGCGGCAGCAGTCGCCTCGGCGAGATTCGTCACGGTGCCGTTCTCCGGCTGCGCAATTCCCAGCTCGCGCGCGATCGCGTCGAAGCGCCGCCTGTCCTCGGCGATGTCGATCGAGTCGGGCTGCGTGCCCAGAATTCGCACGCCCGCCTGGGCGAGGCCGGCGGTGAGCTTGAGCGGCGTCTGACCGCCGAGCTGCACGATGACACCAAGCGGTTGTTCCCGCTCGACGATGTCCAGCACATGCTCGAGCGTCAGCGGCTCGAAATACAGCTTGTCCGAGATGTCGAAATCAGTCGACACCGTCTCGGGGTTCGAGTTGATCATGATCGTCTCGTAACCCTGCTCGCGGAGCGCCAACGCCGCGCGGACGCAGCAGTAATCGAATTCCACTCCCTGACCGATGCGATTTGGACCGCTGCCGAGCACGACGACTGAAGGTTTTCCGCTGCGCGGCGCCTCGCTCTCCTCATCGTAGCTGCTGTACAGGTACGGAGTGGAAGAGGGAAATTCGCCCGCGCAGGTGTCCACCATCTTGTAAGCGGGTACGATCCCCATCGCTATCCGCCGCTTCCGCGCGGAGGCTTCGCTCTCCCCGCGCAGGTCGGCCAGCTGCCGGTCGGAGAAGCCCATTCTCTTCATCTCACGCAGCGACTCCTTACCCACGCGCTCGAGGGCGGCGAAGTCGCGCTCGGCGTCGAGGATCCCGAGCAGCTGGTCGAGGAACCACGGATCGATTCCCGTCAGCGCATAGACCTCCTCGACGGTAACGCCGGCGAGGAAAGCGCGCTTCACCTGGAAGATTCTCTCCGGAGTCGGCTGCCTCAGCGCGGCACGCAGCGCTTCGATTGACTCGTCGTCGAGCCTGTCGTCCACGAGTGTGGTTGAGATAGTCCATCCGGGCCGCCCGGTTTCCAGTGCGCGCAGCGCCTTCTGGAACGCTTCCTTAAAGGTCCGTCCGATCGCCATCGATTCG
>DATLXE010000525.1:0-2020 GCA_035575795.1 Gemmatimonadaceae bacterium
GAGGCTGGCGCGGAACTCATTCTTCCTCCCCGAGCGCTGCACGACTCGCGCTTTCTGCACCTCCTCGAGGCGGTGCTTGAGCGTCCTGATCCGCACGTTGATCAGCCGCCTGTCGGTCTCGAGCTGCGTTTCACCCGGACCTCGCACGCCGATCCCGCCGCGAAACTTTTCAAGGTGGGCCCACATCCTCGTCAGTCGCGGCAGCATGTACTGAAGCTGCGCCAGCTCGACCTGCATCTTCGCCTCGCTCGATCTCGCGCGCGTCGCGAAGATGTCCAGAATCAGCTCGGCCCTGTCCATCACGCGCTGGCCGGTCGCGTCCTCGATGTTTTTCCCCTGCGAGGGCGAGAGCTCATCGTCGAACACGATCAGCGTCGCGCCCTTTTCCTCGATTGCCAGCCGCAGCTCCTCGACCTTTCCCTTGCCCAGATACGTCGCCGGGTTTGGCTTGTCGATCTGCTGCGTGACTTCGCCAACCACCACGCCGCCGGCCGTGTCAACGAGCCGCTCGAGCTCCTCGAGATGCTCGGCGACCTGGTGTCTCGCGTTCGATCCCTTACGCGGAGCCCCGACGAGAATCGCTTTCTCGAGCGGGGTGCTGAGCTCGATCAAATCTCTTGTTATCTGCGCTACCTCGTGTTGTTCTGCCCGCCGCCGAGCGCGGAGAAGCGGCCTGTGCCCGAGTACGGGCGCGTGAAATTACCGAGCGGCGTTGCAACGGTGACGTCGCCCATTACACGGTAATCAACCGCGCCTCTCGACATCATCTGACGCGCCACGGACCCGATTCCGGAATAGCTGAAGTCGATTGGAATACGCACTGTCGTCGAATCGCCGTCCTGAACGGTGAATCGTTGGTCGAGCGCGCCAACACCGATCTCGTTTTCACCGACGAGCAGCCTGTAGCTGAGGCGCGTCGCATCGAGACGGAAGCGGTTCGGATTGTAGACGTTCAGGAAGACGTCGATCGATCCGCCACTGAGCCCGAGGCCTCGCACGCGCAGATCCCGAAAGTTCACGATCGGCTCCTGAAAGATGCCGCGACCGAGGCTTGCGCACGCCGACACAGCGAACACCGCCATCACCATGGTCAGCAACTTGGTTCGTCTCATTTCGTCTCCTCGTCCGGCGAATCGCGTGCCGGACTCTCGTTGTTTACGTCCGTTTTGTCACCCCGTGGTGACGCCTGCGTGGACACTTTTGCCCTCAGGTCTGCCCACCACGCCAGTCGTTTTGCGACTTCCTTCTCGAATCCGAAGGGTCCAGGGTGATAGAAGACACTGCCACGCAGCTCGTCGGGCAGGTACTCTTGCGGGATGTATGCCTCGGGAACCGAATGCGCATACTGGTACCCCTCGTGGTACCCGAGGTCCTTCATCAGGCGGGTTGGCGCGTTCCGGATGTGCATCGGCACCTGCGCCGCCGGCGTATCACGCGCCGCGTCGAGTGCCGCGGTGAGGCCCATGTACGACGCGTTCGATTTCGGCGCGGTCGCCAGGTAGATCACCATCTGCGCAAGCGGCAGGTAACCCTCCGGAGCTCCGAGCATGTGGAAGGCATCGCGTGTCGCCACCGCGAGCTGGAGCGCCTGCGGATCGGCCAGCCCGATGTCCTCGGCCGCCATTGCGATCGAGCGCCGGAGAATCGTCATCGGATCTTCACCGCCTTCGCTCACGCGCGCCATCCAGTACAGCGCACCCTGCGGATCGCTGCCGCGGAGTGATTTGTGGTACGCGGACAGGAGATTGAAGTGCGCCTCGCCGCTCTTGTCGTGGTGCGCGTACCGCTTCTGCATTGCGTCGCGCGCGACCGATGCGGTGATGGTGCCCTTCTCGCCCACGACCTCGGCGGCAGCTTCGAGAACCGTGAGCGCGCGTCGCGCGTCACCGTCTGCTTCACGGGTTATGATCTCGCGCGCATCCTCGTCGATTTTGAGCGCGCGCTTTCCGAGCCCGCGGTCGGTCTCGGCGAGGGCGCGATCGACGACCTCGCCGATTGCCTCGGTCGACAGCGGATTGAG
>DATLXE010000526.1:0-1688 GCA_035575795.1 Gemmatimonadaceae bacterium
TTTTCAGGATCTGTATGAGCGTTGCGCTGTCCCGTGAATTCGCCGTACGGGGATTCGGGAAATAGGAATGCACCAGCCGCCGCCTGAGCTCGTCGCTCTGGATCAGCTTTGCGTAGAAGTTCGGCGATTCTGATGGATCTCCAGTGGAGCCAATGCCAAACTGTGTTGCAAGGCCGGATAGTCCCCCGCTACCGGAGAGCCCTCCTGCCATCTTCGAAGCGGAAGGGGTATTCGCGACAAAGGACGCATGGGTCCGGTATTCAGGCGGAATCAGCACAGCTCCTATCGCCGCCGCGGCCAGCACGAGAGCCATCACCTTCAGCACAAGTGGCCAGCGCCTGATGATCCCCGCAACCCAGACACCGAATGTGAGCGGCGCCCGTTCCGGTCGCTCGGAAACGCCCGCCGGTGTCAGAGGCACGTCAACTCTGTAAAATTCACAATCGGGCTGATCATCGTCCGGAAATAATAGAGGCCGCCAGGGCATGGCACCATTGTCTCAACGAGGCGACCTCAGGGCTTGCAGTACGACGAGTGGCTGCGATGAACGCAGCGCGGCGCCGAGTCATAAGACTCAACGCCAGCGCTTCCAGTTCACGGCGTTACCGTAAGTCCGTGCTTCCGCTACCGCCGCAACGCGATGATTACCGTCACAAGCGTAGCCAGAATTTGTGCAATCGAGCCTGCGCTGGCGAGAATTCCGGGCGGCTTGTCACCCGCTTCGCGCTCCGGTACGAAGACCGTGCTTCCCGCCTCCGGCTTCGGAGACGAATCGGGGATGAGGAAATGCTTTGCGCGCGCGTCCACCTTCCCGTTCGGCTGAGTGACATACGCGCGGCTCACATCAGCCCTTACAGCCGGCCCGCCGGCCGCTCTGATGTAATAGTCGAGCGGCTGCCCGCGCACAAACGTGACGGAAACCGGCGAATTGACCGCCCCCTTGACGTTCACCACCGCGTTGTAGCGCGGGATGAAAATCGAATCACCATCAACCAGCGGAAGATTGTCGGGAGACCTCGAATCCTTCAACACCTCCGGAAGCTCGATACCTATGCGGCCAACCCTGCCACCTTTCCTGTAGAACGTCACGCCGTTCGCATAGCCGTCCGGCGTGAGGCCCCCCGCGCGCTTGATCAGATCTGTGATGCGCTCATTCTTGGTGCGCAGGGAGTAGCGCCCCGGGAAGCGTACCTCGCCCGTGACCACGGCCGTCCGCTGCAGCTCCCAGTTGGGCTGGCGCAGAATCAGGACGTTATCGTAGGGCTTGACCAGTATTTCCGCCGACGGTCCCATCGGGGCCGGCAAACCCGGCGGTCCGAGGTACTCGCCATTCGGACCACGCTCGAAGATGTAGCTTGAATCGAGCGGTACGCGGAACGTTCGCGCTGTAACGCCCCCAGTCCGTGTTTCCGGAAGGCGCGCGATCTCGGCTTCGTTGAGAAAAGCGCTCTGCTCCAGGCCGCCCGCCAGCAGCACCAGGTCGCGCACCGTCATGCCTTCGCGGAATGCAAACTGTCCGCTTTTCTGGACCGCACCGTTGATTGCCACGTACCGCGTCGGGCGGAATTCCGAAGTGGAGAACACGCGAATCTCGTCGTCTTCCCGGAGTGGAAAATCATTGAGGACGTTGTTCGCCGTGTCTCTGAGTGCAGCGCGTAGCTGAGTCTTGGTCGAATCCGGGTTGGTAC
>DATLXE010000527.1:0-3965 GCA_035575795.1 Gemmatimonadaceae bacterium
CTCACCGAGAAGAGCAGGAGGGACTGGCTACGCTGGAAGGCGTGCCTCAATTCTGGAGACAACTGGCTCGACGCGCCGGGCATGCCCCGCGCGCCCGCGCGCACTTCGCAGCGCGACACCGCTCCCGAGCTCGGCGTCAACTTCACAACGGGCACGATCAACATGAACGCCGTCAACGCCGCGGGAGACATCTCGTCGGTGACGACGACGAGCGGACTCTCGTGGAAGATTCCCGGACGAGTAGGCGATTCGCCGATCATCGGTGCCGGCCAGTATTGCGACAACAGCGTCGGCGCGGCGGGATCGACGGGACGAGGCGAGTCGTGCATCAAGGCGTGCGGCGCATTCCTGATTGTGGAGTTCATGCGCCAGGGCCTCTCACCCGAGCAGGCGTGCCTGAAGACGATCGAGCGTGTGATTGCAACGACGGAACCGCGGCTGCTGGACGCACGTGGACGGCCCTTCTTCTCGCTTCAGTTCTACGCCGTCTCGAAGGACGGACGGTTTGGCGCGGCCGCTCTCTACGAAGGCGGCCAGTTCGCGGTTGCTGATGCCCAGGGCGCGAGGATGGTCCCTTTCGCCTTCATGTTCAGGCGGTCGGAACGACCGCAGGCCCCCGCTGTGAGCTGCCCAGCCTGAACGTCGCTGCGAGCTGGGTGAGGCGCCGCGACGCATCGCTCAGCTCGCTGGCACTGGACGCGAGATCGGTCAGGCCGCGGCTCTGCTCGTCGCTGGTCGATGCGACGTGGTGGATGGCGCGCGCGAACGCGCTTGTCCCCTGCGCGAGGGTGTTGATACGCTGAGTCATCGAGTCTATCAGCTGGCCCGTTTCGGCGACCGTGTTCTCCACCTTTTCAGTCCAGCCCTGCGCATCGAGAACGCCTTCTTCCACATCGGCGAACGACTTCCGGCCGGCGCGCGTGGATTCGAGAACCTGCTGCACAGTCGTCACCGTTCGCGTCGTCGATTCACGCGAGCTCTGTACCCGCTCCAGCATCTCCTTCACCAGTGACGTAGTTCTCTCCGCAGCCTCGGCGGAGCTGCTCGCAAGTCGCCGCACTTCCGTGGCGACGACGGCGAATCCTTCCCCATGCTCGCCGGCGCGCGCCGCTTCCATCGCCGCGTTGAGTGCGAGCAGCTTCGACTGGCGGGAGATCTTCTGCACGAGCGAGAGGAACGCGCGAATCTCGTCCACCGCGGAGGAAAGACCTTCGATCGCTTCGGCGCTCGCAAGCGCATTCGTGGTCAGTGATTCGAGGGCGGCGGAAGTTTCGTCAAGGCGCACGCGGTTCTCGACCGCGACGGTGCGGAGCGCACGGTCGCGCTTCATGCCCTCGCCGACGATGCCCCTGATCTCACCCGAAAGCTCGCCGAGCCGGATTGCGCCGGTTGCCAGCTCGTGCACCGCGCGCTCGCGCTGGGTAACGTCGCGGCTGAGCACGCTCGATGTCGCCGCACCCTCGCGCGCGGACGCGGCAACCGACTGCGAGGCGAGTGCGATCTGCGCCGAGAGCCGGGTGTTGTCCGTGGTCGCATCGCGCATGTCGCCGGCGACCGACCGGAGATGGGTCAGCATCGCCACCGTCGATCCGCTGAGACGGTCAACTTCGGCGTTGCGCAGGCCCGGCGCGTAAGCGACAGAGAGATCCCCGCCGGCGACGGCTTCATGGACGCGCGCGAGCTCGGCGGCCGGGCCGCTCACGTGGCGCTTGATAAACGAAAGAATTATCGCGCTGGTGACGATGACCGATCCGACAAGCCACAGAAGAGCGAGGATGAGCGTACTGGGCACGCCGTCAACCGACAGCAGGCTCGCGCGGAGTTCCGGAGTAAGGAGGGATGCCAGGCGGATCAGGAAGAGGATCAGTCCGCCCAGGAACACGACGCCAAAAATCACGACGATGCGAAGCGCGCGGAGCTGAAGTTTTCCGAGAATTGGCTTCAGCAGGCCGGCGGCTGAGTTGCGCGGGGGCAGGGAGTACGAAGTTGCAGTCATTGCCACGAGGAGAACGGTTTGCGTCGCGCCCGGCGCAGATGAAAGTCTGCCCGACAGCCGCTAGCTTGTAGCAATGGAAGATTCGGCAACGCGCCACGATTCGACCGCCGCAGTCGGCTACGACCCAACCGCGATCGAGCGGAAGTGGCAGCGGCTTTGGCGGGAGCGAAGCACGAACGCGACGGACATTCGCGGTGCCGAGCGGCCATTCTACGCCCTGATGATGTTCCCCTATCCATCCGCGGAAGGACTCCACGTCGGAAATCTTTTCGCATTCACCGGGAACGACATCTATGGACGATTTCAGCGTCTCCAGGGACACAACGTCTTCGAGCCGCTAGGCTACGATGCCTTCGGGATTCATTCGGAGAACTACGCGCTCAAGGTAGGGCGTCATCCGATGGAGCTGATCCCGAAGAACATCGAGAACTTCAGGAGGCAGCTCGAGCGCGCCGGCCTGATGATAGACTGGGATCACAGCCTCTCGACCACGTCGCCCGACTACTACAAGTGGACGCAGTGGATCTTCCTGCAGCTCCTCAAGCGTGGCCTCGCCTACAAGAAAAAGGCGGCGGTGAACTGGTGTCCCAACTGCAAGACCGTGCTGGCCAACGAGCAGGTCGTGGGCGGAGTGTGCGAGCGGTGCAGGACGCCGGTCGAGCAGAGGTCGCTCGAGCAGTGGTTCTTCCGCATCAGCGATTACGCCGAGCGGCTGCTGTCGAATCTGGATCACATGGACTGGTCGGATTCAACGAAAACGGCACAGCGGAACTGGATCGGCAGGTCGGAGGGGGCCGAGCTCACGTTCGAGGGTGAGGCGATCGACTGCGCCATCCGCGTTTTCACGACGCGGCCCGACACGATCTACGGCGCTACGTATCTCGTCGTCGCCCCCGAGCACCCGCTCGTCGACAGCCTGACATCGGCGGGGTCGAGGGACGAGGTCAATGCGTATCGCGAGCGCACGAAGAAGCAGGACATCGTAACGCGCAAGACGAGCACGGAAAAGACGGGAGTTTTCACGGGCACCTTCGCGACTAATCCGGCTACCAGGCAGCGCGTGCCGATCTGGATCTCGGATTACGTGCTGATGGAGTACGGGACCGGCGCGATCATGGGCGTGCCCGGCCACGACGCGCGCGACTTTGAGTTTGCGACGAAATTCGGGCTGCCGATCGTCCGCGTCGTTTGCGGGGAGAGGGACGATGCGAACGTCCCGCTCCAGGCAGCGTACGTCGATTGCGACGCCGGTCAGATGGTGAACTCCGGCCCGCTCGATGGCCTGACCGTCAACGCGGCGAAACGCACGATCGTCGAGATGCTCGCCGAGCGTGGCGCGGCAAAGCCCGTCGTAAACTTTCGCCTGCACGACTGGTGCATATCGCGGCAGCGCTATTGGGGTCCGCCGATTCCAGTGATCTATTGCGACGCGTGTGGAACGGTGCCTGTTCCCGAGAACGATCTGCCGGTGGAGCTTCCCTTCATCGAGGATTTCAAGCCGGACGATTCGGGCGTATCGCCGCTCGCCCGCCATGAGGAGTGGTATCGCGTCGCGTGCCCGAAGTGCGGTGGCCACGCCCGGCGGGAGACGGACGTATCGGACACTTTCCTCGACAGCTCCTGGTATTTCCTGCGCTACCCGAGTGTTGGCAACGACACGGTGCCGTTTGACAGCGAGATCACGCGCAAGTGGCTGCCCGTCAACTCCTACATTGGCGGCAACGAGCACGCGGTGCTTCACCTCTTGTATTCACGCTTCATAACGATGGTGTTAAAGGACGCCGGTCACCTCGAGTTCGAGGAACCGTACACACGGTTCCGCGCGCATGGGCACATCATCCGCGACGGCGCGAAGATGTCGAAGACGCAGGGCAACATCGTCAATCCCGACGAATACATGGAGACGTGGGGCGCCGATGCGTTTCGAACGTACCTCATGTTTCTCGGTCCCTACGAGCAGGGCGGGGAT
>DATLXE010000528.1:0-2479 GCA_035575795.1 Gemmatimonadaceae bacterium
AGCACCAGCACCGATTTGTCGGCGACAATCTCCGCGGCGAGTTTCTTCACCGCCGCTGAGCGCTCCGTACCGAGCGTGACGTCGCGGATGTAGATGGCCTTGATGCGCCCGGGAAATTCGCGCACCACCTGCTGGTAGATCTCCGGATCGTGCTGGCTCGTATCGCCCACGAGGATGAATGGCAGTTCCGGGTAAAGCTGCATGATGCTTCGGATTGCGTTGCTCTTGTGGTCGTAGTGGCGGGTCGGGGAAAGCGCGCCCGGTGCGATATCCCAGTCGCGCAGCAGAATCGGTCCCGACGGAATCTTCTGCAGCTCCATGAACTCGGCGATCACGTCGTAGATGTTCCACGGACTGCTGGACACATAGAAGATCGGATTCTTTTCGTCGCCACCCGCGCCGTGCCGCAACGCCTGGTAAAAACCGGCGACGCCAGGGAAGGGAAGCCGCGTGCGCGCGTTGCCGAGCATCACCGTGCGCGCAGCCTGGAGAAAGTTGGAGACGCGGGACTGGATCACCGTATCGTCGAGGTCGCTGATCAGGCCGAACCTGGCACCCGCCTGCGGGACGAGAATCTCTCCCTTGCCCTCCACCTTCTCAGTCCCGGTGCGTAGGGGCGCCACCAGCTTCACCCCGTACGACTGCCACTCGTCGCTGCTCGGCGCACTTCCCGGCGTTTCGACCCAGCCGCTGAAGTAACCCTCGTCGTCGGACTTCATCGCCGCCGCCGAGCCGCGAAAATCAACCGCGAGACTCGCAAAGGCCAGGGGATCACTGTCGGCGCGCCGGTAAGTGTTGAGAAGATTTCTCAGCGTCGAGTCGGCGTCGCTGCTCACACCCACGCCGCGGTGCTCGAGAATGCGGCCGTTCACGTGCGCGCGGACGGCGTTACCGTACCCGCGATAAGCGAGGATCTCGTGCGGGTCGTTGTCGAGCGCGGAGCGGACAGCGCGGGCGGCGGCGCCGAGTGTCTTGCCTATGTCGCGGCGGAGGGCGTCGAGATCGTCAGTCCAGTCGTTCATTCCAATAACGCCGGTATGGAGGCTTAACAGCTTGAAGCGTTGGCCAGCCTACAGCTCCCTGCTTTGGTTCTGTGGATGCCAGTGTTCCGAGCGGAACTGTACTCCGGGTCAGGGCAGAGGTTGGTACAGCTCGATACGGTTCCCCTCAGGATCCTTGATCCACGCAAAGCGCCCATAATCAAAGTCCTCGGTCTTCTCGACGATGATGCCATCGCCCTTGAGCTGCTCGAGGAATCCCGGCAGATCGCGCACGCGGTAGTTGATCACGCACTCGCGCCGCTCGGGCGGGAGGGGAACCTTGGAAGCGCTCACCGAGAAAACCGTAGAGTCTATGCGCGAGGAATCGCCGAGGCTACGGTACCTGAACTCGGTCCCGTACACCTTGCCCTCCTCGTACGTCTCGAGGTGCAGCCCGAAGTGCCGCGCGTACCACTGGCCGAGCGTCTTGGCGTCGTTGGCGTAGATGAACACGCCGCCGATGCCATCGACCGAGATCCTCTTCTGGCTCTTGCTGCCGATCGGTCCCTTGCTGCTCATGGTTGCCAATCTAGGGCTCTTCCGTGATGGCCGTAAGTCGGTGTCACTGCTTGCAATAGGCCGCCGGAAGCCCTATTTTCATCAGACAATGCAATAAGCGGGAAGTCCACCCGGGCGTCCCCACCCTTTGGCCCTCGTTCGATTGAGGCGTGCTACAGGAGTTCAGCGGTTTCGGGCACTGCCTTGTCATGGGCATGCTCCGTTGCGCGGGCTCCTTCGTACAGGGGTCCGCGTTTTCTTTTTCTTCTTGCAAAGGATAGACGATTCAGGACACCACCAAGCGCGTTCGCGTCAACAAGCAGATCCGCATCAGTCCGATCCGTGTAATTGCCGCCGACGGCGCGCAGCTCGGGATCATGGAAGTCGATGCTGCCCTCGCTGCGGCAATCGAGCAGGGGCTGGATCTGGTCGAAGTCGCGCCGATGGCGAGGCCGCCCGTCGCCCGCATCATGGACTACGGGAAGTTCAAGTTCGAGCAGGCGAAGATGGCCCGCCAGGCGAAGAAAAAGCAGCACGTGATCCATCTCAAGGAAGTGAAGTACCGCCCTGGGATCGAGGAGCACGACTTCATGACGAAGACGCGGCACGCGCGTGAATTTCTTGCGGAAGGAAACAAGGTGAAGGTGACGCTGATGTTCCGCGGGCGGCAGATCGCCCACCCGGAGCTGGGGCGTATCGTGGTGAATCGGGTGGCGACGGAGCTGGCCGATGTTTCGAAGATCGAGAGCGACCCGAAGTTCGAAGGAAAGTTCATGACCATGATCCTCGCGCCGAAGTAGCAGCACGGCGGATCGACATAAAAGGGAACAGCAATGCCGAAGATGAAGACCCACAAGGGCGCGAAGAAGCGCTTCTCGATCACCGGATCGGGCAAGGTGAAGCGGATGAAGGCGTTCAAGAGCCACATCCTCACCAAGAAG
>DATLXE010000529.1:0-18142 GCA_035575795.1 Gemmatimonadaceae bacterium
CGATCGAGAACGTCGTCGGCATGGACCACCCGTTCCACCTGCACGGATTCCAGTTCCAGGTTCTCGACCGCAACGGAGTGGCGGAGAAGTTCCGCAGCTGGAAGGACATGGTGAACGTGCCGAAGCACGAGACGGCGCGCATCATCGTCCGGTACGACAATTACCCCGGGAAGTGGATGTTCCACTGCCACATCCTCGATCATGAAGATCATGGGATGATGGGCGTTCTCGAAGTCAAATAACCAACCAAGGAGCTGAGCGTGACCGGACGACCTGGCGGGCGTGGGCGCAGTTCATTGCCGTATCTCGGATTGTCCGTTGTTCTGGCCGCGGTTGCCACCGCGTGCACAGCTCCCGCGCCCGTTACGCCGGCAGCAGGAAGAATAGCCGTCGGCCCGGGCACTGACGCACAGATCGCACTCGGCCGCTATCTCGTCATCAGTCATGCGTGCGGCGGTTGTCATGGCGGCGGCGATGCCGCTCCGGCGGCGAAAGGCTGGCTCGCAGGCGAGCGGAGGGCCGACCAGGCTTTCAAAATCGGTCCGTTCACAACCCATGCGCGGAACATCACCCCGGACAATGCGACGGGAATCGGGCGCTTTACCGACCGGCAGATCTTCAACTCACTGCGATACGGACTGCGTCCTGGTGAAACTCCGGATGTAGAGATCACTTCCACGACTCCCGGCGAGGGAAATTTCCCGCTTCGTCCGAAGTATCTCGCACCACCGATGCCGTGGCCATCGTGGCGGCACATGCCCGACCACGAGCTGTGGGCGATTGCCGCCTATCTCAAACGCGGCGTGAAGCCGGTGAGCAACAGGGTTGCCGACAGCGATGGACCGCCGGACTTCTGGGCCAGCGAGTACACTGTCGCCAAGATCGGACCGTGGCCCGCGCCGACATACCCGACCGCCAACGAGACGGGCCGATAGCCTTCTTCTCAAAGACGAGGCTACAACTGCAACTGAACATGAGGTCAGCTGGAAGCTAACAAAAAGCTTCCAGGTTTCAGGTGCCTACCGTAAGGACGTCATTATCGGGGTGCTGGGAAGAGACGTAAACTGATTTGGCTCTGGTGAATCACGCACTGACGTCCCGACGTTTGCAGCTGGAAGCCGGCACATTGGTCAGCTGTCAGCGGACCTCATGTTCGGTTGCAGTTGCAGTTGCAGTTCCAGTTCCAGCTTCGTGGCAGTATCAGCTTATCGAGGTAACCAGCCCGACCGACCTCGCCCACACAGTTCCGTGAACGGTCACCGCGGGCGCGACGTAGATGCCGTTCGCGGTGATGGTTGTCGGCAGCTCGCGCGTGCCGACTTCGCCGCATAAATCTCCAGGATCTCCTGCGTCCTGTCCGTCGAACGGTCGTTGACGGGTACCACCCGCAGCTTCTCGCGCGGATAGTCGACGTCGGGCAGCGCGTCGAGGATGTGCGCGATCACGAGCTCCTCGTCGTGCGCCGGAATCACGAGCGTTATCGCCGGCCAGTTGGCGTGCCGGACATCGGTGTCGGGGTGGCGCTGATGCCCGTACCGCGGTCCTTTGGCTGCGCACCGGTAACATCACTCCGCGCTACGGACTGTTCACACTGCTGCTGTCGTTCGTGTTTGTCAACGAGCTCTGGATGCGCGCCGGCTCGGGATTGCTGAAACTCGTCACTTTAGTCTCGGTTGCAGCAAGCGTCCTTGTCGTTTCGGAGATGCTTGCGGGCGGCGCCGTCTATGCGTCACTGATTCCACCGGGTCGGATCGGAGTTCCGTCGGCAGTCGACAGCCTGGCGCCCGCGCGCATCCTGAACGGCCTGGGCGGGCCTGCTACGTATTACGCGATGGGTCGCGATCACCGGCATCAAGTGATCACGCCCTATCGAGCCGCGGTGCCCGCCGATTTGCAGAGATTCAGGGTGGATTACGTGCTGCTGCAGAGCGGACAGGTCGACGAATTTACAAGTTCGGCGAGGCTCTCCCTGGTGGCGCGGTCGCAGGACAGAGGCGGCCTGGCTACGAGTCTATGGAAAGTTCACCACCGATGATTTACTGAATCGGCAACGCTCAGGCCTGCGGCAGCGTCAGCGTAAAGACTGAGCCCTTTCCGAGCGCGCTCTGCACGGTCAGCTCACCGCCCATTCGCCGCGCCAGGTCGCGGCTGATCGATAGCCCGAGCCCTGTCCCTTCGTGGTTTGAGGAATACCCACGGTTGACCTGAATGAACGGCTCGAAGATGGCGCTTAGCTTATCGGGTGGAATCCCGACGCCGTCATCGTGGACGGAAATGGATCTCGTCGTCTCCTGGTCGGTGCAATCGATGCTGATGTGTCCGCCTACCGGTGTGAACTTGATTGCATTGGAGAGCAGGTTGATGAGAATCTGGCGCACCTTGTCACCGTCGCCAAGCACGAATGTGCCATAGCCACTTGTCTCTGGCATCGTGAAGTTCAGCTCCTTCTCACGCTGCTGGGGGTGGACGAACTCGCGCAGGTTCTGGAAGACGTCAGCTAGATCCACTGTTTCTTTTTCCACCGCGATGTGACCCGCTTCGATCTTGGCAAAGTTGAGCACGTCGTTGATCAGCGACAGCAGGTGGCGCTGGCTGCGGTCGATGCGCTCGAGATCTTCTCGCTGGGCTGGGGTGATCGGTCCCCGCACCTCGAGCGACAGCAGTTGTGAGTACCCCGCGATTGCGTTGAGCGGAGTTCTCAGCTCGTGTGACATCGTCGCCAGAAACTGGCTCTTGGCCGCGTTGGCATCTTCGGCCTCCTGTCTCGCGGCCCGTTCGCTCTTTACGAGCTGCAGATACTCCGTAATGTCGACTGCCGCGGTCAGTGTCAGGCGCCGTCCATCGGGAAGGTTCCCGAGGCCGACGCGGTGAAAATCCCACGTTCGCTCGCTGCCGTCTGCCGTACGAACCACATGCTCGCCCAAGTCACTTGTCTCGCCCAAATCTTCGTCGCCGAGGGCGGGACCAAGGAGTGATGGATTGCCACCGAGAGCGAGCTTTCCCCACTCGTCGGTCGTAGTGAGCGATGACTGAGCATATCCCGTGAGATGCGTCCAGGCACGGCTTAATTGGAGGATCTCACCGCCCTCGGCGTGCAGCATGAGCGGGTAAGGAGCTGCCATCACGGCGCTGCTCAGCCGGCTCTCGCTTTCGCGCAGCGACGTCTCGGAGGCCTCGCGCTCGGCGAGGTGATCGCGGACATCGAGCTGCCTGAGTCGCGCCCGCAGTCCGGTACGAATGACGGTCGTGAGAGTGGCAACGCGGACTGGCCGTTCGAGTAGAGTAACGTTGCCTTTCATGGCGATGCCGCTCAGGGCCTTGGGCAATGTTCCCGACAGCTCATCTTCTCCGGTAAGAATTACAATGGGAATGTCAGACCAGGAGGGTTGCTTCTCGAGCGCGTTGACGAGGGCATCCCTCGCGTTCGGGCCCAGCACTTCCTCGGCGAGCACGAGCACGCCGATCTCATGGCGGCCGAGCTGCTCACACGCCTGCGTCATGTCGTCACAGACGTAGGCGTTCAAACCCTTGGAAGACAGAACCCGCTGCGCAACCTGTCCGTCCTGACCGGTAGGCGTAAGGAGCGCAACGGGCAGCTCCTTCTCAGGCACGACGTCTCTTTACGGGTCGCCTGACGCCGCGTGTATTCTCTTCGCCAGTGGCAATCAGTGGCTGACCCGGACCCATGTAGCGCGGAACACCGGTGAGTACACCCTGAAATTCGGTCAACGGCTCCCCGATCCGGAGACCACCCTCTCCAACCTTGCACTCGCGGATTGTCCGCTCGTGGTTGCCACTGCGCTTCTTCACGACGGAAATCGCCTGTCGCACGGCGCCTTTCACCTCGAAGTAGCGCAACAACACGACGGTATCCGCCAGATAGCTGACATCGACAGCTTCATCGACAGGGTCTCCGAAGATACCGTGCTGTACCAGTGTCATCAGGCAGGTAACGCCGTTGTTGGCCAGGTAGCTCAGCAGCTCGTGGATCTGAATGGCCAGCAACCGTTCTTCGGGCATGGACTGCAGATAGCCATTGAGCGAGTCGATGATTACCAGAGTGACGGCATCTTTCTCCACTGCCTCCACGACGTGGCTGGCAAACTCTCCCGGCGACCGCGATGTCGGCTCCACCTGGGACATTATGAGATGCCCCGTTTCACGCGCCTCGGCGATTCCAATGCCAAGCGCGTCAGTACGCAGCTTGAACGTGCTCAACCGTTCGTCGAACAGGTAAAACAAAACCTTCTGTCCTCGGTCGATCGCGGCTTTGGCGAACTGGGTACACAGCACGGATTTACCCGTTCCCGCCGCGCCTGTAATCAGCATGCTGGTACCGCACGTCATGCCGCCACCGAGCAGTTCGTCGAACGCCTTGGAGCCGCTCTTCATCACTTCCGAGCTGACATCAACCCGTGGCTCGTCGTGAAGGATTCGCGGGAAAACCTTTATCCCGCCCTCTTCAATGCGAAAATCATGGTAACCCCCGCGAAAGCTTACCCCGCGGATCTTCGTAACCTGAAGGCGCCGCCGCTCCGCGCCGTATTCCAGCGAAATGTGCTCGAGCACGATTACACCGTGCGCGAGACTGTGGAGCTGAAGGTCACCCTCGGGTGCCGTCTTGTCGTCAAGCATGAGAATCGTGCACTTGCGGCCGGAGAAGAACTGCTTGAGCGCGAGGATCTGCCGCCGGAAACGCAACGGGTCGCGGGCAAGGAGCCTCATCTCGGAGAGGGAATCGAAAACGACGCGAAGGGTTCAACTCATCCACCTGTTTGAGCACCGCATCGATCGTCTGCTGAAGCTCGACTTCGGCCGGATGGAAGATCGTGTAGCCTTCCTCGATGTCGGCCAACCCCTGCTTGGAGAGCTCGAAGATTTCTACTCCCTCGAGGTCCCAGCCGTGAGAATTGGCGACACCCGTCAGCTCTTCCTTCGATTCGGATAGCGTCACGTACAAACCACGCTCTCCGTTCCTGACGCCCTCGAGGAGAAACTGCATCGCGATCGTGGTTTTTCCGGTGCCCGGATCGCCGTCGATAAGGTACAGGTGGTTGACCGGCAATCCCCCACCAAGGATGTCATCGAGTCCCTGCACGGCCATGCGGGCGCGCACGACACCCTGGCCGACTTTTACTTTGGCGGGGTTTGCCTTGCCGGATTTGTTTTTGTCGTTTTTCGCTTCCGCGCCGCTGCCCTTTTTACTATGCACCAGCGGCAATCCGTCGCAGCGCCTGCACCGCGTCCACTGTCTCCTTCGTCGGCATTGCGCCCGTCATGATCGCGGGAATGAGCTTGTCATCGCGGCTGTACAGGTCGTTACCGAAATGAAGCTGGTTGTTGGCGATGTAGGTGGTGAAGTACGCGATGTATACGGGAATCTTGCTCGGCAACTTCACCGATTTGTCGTCGGGCCCATTCTGCATCGCTTCCTGGATCTTCGCCTGGTCCCAGCCGAGCACGAACTGCGCGAGCGCATCGGGCTTCTCGAGCCTGATGCAGCCGTGGCTGAAGGCGCGAACATCTTTCTTGAACAGCTCGTCGTTGGGCGTGTCGTGCAGGTAGATGTTGAAATCGTTCGGGAACATGAACTTGATGAGGCCGAGCGAGTTCTTCGGGCCGGGCTTCTGGCGGATGCGCTGCTGTCCCTGCGCCGTGTACACCTCCATGTTTTCCTTGGCGATGTAGGCGGCGCCCTTGGGGAAAATCTCCTCGCGCGCGATGTCGGGCGTCACGAGCCAGTACGGCCGGAAGACGACATACTCCATCGAATCGGCAAATACCGGCGTGATGCGACCTTCGTATTCCTGGCCGACGATAACCTTCATCTCCAGCGCCTTCTTGTTGCCGTCGTACGCCTCGAGCCGGAACGCCGGCACGTTGACGAGGATGTAGCGCGAGCCGAAGCTGCGCGGCAGCCACCGGAACCGTTCCATGTTGGCGGCGATCTGCGCGAGCCGCGCGCTCGCGGTGACGTTCATCGACTCGAGCGTTTCCTTGCCGAGCGAGCTGTCGACGGCGATGGCGTGACGCGACTGGTATAGAGCGACAGCAGACGCGAGACCGCGGTCGTACGTTCCCCGTGCCGCGGCCGGGGTTGCCTGAGGGATCATCGACGCGGTCGCGGGACCCGCTGCGACGACGATGCCTTCGACCGCGAGCCGATTGCGTAGCGCGGTCGCGACGGCGGCGCTGAGCGGCTCGCCCGGCTTCACCAGCTTCGTTGCGGGAATCGGCTGCCAACCGCCCTTGGCCACGATCTCGCGATACCTGAGCAGCTCTCGGCGCAGGCCGAGATAGTCTTCCTCGGCGGGGCGCATGCCGGCCAGCGCCTTGTCGAGCGCCTCGAAGCGGAGATTGCGCACCAGCGCGCTGTCGACGTTCTCGTCCTGCGGATCGACGTACCAGCTCTGGCCGACCGACTTCGGATCTACCTGACCGGTAAGCAGATCTTCACCGAGCGCGGCGTACGATGCGGTGAGCATCACGTCGGTGTGGGCGAGCTGCTCGGCGGTTGGCTGCTTCGTGCTGCGAATGTTCGCAATCGACTGCGCGAGCTCGCCGATCGGGTACGCCTCCATGCGCATGCCGTCGCTGTGCGCGTTGAGCAGCGCATCGGTGAGCGCCTTGGTACGCGTGCGGTGCAGTCCGTCGCTGTCGAGCCAGAGCGGATTATTGCCGTAGATCTTGTAAAGCCGCTGGGTGCGGGCCCACTGCTTGTCATCGATACGCGGAGGACGCCGGCTGTTGAGCTCCTGCTGCATTTCCGCTTCGATCTGCGCGGCGGGAACGCCCTTTACGGAAGTTAGCTTTGCGGGCGACCAGGACTGCGCGCTCTCGCCTTTGGCGCTGGTGCTGCTCGCGGAATCCCCCGTCGTGCAGGCGGCTAGTGCCAGCAGCAGGAGCAGACAGGCGGAGGTAAGCGCGATTGGCCAACGGGTGGGGGCGGTGGTCGTGGCGGTGCAAGACATGGCGTACGGTCCTCGGAGGCGGGGCTTGGGGGGGGAACCCACTGCTTAAGGGCGAAATGCGGGCCACACCTCGGGCTTGGTGCTGACAATTGGGACTTGCAACGGCGACTGCAATTACAACTGAAAACGGCGGCTTCCCGCTGTGCGCGTGCGCGCTTTGCGCCGTTTGCTGCAAGCGACATGGACCGGTCGGCCCGCCGTGGACGGGAAAAGACTAACGAAACAGATATGACGGTGAAGCGCTTAGTGAAGTCGCGGAGGTAGGCAGCCAATAGCGCACGGCGCTCCTAAGCGCCAAGCGGGGCGCTGAAGTTTTCAGTTGCCGTCAGGTCCTACTGAACACATACTGCCTTCGGATCCGGCTTCGGCTTATCCACCACGAGACGGTGATCGAGATTCGCGATCCGCGCGCCGAGGCTGGCGATGTAGTTCGAGACGTGGGCGAGTCTGTCGTAGTCGATGTACTGCGGTTCGTCGGTGACCTGGTGGTAGTCCGCATGTCCGCCGGTGGTGAAGAAGATGACCGGAATTCCGTAGCGCGCGTACTCGTAGTGATCGCTTCGGCAGTAGATGTTCTGCGGATGACCGTTCGCGTCCATCCCGTAGTCGAACGACAGCGGCCGCCTCGAGCCGACGTTCACCGATTCGGCGAGGTCGCCCAGTTCGGTTGAAAGCCGGCGCGAGCCGATGAGCTGCACGTAGGCCGGCCCGCCCTTCAGGTTGCCGCCCTTTACGTTGACGCCCGTGACATCGGTGACGGCGCCGCGGCCGACCATGTCGAGATTGAGTTGCGCGACAATCGAGTCGCGCGGCACCGTCGGGTTGTCGGTGAACCACTCGGAGCCGAAGAGCCCCGCCTCCTCACCGACGTGCCAGATGAAAAGCATCGAGCGCTTCGGCTTCACCTTCTGAGCGGCCAAGTATTGCGCGATCTCGAGCAGGCTGACGCTCCCCGAGCCATCATCATCGGCGCCATTGTAGATGGAATCAGGACGCGCCGAAGCGCCGCTCGTGCGGCGCCTGATATCCGCCAGCGCGGCATTTATCTGCGCCGCCTGCTTCTCGTTCAGCCGCGGCGTCGGATCGTCCGCGCCGCCCGTACGGAAGAGATGGTTCAGGATGTAGATGGAGTCGTGCGCGACTGGCCGCTTGTTGAAGCCGACGTGATCGTTGTGCGATCCGATCGCGACGTACTGATTCCGGAGTGATGGATCGCTGCCGCGGATGATGCCGACAACGTTTCGCGCGGGGAACTCGATCTGTTGCGCAGCGATCCGGGGACCGGATGTAACCGTAACACCCGCTGCGCCCACCTTCACGGCTTCGATGCTCGTGCCCATGAGCGCCGATGCCGTGCGCTTCGTGGCATAAATGACGGCCGGGACCGCCGGGCTTTCCACTCCCTGTCGCTGAAGGACAGACAGCGGCTGCCTGTAAACCTGCATGAGCTGTGGCGTGGCGAGGTCGAGTCCGGCGATGACAATTCCCGCCGCGCTCGCGTAATGGCGGCTCACCGCGGCGCGGCTGGGACCGCCTGGAGAACCAGGCGCGTATCCAGCGGGGCTGATGTTCAGCACAACCAGCTTGCCGGCGACGGCGGCGGAATCGATGAGCGTCGCGGAATCGCCCCACGTGCCGCCGTAAATCGTCTGCACACCGCTGATGGAGCGCGCGCCGCGCCCCTGATCCCTGACCACGTAGTCGGTCCACGGGACGAAGGTCGTACCGCCAGCGGCGAACTGTGCCGTCGTGTCGAGGACGCGATCGACCAGACCGATTGTCTGAAAGTAGGTGCCGTTGTCTCCGGCGGGCTCGAGTCCGATCGCTCTCGCCTCACGCGCAAGGTACTCGACGCCCCTCGCGTTGCCGGCAGTCCCGAGGTTGCGCCCCTGCATCGAATCATGGGCGAAGGGATAGAGCCGGCTGGCGAGATCCTGCGCCGTGATTGCGGCGGTCGTCGGGCGCGACACGTGGGTGCGCGGCCGGGAGAGAGCGCTCCAGTCGGGCGCGGCCGGTTGCTGGGACGAGGCGGGAACAGACGCGACGGAAAGAAGGATGACGGAGATGGCGGACAGACGGATCATTTTGGATCGGTGGTGAGGGTGGGACAAAGCGTGGATATTAAACACCGCAAACATGGAAAGTGCTACGTCCAATGACGTATTTGCGTCCGCGTGCCTGGATCCTACAATTGGCGCGTCCCCAATGAGGAGCAATAACTGAGAAATGCACGGTCCCTGATCCTGATTCTGGTCGCGGGAGCGGCGCTGCATTTTGGTGGCGCGGAGCGAGCGGCAGCACAATCGATCGATTCGCTGGTTGCCGGCACACCGATCAGGCTCTGGTCGACAGAGAGTCCAGGAGCATACAACGGCACCGTGGTCAGCGTGTCCGCGGATTCACTCCTGATCCGCACGTCTGCCCGAGGTGGGGTAAGGGATACTGCTTTTTTCCGGCGATCGCTGATGCAGGTTGATGAACGGGTTCCGGTACCACACGATCGTGCCGTTAGGCGGCTACGCCGTTTGGGAGCAGTTTGGGGCGGCCTTCTCGGCGGAGCGTTCGGGGCGTTTGCCGGCGTAAGCGCAGCTTCGGCCCCCGATGTTTTGGGCGCAAGTGCCGGTACGGGGCTCGCGATTGGTGCTGTCGTTGGAGGCGCGATCGGGTGTGGTATTGGGTCAAGGCGTGGTGCGGCGTCTCCGGGAACCGAGTGGCGGCGGGTGTTCTGACCAAGGTTTTGCGCGCATCGCGGCGACAATCTCCTCGAGCACTTTCACGAGCGTCGCAGTCTGACCTGAACTCTGCTGGTCGAGCGAGCGAATCGCCGAGGCGAGCGCGGCCACCCGGCGGCGGCGCCCCGCGGCGAGTGTCCGCTTGCCCTTTGCGGTCGCAACGATCAGGGTCAGCCTCGCATCCCGCTTGTCGCTCCGCCGGCGCACGTGCCCGCTCCTTTCCAGTGCGGTGACGATCTTCGTCATCGTCGGAGGCCTCACCTGCTCTGCGTTCGCGAGCCCGCCGAGTGTGAGCGGTCCCGAAAACACGACGACTGAGAGTGCCGAGAGCCGCGGGGCCGACATCCCGCCCGCGTCGTCCTGCTTGCGGAGGGTGCGAAGGAGCCTGATTGCCGCCGTGTGCAGCCGGTCGGCCTCCTTCTCGACGCTACCTGGGACGGGGCGGCCGG
Organism: Gemmatimonadaceae bacterium; assembly: GCA_035575795.1. Taxonomy (GTDB): domain Bacteria; phylum Gemmatimonadota; class Gemmatimonadetes; order Gemmatimonadales; family Gemmatimonadaceae; genus UBA4720. The sequence goes on from DATLXE010000529.1 coordinate 10,153, forward strand.
CCGGACTTGCGCCTTTCGGGGACATGTCACAATATATCGTTAGCAAAGCTAACGATCCAGTCCACCGTTCCCGCCGAGCATATCATGAGTCAGGAGAAAATCGCCCTTTCGCGCATCAAACAAATCGCCCTTCACGTCAGCGACATCGGGGCAGCGACCAGTTTCTACCGCGACACCCTTGGCATGAAGCTGCTGTTCGAGGCGCCCCCTTCGCTCGCCTTTTTCGATTGCGGGGGAGTGAGGCTGATGCTGAGCGGCGGCGAGGCGACGGGTGAGAATCCGCGCGAGCAGCAGGCGCTGGTTTATTACTGGGTTGACGACATCAAAGCAGCGTCAGCGACGCTTGCCGATGCGGGAGCCACCTTCATTCAGCAGCCGCAGATGATTGCGAAGATCGCGACCGGTGAAGTGTGGATCGCGTTCGTTGACGATGGAGTCGGCAATACCATCGGCCTGATGAGTGAGGTTGCCGGGTAGGGCAGGTCAGTCGGGCGGCGCCTTCTGCTGGAACGAAGGCTTCGTGCGCAGCTCTTTCTCCACCATCTCGCCAAGGTCCCTGAGCGACTCCTGTTCGTCGTGCGTAAATGTCCGCGGTGACTTGTCCATGATGCAGATCGTGCCGACCATGTGGCCGCCGGTTCCCTTCACCGGCTGGGCGGCGTAGAACCTGATGTGCGGCTCGTTGACGACAAGCGCGTTGGCCGGAAAGAGCGGATCGAGCACGGCGTCCTCGATGACATAGACGGCGTCGTCGTTGATGGCGTGGCCGCAGAACGACAGGTCGCGCGTCATCCCGGGGAGCTCGAGGCCCTGCCTCGACTTGTACCACTGCCGCTCGCCCTCGACAAAAGAGATGGCAGCAAAGGGTACGTTGAAGACGCGTTGCGCCATGCGCGGGATCTTGTCGAACCGCTCCTCCGGGGTTGGATCGAGGGCCGCACCGCTCAGCGCCAGCTCGACGAGACGCTCCGCCTCGTCGGACGGAATGAGGGGACGCGTGACCTCTACTGGGTCGGACCAGAGTCCGCGGCCCCGCATTAACGTCGTGAGGCGCGAGCGGAAGCGGCCTGGCTCGACCGGCTCGATTAGCACGTCGTCCACTCCCTGGCCGATCAGCTCGTTCGCCTCTCCCTCTGTACCCTCGGGCGCGAGCACGATGATCGGCATGTCTATCAGTCCAACGACCGTGCGGGCAGCGTGCACGACCTGGCGACCGTCGAGAATCGGGAGCTTGAGGCTGACGACGAGGGCCTCGGGAGGATCCTGGGCGAGAATCCCGAGTGCCGCCGCGCCGTCGGTGGCGATCTGAACCGCGAATCGCGATTCCACAAGGATGTCGTTGTAGCGCACGCGGTCGGCGGCATCACCAACCGCCAGCAACACCCGTGACGGCTTCTGTTCCATGCCCTCCGCGTCGTAGTCGTCGGGAAAGGCGGCGAGCACTCGTGGAGTGCCGCGCGGTGTCCGTCGCCGCTCGAACTCTGTGTAGGGAATGACTTCATCCGCGGTCGTGTTGCCCTCGATGATATGCCAGAGGCCGTCCGTGTCCATCGAATGAAGCGCACCGCTGCGCAGTCCAGCGGAGCGAATCTCATCGGTGGAACGACCGGTCGTGATCAGGCCGCGAATCTCGGGCGTGATCTCGAGAAATTCGATCAGTGGCATTCTCCCCGTGTACCCGGTAAAGCCGCAGTTCGAGCATCCTTTCGCCTTGACGTGACGAGCCCGGCCGAAGGTGCGTTGCTGCGCGGAGCGGACCATCGGGTGCAGCTCTTCGATGGGCGCCTCGTAAACACACTGTGGACATACGCGGCGCACCAGCCGTTGCGCCGTGACTCCGATCAGTCCGGCCGCGACCCTGAACGGCTCGACGCCAATATTCGAGAGCCGCGCGATGGAGCCAATTGCATCGTTGGTATGCAGCGTCGAAAGAACAAGGTGGCCGGTCATCGCTGCCTGGAAGGCAATGGTCGCCGTTTCCTGATCGCGAATCTCGCCGACGAGCACGACATCGGGATCCTGGCGCAACACGGACCTCAGCACCTGAGGAAAGGTGAGCCCCTGCTTTTCGTTAACCTGAACCTGGTTGACTCCAGTGAGACGGTATTCGACCGGGTCTTCGACAGTCACGATGTTGACGTTTTCGTTGCGGCGGGTGTTGAGCGCGGCGTAGAGCGTGGTGGTCTTTCCCGAACCGGTAGGGCCGGTGACAAGGAGGATGCCCTGTTCCCGCTCGAGCAACGCCGTGAACCTTTTCAGTACCTGCGGCTGGAACCCGAGCGTGGTCATCGATACCTGAACCGCGCGCTCGTTGAGGAGCCGCATGACGACCTTTTCCCCGACGCGCGTGGGGAGCACCGATACCCGGAGCGCGATCTCTTCGCCATTGACGCGCACCTTCGCCCTGCCGTCCTGCGGCCGGAAACGCTCGGCGACGTCGAGCTCGGACATGATCTTGATGCGTGACACGACCGGACCGACGCCGATGAAGCGCGGCAGCACCATGATGTTCTTGAGCAGGCCGTCAATGCGGAAGCGGACGAGCGTCGATGTTTCGTCGTGCTCGATGTGGATGTCGGAGGCGCGCAGCTTGATCGCGTTGCCGATGATCGCGTCGACCAGTTTGATGACCGGCGCGTGTACGCGCGCCATTGCCGCTTCTGACTGCTCATCGGTCTCCTTGACCTGCTCGACGCCGACCTCCTGGTCGAGCTTCTCGATGAGACCGTAAATCATCGCGTCCGGACGCAGCGTGTCGGAAACCAGCTTGTCGAGCGTCCCCGGCGGGCAGAAGAGCGGAATTACCTCGCGGCTCGTTGCCCAGCCAACGCGCTGGATGGCTTCCTGATCGAGCGGATTCGCCATCGCAAGATGGACTGTCTTCCCATCGGCCTTCACGGGCAGGACATTGTGCTCCCGGCAGAGTTTTTCGGGAAGGATATGCATCGCGTTCTTGTCGATCCCTCCCGGGGAGAGATCGACGTAGTCGACTCGGAACGCCTCCTTGACGACCTCGGCGATCTCCTTGAACGACAGCACGTCGCCGTCGATGAGTGCCTGCGCGATGTAGGACTTCTGCTGAAAGCGCCAGCGCTTGATCAGCTCCTGGGTGACGCCCGGAAGGGTGGCGACCAGCGAAACGAGCCATTCATCCTTGAAGCGGTATCTCCGCTCGTTCGACTGGGGTCCGACCGGTGTCGTCATTGGCGCCTGATGATGAGCCCTTCCGGTGGCCGCAGGAAGGAGTGCTAATTGACTCTCTCAGCCCCTCGAAGATAACACGCCGTCGAAGGCGGTCATTGTCCCGCCGTAAACAATTGGCTATACTATAAATTAATTGCCGCAACGGTCACCAGCCGGCACGCAGTCCTTAATTTAAGGCGGTTCTGGCGTCGCCTTTTTCCGCCTGAATCTTGGCCATGGTCTCCGTTCGTCCGGGAGCCGCCGACGCACAGTTCGCGTCTGCCTCCCGGAACCGTCTTCTTCTCAACCTCCCCCTCGAAGAAGAATCTCTCCTGCTCGACGAGGGCAGCATCGTCTCCCTCAGGAGCGGCGACTCGATTTCCGAGCCGGGCGTGCCAATCCCGTTCATTTTTTTCCCCCAGGACTCCATAATCTCGCTCGTCACGACGATGTCGGACGGGGCTTCGGTCGAGGCACTGATGGTTGGGAATGACGGGTTCGCCGGGATGTGCGTGTTTCACGGTGTTGGCTCGACGACGAGCAGCGCCATCGTCCAGGTTACCGGTTCAGCCCTCCGGATACCGGCGAAGATTTTCGCCGAACTCCTCCCGCGGGTACCAGCGCTGACCCGCCGTCTCCACGCCTACAGCCAGTTCGTGTTCGAGGTCGCGTCACAATCCGCTGCATGCAATCGCCTGCACGTGATCGAGCAGCGGTGCGCGCGCTGGCTGCTGATGACGCACGATCGGGTTGGCCGCGACAAGTTCGATCTCACGCAGATGTTCCTCGCCGAGATGCTTGGCGTGCGGCGGCCGGGCGTGACGGTGGCGATGGGAATTCTCGAGAAGGACGGCCTGATCGGTCACTCGCGCGCGTCGGTGACGGTCGTGAACCGTGCCGGCCTGGAAGCGGCCGCCTGTGAGTGCTACCAGACAATTCGGGCGAGGCAGAGAGAGGTTCTCGCCTGGTAGCTGTCACTCCGGTTCACCACCGGGGTAATTATTGGCGGACGGCTCTTTACTGGCTATTATGATCACCGCCGTTCTGCAAAGCCGCCTACATACGCCTCAATGCGTCGCAAACCCTGGAGACTGGATGATTCGCCTGCTTTCGTTAGCGCTCGTTGCCGGATTGATTGCCGCTCCGGCCCCGGCCGGGGCACAGAAGCCCTGGCGCACCGTTTATAGCGATTCCGACCTGACTGTCCTGTTCGATACCGCGACGGCGTCGCGCCGGTCCGATGGTTCGTGGACTACCGTTACGAGCTGGGATTATTCCCGCCCCCGCATTCTCGAGAACAAGAAGAGCTACACGCGTCTGGTGGAGAAGGCGCACCTGCGCTGCACGCCGTCACGCGTGAAGCGGGTTCGCAGCACCCTATACGGGCCGAACAATGCAATCGTTCGCGACGAGGGCGAGGTACCCGACGATGACCAGTCGCACATGGTCTGGGACAAGCTGAGAACCGGCTCTTCCAACTCGCGCGCGTTCGACGCGGTCTGCGGCGTGTTGACGAAGAAGGCGCCTGTTCGCGCGGCGACGGCGAAGGCGCCGGTCAGGAAGGCGCCCGTGAAAAAGGCGCCGGTCAGGAAACGCTCCGGGGAGTAAACGCGGGGACCGACGCTTTAAAAAAAGGGCGCGGAGAAATTCTCCGCGCCCTTTTTTACGTGCTGTTCGCTGGTCAGCTTCGCGAGGTGGGATCGTTTGGCGGACGGTTGCCGAGATTCATCGTGCGATCGTCGGTCGTCGAGCCAGTGCCCATGTTGCGCGGACGTGGATCTGGCGGCGTGTAAGTCTCGTTGCGCACCACCGTCGTGTCGCGGTCCGGCTTCTTCATGAGGCCGAGAAGTCCGAGGAGGCCAAGCAGGCCCCAGGGGAAACCGCCACGCTCTTCGACAACGACGGCTGCAGTGTCGGTCATCATCGGAGCGGGGGCGGTCATGGCTGACATGGTGTCGACCGGGGCCACCATGCCCAGGCTGTCGGCCCGGGTTGGAGTTTGTGCGAGTGCGCTCGTGGCGAGAAGGCATAGGCTCGCCCCTGCCAGCGTCACCAGATTTCGAAAGCGTCCGTTCTGCATTGTCACCTCGGTAGTAGATGGTCATCAATCCAGCGGGTGCGCCATAGGCAGGATACAGGCCAAAACGCCCGTGAGTGCCAAAACTCCCTCCCGAGCCCGTTCCTGGGAATCGCCTCTATCGGCGGGCTGATCTGGCCAGCACTTTGCTCTATGAAGGGCAGGCAGCGTCAACAGGGGAGACCATGCGATTACTCGAATCGAAGCCGGAAAAGAAGGGTGGGATGGCGGGCGGTACCATCCTCAGCATCGTCCTGCACTCGGGACTTCTGTTTCTGGCGATCTTCGCGACGGCGCGAGCCGGCATCAACAAGGACAAGAAGGACAAGGCGGAGAAGGTCAACTTCGTCGAGGTGAAGAAGAAGGAGGAGCCGCCTCCGCCGGAAGAGAAAAAGAAGGAGGAACCGAAGCCGGAGAAGCCGAAGCCGGTTGCGAAGCCGAAGGCTCCGCGCGTGGTGAAGCTGCCCGTGCTGCGGAAGGAAGCTCCGCTCGCGCCACCCAAGGGTTTCAAGGTGGTGTTGCCGCCTGTTGCGATCCCCACCAGTCTCCCAACGATCGACCTGTCCGCGAAGGTTACGAACGAGGCCGATTTCAGCGGTAAGGGAGTCGCCGGCGGAACGGCGGGCGGTGTAAAGGGCGGAACCGGAAAGGAGGGCGACACCGGCAAGGAAGCGGGCGAAGCTCTGAAGAGCACGCCGTACATGGAATTCCAGGTCGAGCAGCCGGTGGTCAAGACGGGCGGCACGAACCCCGAGTACCCCGGTACGCTGCGCGAGAATGGCACCGAGGGCGAAGTTCTCGCGCAATTTGTCGTCGGCGAGAATGGACGCTATGAGGCGGGGACGCTCAAGATCCTCAAGTCGAGCCATCCAATGTTCACCAATGCCGTGAAGGAGGCGCTTCCGGGGATGCGTTTCTCGGCGGCGCGGATCGGCGGCGAAAAGGTGAAGCAGCTCGTACAGATGCCGTTCGAGTTTAACCTCAGCCGGTAACGACACGCAGTTGGCAAGCCGCGGAGAACTCTCCGCGGCTTTGTCATCTCACCCAACGGCATGGGGAACCGTGCGGCGACGGATAGGGTAGCCACTGCCAACGCTTTTAGTGCCGCGAACTACGGACCCGGGTCAATGCTCAACAGCCGCAATATTCTTTTTTTCTTCATCAGCGCCGCGCTCGTGCCGGCGCTTCTGCCTGCGCAACGGACGCGAGGCGAGCCGGCGGATACGAGACCGCTCGTCGCGATTCTTCCCATCGATTCGACCCCCGGAGATTCAGCGCGCACGATCATCCAGCGCGATCTCGATTACGGCGATCGCGTCGTGCCGGTGTACCTCGATCCCGGTCTGGCCTCATCCGTTGGGCCGCGCGGCAGCGACATCATCAACTACTCGTTTCTGGCGCCGACGCGCGCGACGTCGCTCATTCGCGCGGTGCCCATCCCGGCGGGTTACCGTGTCGGGCTGCATGACGTCAGTCTCGGCTACGTGCGGCAGTCCGCTGACTTCAGGGTGCCACGGGTTCCGGCAAGGCGCGCGGCGCTAGTACGGGATTCTCTCGCGCGTGATTTCTTTACTCGCGACTCCATCGCGCGGATGGCGCTCTGGCGCGACTCGCTGCTAATCGACTCGCTCGCGCGGGAAGCCGCCAAGCCGGTAAAGATCTCGCGCCTGCACCGGAAGCGGGACCGGCTGCGCGCCGATTCCGTCGCTGCTGTCCGGGCGGTGATCCGCCGCCAGATCCAGGCGCGCGACTCGGTGATCCGGCTGATCGTGCGGCGCGACAGAATTCGGAACGACTCGGTCCTTCCGGTGCTGCTGCGCCGCGATTCCCTGTTGCGCGACTCGCTGATCATCGAGAATCGGCTCGCCATTCATGGCATGGCCGACGAGATCGAGCGGTGGCTCACCGGCACGCGCGGCACCGCGCAGACGAGAGTTGCATATGTGGCGGCTGGCAAGCTGCGCGTGGTCGACAGCGATGGCGCCAATGACCACATCGTGCGTACGCCGGGGGCGGTGCTGTCGCCCTCATGGCATCCGAGCGGAAGAAAAATCGTCTATGCGGATTTCAACGATAACGGCACCCAGATCGCGCAGGTTGACCTGCACGGAAACTGGCAGCTGCTGTCGCAAAGCCGCCGCGGATTCAACATCACGCCGGTGTACACGCCCGACGGGCGCAGCATCGTGTGGTCGCGCGGCGGGGATTACTTCGCGGATCTGGTAGTTGCGAGCGCGACCGACAGCTCGCCCGCCCGGTCGCTGACGGGTGGCTCCGAGTTCGAGAACACATCGCCGGCGTTCAGTCCCGACGGCCGCCTCGCATTCGTCTCGCCGCGACCCGGCCTGACGCCGCAGATCTACAGCATGTTCGCGGAAGGCGGCGCGGCGCGTCCGCTCATTCCGATTCCGTCGGGAATAAGGAGCTACCGCACGAGCCCCAGCTGGGCGCCGACCGGGGGCGCGATCGCGTATCAGCAGCAGGAGGGCGACTTCCAGGTGTACATGATGGACCTGCTGACGCGGAGTCTGCGCAGACTGACAAGCTACCGGGAAAACGAAGACCCTTCGTTCGCTCCTGACGGGAGGCACATGTCCATCACTTCGACGCGTGGTGGTCCGCGCCAGATCTGGGTCCTGGATTCGCGCACGGCAAGATTTCGTCAGCTCACGACAACGCCAGATGGCCGCCTGTCAGATTGGTCCCCAATCACCCGGCCGCTCTTCTAGC
>DATLXE010000530.1:0-1591 GCA_035575795.1 Gemmatimonadaceae bacterium
GGCCCAGATCTCCGGTCTTCGGCCCGCCTCGTCCCTGTACGGATTCCCCGCCGGAACGATGTAGGGATCGCCGCCGTCGACATCGATGCGCAGCATCGATCCGAGAAGCACGTTCAGGTTTTGCGCGTTCCTGCTGGGGTCACCGCCACCCCCGCCGTCGCCGAGGCCGATGTACATCATTCCATCCGGCCCAAACGCCGCCAAACCGCCGTTGTGATTGTTAAGCGGGTGCGGCGTGGTGAAGATCAGCTTCGCCGAGCCAGGATCGGCGGCCTGGGGGTTCGACGTCGACGCTGTATAGCGTTCGACCCGAATTGCGCCGTCCGGCGCAGCTGTATAGTAGACGTAAAAAAACCGGTTCGTGGCGAAGCGCGGGTGGAACGTGATACTCAGCAGCCCGCGCTCTCCGCCCACAAGTACCTTGCTCGAGATGTCGAGGAATGCGGCCGGCTGAACCTGGCCATTGGCTACGATGCGAACCCGCCCAGCCTGCTCGACGACGAAAAGCCGCGCGTCGCCCGGCGGTGAGCCGACGAACAGCGGGCCTGACAGCCCTGTTGCTACGGGCTCAAGCCTGAGCGTCAGATCTGCAGGCAGAGGCGGAGGCGCTGTAACCGGCTGAATGGACGACTCCGACCCGCCGCAAGCGGCGAGCATGAGTGCAATGAACGCGAGCGGAAGAGTCCTTGCTGCAATGACCATGGGGGGCGCTGGAAGGGGTCGGTTCTGATGGCGGAGTATATTTCCCGCCGCACCTTCCTGACACCCCGTCACGCCTTCCTGGTTTCATCGATATGGCGAAAAACAAAGAGCGTCCGCACCGCGACCTCCTTCAGATCCCCGACTTTTCTGCAAAGGAGCTCGACAAGCTCTTCGCGCTGGCGGATTCGATGAAGCGCGGCCGCTACAAGAAAAAACCCCTCGCCGGAAAGTCGCTGGCGATGATTTTCATGAAGTCCTCGACGCGCACGCGCGTGTCGTTCGAGGTCGGCGCCTGGCAGCTGGGCGGGCACGCGCTCTTCCTCTCGCCCCGCGACGTGCAGCTCGGCCGCGGCGAGCCGATCGCCGACACGGCGCGCGTGCTGTCGCGCTACGTGGACGGCATCATGATCCGGACGTTCGCGCATGCCGACGTCGAAGAGCTTGCGCTGAACGCCAGCGTACCGGTGATCAACGGGCTCACGGATCTGGTGCACCCCTGTCAGGTTCTCGCCGACCTCCTCACCGTCCGCCAGCACCTCGGCGGCCACAGGAAGAAGCGTTTCGCGTGGATCGGAGACGGCAACAACATGGCAAACTCGTGGATCAACGCCGCTTACGTGCTCGGGTTCGAGCTGACGCTGGCGTGCCCCGAGGGCTATGACCCTGATCCATACATTCTCAGGCGTGCGCAGAAGAAGGCGAAAGTTCGCGTGGTGCGCGATCCCGCCGAGGCGGCAGACGGGGCGCACGTGATCAACACGGATGTCTGGGCGTCGATGGGGCAGGAAGAGGAGCAGGCCGTCCGGGAGAAGGCGTTCAGGGGCTACATCGTTGACGAGGGGATGATGAAGCGCGCAAAGCGGGACGCGATTTTTCTCCACTGCCTGCC
>DATLXE010000531.1:0-2509 GCA_035575795.1 Gemmatimonadaceae bacterium
GTAGCGCGGATCTTCCCGCTGCCGTCAACCACTGCGTACAGCGGTAGTGCGACCGTCCCGAAAGTTTTTTCCTGGAACTCCTGCTGCCGTTCGTACTTCTCGCCTTCCCCATCGGTGTAAAGGCGACTGAGCACGAATGAATCGAGCTCGGCGGACACGTCGGCGCGCTCGAAGATGTTGGCCTCCATCCAGCGGCAATTGGTGCACGTGTAGCCGGTGAAATCCACGAACACGAGCCGGCCAATCTGGCGCGCCGTCGCAAGCGCTCCATCGTAGTCGTTGAGTATCCACTGGCCGTGGCCGGAACCTGCCGCGGCGAGGGCGGCAGTCCGTGGCGGGAGGAACGCCTCGACGCCCGCGAGGCGGCGGCCCCCCATTCCGGAGATGAGCCACGCGGCGAGCGCGAAGCAGACAGCGGCGAGGCCCGGCTGCCTCCAGAAGCGGACAGGTGAATCGATGTAGGCACGGCGGGACAGGTAGATCCCGCCGACGAGCGCGAGGCTGCTCCAGATGAGCAGCATCGAGCTCCGCGAGAGCAGCCCCCATCCATTCACCAGATCGGCATTGGAAACGAACTTGATCGCGGCGGCGATCTCGAGCAGCCCGATCATCACGCGCACGGTATGAAGCCACCTGCCCGACCTCGGCAGGCGCGAGACCGCATCCGGGACGAGCGCGAGCGCGACAAAAGGCGCGGCGAAGGCGAGTGAGAACAGTACCATTCCCGCGAGCGGTGTCTGCCATTCTCCGCGCGAAGCGAGCACAAGCAGCGATCCGACGAACGGCGCCGTGCAAGTGAACGAGGTCAGGCTGAACACCGCGCCCATCAGAAAGCCCCCGACCGGGCTATCCGGCGCCGCCCTTCTTGCCACGGCATCGGCACGTGTGATCCAGTGCGTGGGAACGCGCAGCTCGATCCAACCGAACAGGTTCAGTGCGAATACAACAAACAGCGCAGCGAGTACGAGGTTGACCGTCGTGTCGGCGGAAAACCGCGCCAGGCCCGACGCGCCGAACAGGGAGGCGATCGTGAGGCCGAGCGCCGTGAAGGTGGCAACGATACCGGCTGTGAAGAAGATCGCCTTGCGGATCCCGGTTGAGCGCGAGCGTGTTCCGTCGCCGGCGAAGTATGCAACCGTGATTGGGATCATCGGGAAAACACACGGGGTGAGCAGCGACAGAAATCCGGCGCTAACCGCGAGCCACAGAAACCCCGGGCTCATCGCGGTTGCTGCACGTTCATCACGACCTTCATCCGCTCGGTGCGCGCGGGATGGCACAGCGTTTCGCTGCACGCCTGGAACCGCGCGGATACCGTGAGCTGACGGGGTCCGGGCCGTGCCGTAGCGCTGGCGAGAATCGGGATGACGAAGCGGGCCTTCCCGGAGTACTTCTCTGTGGCAAGACCGAAGTTCTTGTCGAATTCCTTTTTCGGCTTTGGACCGTCGATCCCGGCAGCGAGGGAAAGACCGGGGGCCTGCGTAACCTGAATGCGGAGCGGCACTGGGCCGCCGGCTTTCTGAGTCAGCGAATACAGGTGCCATCCGCGCTCGATATCAGCGTTTAGCACGATGTGCGCGACGGTTCCTGGCGCGACGCCGACTACGCTCGCGCCGACGGACCATTTGACGGGCTTTGGGGCCAGCGTCGCGGCAGTGGCAAGTGGGATCAGGACGAGCGGGAGGAGCTGTCGCATGTGGGGTTGAATATACATACCCCGGAATGAGGGACTTAGCTTCCGGTCGGCACAATTGCCGCAGTTTCAACCATCAGGATGACAGACCGCTCCGGCGCGCGTGTCCGGTGGACGACTCCCCTGGGCACGACAAACCCCTCCCGTGGGCGGAGCTCAACGACCTTGCCCGGAGTAACCCCATCGTCAGCAGGTTCGAGGTCGATGAGGAACCGCCCGTCAACTACGTAAAAGAACTCATCGTCAGCGTCGTGGTGGTGCCAGTGATATTCGCCCTGCATCACGCCCAGTCGAACCACTGAATCGTTGACCTTCGCCAGCGTCTGGTTCCACCACTGGTCGCGCACGCCGGCAACGATCGGGTCGAGCGCGATCTTCTCCAGCGGCGGGAAGAGGACGTTCAGGAACGTTGCGTAAGGGAACGCTGCGGGAACTTCGGGTTGATTGGACATAGGTAATCCTGTGGACTTCAATTCACCTCGAGAGTCGGTCGGCGACAAGACCGCCCCCACGCACGGTTGCGCCCAGCACGATCGCGGCGCTGATCAGGACCGCGTTCTTGATTATGTACTGGCCTTCGAGAGTTGGCGCGTAGGGAATTCGTGTGAACACCTCGGACGGAAACAGGACCAGCGGGGTGAGCGTGCCCGCCATCTGAACGGCAAGCAGCAGCAACGTGGCGCGCATGAACTTTCCCGCCAGCAGCCCGAGCCCGATCAGACATTCCCAGGCGGCGAGGACGGGCACGGACACATTGGCCGGCACCATGCCAAAGCTCAGCACATCGATGGTGCGGGCAGCGAGGTCGGAGGCCGG
>DATLXE010000532.1:0-2288 GCA_035575795.1 Gemmatimonadaceae bacterium
AATCGTGATCGCCAGATCCATGCGCTTCCCCCCCGCGGCGATGTAGCCAAGAGCGCCGGCATATGCTCCGCGAGCGGTGGGCTCGAGCTCGTCGATGATCTCCATCGCGCGCACCTTGGGCGCGCCCGTCATCGTGCCGGCGGGGAACGTGGCGCGAAACACATCGAGCGCCGAGAGGCCTTCGCGCAACGCACCTTCCACCTGGCTCACGATGTGGAGCACGTGCGAATACTTCTCCACTTTCATCAGCTCCGTCACCTCCACCGACCCGAACTCGGCGATTCGCCCAACGTCGTTCCTGCCGAGGTCGACCAGCATCACGTGCTCGGCCCTCTCCTTGTGGTCCGCCAGCAGCTCCGCCGACATCAGCTCGTCCGCGGCGGCATCAGATCCGCGCGGTCGCGTCCCGGCGATGGGACGGAGCGTTACCCGTTGATCGGCGACGCGCACCAGCAGTTCGGGCGAGCTGCCGACGATCTCCAGGTCGCCGAGAATCAGGTGATACATGTACGGCGACGGATTTATCGCACGCAACGCGCGATACAGGTCGGTGGTGTCGAAGTCCGCCACGACCTCGATTCGCCGTGAGAGCAGTACCTGGAAGCAATCCCCGGCAGCGATGTATTCCTTGATGTGCTCGACATCGCGAACGAAAGCGTCGCGCTCGTAGCTCGAGCGCCCATCGGCCTGGGGGGAATCGAAGGTGAGGGCGAGCGGCTCGAGCGCGGAGGGGGATTGAGCGCGCGCAAAGACATCCTCGATCTCAGTCAGTGCATCGGTGTACAGGCGGTCGAGATCCCGGTCGGTGGCACCGTCGGGGACGACGACCGAGATAACCACCCGCGCGGTCGAGCGCAGGTTGTCGAGAATCACCAGCGACCGCGTGAACACGAACACCGCGTCGGGAATGTCCGCGCTCTTCTTCCCGGTCGCGGGCAGGTCCTCGACGAGGCGCACGACGTCGTAGCCGAAGAACCCGACTGCACCGCTCCAGAATGGGCCGAGCTCGGGGACTTCGGCCGGTCTGGGGGAGGCGATCAGCAATTCCAGATCGGTGAGCGGATTGTCGGACCGCCGCTCGTTGTGCCAGCCGAGATCAGCGGTCCAGTCGGAAACGATATCGCCCGCCAGCCGCCACGCCGCCCGGGGCTCGGTGCCCAGGAACGTGTAGCGTGCCCAGGTTTCGCCGCCCGCCGGCGCGGACTCGAGCAGGAATGCAAAAGGCCCGCGCCGGAGCTTGGCGAACGTGGAAACCGGAGTGTCCGTATCGAGGACGCGGTCCGCCCACACCGGCACGAGCCTGGCGCCCGCTGCGCGCCGCTTGAAGTCTTCCAGGCTCATGCGTTGGTAATGTCCCCAAGTGCTGGCGGTACCCGTTGCGGGCACACTGCGTAACTTTCGTTCATGAAACCGCAGTCTGCTGTTTTCATTGCCGCGTTTGCAATTGCACTCGTTTCGTCCACTTCATCGGGGCAGGGGTGGAACGACGCGCGCACGCGCGCACTCGTCGAGCGCGCGACTGAGCGGCGCGCACTGCAGCTCGCTGACACCGCACTCGTCGATTATTCGGCAAAGGCGCACGGGTATCTCACTTTCCTCGCACAATTTGGAGAGGGATTCACGGAGCCGCCAAAGATAGTGAAGGCGGACGAGCTCGGACTCGAGATTTACTGGCGATCTCCCGACCTGAGCAAGCAGCGCATTGTCGGTCGCCGCGACACGCTGCTGTTGCCCACCGACATCAACTACCACCGCGACCACCTCGGCATCGTCCAGAACAATTTCCGGAGCATCATCCGCCTCGGCGACGGCGACGAGGTGCAGGATGTGCCGCATCCGCTGTCGGCGACGGGGCTCCAGGAGTACGACTACGCGATTCGCGACTCGCTCGAGATCCGGCTCGGACCCCGCTCGCTCAACGTGTACGAGGTGCGCGTGCGGCCGCGCAACGACCGCCTGCCGCGCGCGGTGGGAGCCGTTTACATCGATCGCGAGACCGGCGAAGTCGTGCGCATGGCGTTCAGCTTCACGAGGGCGGCGCTCAAGGACAAGGAGCTCGAGGATGTTTCGGTCGTGCTCGAGAACGCGCTCATCGAGGGAAGGTTCTGGCTTCCGCGACGCCAGGAGATCGAGATCCGGCGGAGCGGCTCGTGGCTCGACTACCCCGCGCGCGGGATCATCCGCGGCCGCTGGGAGATCTGCTGTTACGAGGTGAACCGGGGCATTCCGGCGAGCTACTTCGTCGGTCCGGAAATCGTGCAGTCACCGCCCTCGGAGCCGAGGCAGGT
>DATLXE010000533.1:0-1961 GCA_035575795.1 Gemmatimonadaceae bacterium
CGCCGAAAGACAGCGGCTGGCTGGCCGACCCGATGCATGCCGTGACGTATGGCACGAGCGTGCGCGTCGCGGGCGAACGGGATGTCTTCGTCGAGGGTGTGAAGGACGCCGCGATCGGGATGTACGATCGGGACGTCGCCATCCGCACCGCCGAGCGACTGGAGGGGCTGCCTGATTTCGCCGGGCTGACGGGTGACGAGGCAGAGGCCCTGGCGTCCAGGTACGGCCTTGACTACATCGTGACGCCAGCGGTGATGGACCTGCCGGTCGCGTTCGAGAGCGGGACGTTGCGGGTGTATCGACTCCGGTGAGCACCTTCGTTCCGAAACGAGGCCTGCGGAACGGTCACCTGATGACCATGTACGCGTGGGCGCGCGGGCGTCGGTTTCGCGAGCTCCCCCCCGCCGAGGACCGCTACTTCCAGGTGACAGCCGACACGCAGGTGCGCGCGCAGTGCTTCTGGCAGCGTGAACGCGCGGCGCACCCGTTGCTCGTCATGCTCCATGGTCTCGAAGGGTCGAGCGCCGCGCATTACATGCGGGGCGTGGCCGACAAGGGGGTGCGGGCCGGCTTCAACGTCCTGCTGCTGAACCAGAGAAACTGCGGCGGCACCGAGCATCTTGGACCGGGGCTGTATCACTCGGGGTTGACCGAGGATGCGGATCACGTCATGCGGGCGGTTCGGACCTCCGACGGGATCGAGCGCATCGTCGTCGCGGGCTACTCGCTCGGCGGAAACCTCGCGTTGAAACTCGCCGGGGACTACGGGGATGCGCCGCCGCGGTGGCTGCGAGGCGTCTCTGCCGTCTCACCGGTCATGGAACTGGCGTCCTGCGTGAGCGCGCTCGAGCGGCGCGGGAACGTCATCTACCAGTGGAACTTCGTCCGCGGGCTGCACGCACGGATGCGGCGGAAGCAGGTCTGCCATCCCAACCGGTTCGATGTCTCGACGCTTGGATCCATTCGCACCATCAGGCAGTTCGATGGCGCCTACACCGCGCCCGCTTTTGGGTTCGACAGCGCGGAGGACTACTACCACCGCGCCAGCGCGATGCGGGTCGTCGGTCGGATCCGCGTACCGGCGCTGATCATCACCGCGGAAGACGATCCATTCGTGCCGTCTGCGCCGTTTCGTGATGCCGCCGTAACCACCAACCCGCATGTGGAGGTGCGGATCACCGACCACGGCGGGCATTGCGCGTTCGTAGGAGAGCCGTCGGCCGTGAGCGACGGGTACTGGGCGGAGGAGCGGATCGTCGAATTCGCCCTGCGTACGGCGTAGGCCCTGCGTACAACGTAGGCCCGACCTTCAGGTCGGGCGTGTGGCGGACGGCGTAGGCCCGACCTTCAGGTCGGGCGGGCTGGCTGCCGTAGCGCAGGGCTTTAGCCCTGCCCGAAGCAGCCCTGAAGGGCTGCGCTACGGCCCCGCCGCCGTGGCCTCGATCAATCGCCGCGCGAACTCGGGGCCCAGCCCCTGCTCTTCGTGTTTGAAGTACACGAACGCATCGGGGACGTGGACATCCCTGATGGTGCCCGCCCATCGATCGATGTCCGGCTGCTGGTATCCCTCGTCGCGCAGGCGGAAGTAGGCGTAGTCGGCCGTCACTTCGACGGGCGTGGACATCTTCTCGCTATCGGCGACACAGAGCGCGACGTTTCGCGAGCGCAGGATCTCGAAGATCTCTCCGTCCAGCCACGACGCGTGTCGGAATTCCACGGCGGCGCGAGTGTGGTCGGGGAGGAGATCGACGAAGTGACGCAGGACGTCGGCGTCCTTCTTGAACGTCGGGGGGAGCTGGAACAGGAGCACGGCGAGTTTGGGCCCGAGGGTCTTCGCAATCCTGCAGAACGCCTGGAGCGTGTCGTCACAGCGTTGCAGCCTGGCGTCATGTGTAATGCGCCGTGGTGCCTTGAGGGTGAAGCTGAAATGGTCCGGCGTTCCGGCAGACCACCCGGCGAGG
>DATLXE010000534.1:0-2541 GCA_035575795.1 Gemmatimonadaceae bacterium
GAGCAGGCGTGATTTCAGCGCGTGGGGCAGCTTCCTGATGGTCGGGCTGTGGGTTCTCATCGGCACGATGGTGCTCAACTTCTTCTTCAGGAACGAGCTGGCCAGTCTCTGGCTTGCCGCGGTGACGGTGCTGCTGTTCAGTGGCATGCTCATTTTCGATACGTGGCGCCTGCGCAATGTGTACGGGCCGGACGAGTATGTCGGCGCGGCGGTGCAGATCTATCTTGACCTGCTCAACATGTTCATGGCGATCCTCCGGCTGCTCGGCGGTCGGAGAGGGTAACTCCAACGGCAACAACAACGGCAAAAGAACACGAGGTCCGCATATAGCTGTTAAGCTCAGCTTTTTAGCTGAAAGCGGAAAACGTGTTCTGTTGTAGTGTAGTTACTGGCCGTTCAGCTTCTCGATCGCCTTGGCCAGGTCGAGATCCTTCTGCGTGATCCCGCCCGAGTCGTGCGTCGAAAGGCTTAGCACGACCTTCGTGTAGCGGATGTCGATGTCCGGGTGGTGGTTCGCCGCCTCCGCCGCCTTGGCAACCGAACCGATGAAGTCGATCCCCGTCATGAAGTTCCGAAACTGGAACGTCTTGGTGATTACCTCGCCGCGGCGGCTCCACCCGGGGAGGCTCCCTAACTCGCGCTGAATGGCGATGTCCGACAGTCGCTCGGCCGGCATCAGCTCCCCCGCTCTTTTCCGATCATTGCGCCAAAAAATAGCAGTTTTGTAACGGGCAGGGCGGGAGTGGGGTCATCCGTCCCTTTGCGGTGCTGGGCAGTTCGGGTTATGTTCGGGCATGCCTTCGAGCTCTCCCCGTTCACGTGGCGGCAGGAAAAAGGCGCCTGATCCCGGCCTGTTCGGCGCCGAGTACGAGCGGAATTCGCGGCAGCTGCCGGTGATCGGCGAGCAAAAGGACATCCGGTACTACGCCTCGCCGGCGAAGTCCGTGCTCAACGGGCCGGAAGTAACCGGCATGGGGTTCTGGTCGATCAATCCATACATCGGCTGCGCATTCGGCTGCGCGTATTGCTACGCGAGATATGCGCACCGTTACGTCATGGAACGCGCAGCCGACGACGACAGGATGGCGGAAACCCTCGGCGCTGCCTACGAGAAGCTTCCGCCCTGGCTCGCCTTCGAGCGCAACATTTTCGTCAAGCGCAACGCGCCCGAGATACTGAGCCGCACGCTGCGGTTTGGGAGCGACAGGCACCTTCGCCTCCTCGCTGGCGAGGCGATCGTGATCGGGACGGCGACCGACCCGTATCAGCCGGCTGAGCGAAAGTTCAGGGTGACGCGTGGAATTCTTGAAGTGCTGGCCGATCATCCGGGGCTCAGCGTGTCGATCATCACCAAGAGTCCGCTCATCACGCGCGACATCGACCTGCTGTCGCGGATCGCGCGGCATTCGGAGCTGCGGATCCACCTTTCGCTGATCACTCTCGACAGGGATCTGGCGCGGCGGATCGAGCCGCGTTCGCCGACGCCTGAAGCGCGCGTGCGGGCGCTGGCGCGGCTGCGAGATGCTGGCATCGACGCAGGTATCAACTGCATGCCGGTGCTGCCGGGGATAACGGACAACCCGGCGCAGCTCGAGGCGCTGGTGAAAAAAGTATCCGAGGCCGGCGCGACTTATGTCGGCGCCTGCGCGCTCAGACTGCAGTCATCGGCGCGAGACCGGTACCTGCCATTCATCGAGCAGGAGTTCCCGCACCTGGCAGAACGATACAGGAATACCTACGCGTCGGGGCCCCATGCGGGGGCAAAATATCAGGAGGGACTCGCGCTCTTCTTCGCGAAGCTCTGCGCGAGATACGGCGTGCGCGGACGGTCGGGGAGGGAGCGGAAAGACGAAGGGGACGAGAGCGTTGACCCAGCTCCCGTCCCCTCCGAACAGTTTTCCTTCCCGCTCTAGGCGAGACTACTGGTTGTAGCCGTCACCGGTTTTCTTGGCCTTCTTTGCCTTCTCCGTCTTCATCTTGTCGTGATCTTTCATGTCGTGGTCCTTCATCTTGTCATGATCTTTCATCTTGTCGTGGTCTTTCATCTTGCCGTGCTTTTCACGCATCGCGGCATCGCGAGCCAGGTCGGCTTCGTGCTTCTCGTCGTCGGTCATCCGCGCTTCGCGCGAAACGCGAGCGCGCCGGGCACGATTGGCGTTGGTGCCTGAGTTGTCCATCATGACCGTCTCGTCCGAGTCCTTCTTGTTGCCCATGAGATCTCCCATTCCCTGCGGAGAGTTGTCGCCGGTAGTGAAGCCGACGTTCATGGCGGCCAGAAGATCGGCCGAGCTTCCCGTCACCCCGTGCTTCTTCTTGCAGACGGCGATCGCGCGCCGTGTCGGTCCGTCCATCCGGCCCGTGGCGTAGCGCAGTCCGCACTGTTCCTTGAGCTCCTGCTGGAGAGCCAGGAGCTGGACGCGCGAAAGGCCGCCAGTCTGGGCCGCTGCGACAGCGGGCGCGGCGACGATAAAGCTGGCGAGAAAAGCGAGTGTTTTGCGGTTCATTTTCGGTGCCTCCAATCGGTGTGGCCTGCTCTGAATT
>DATLXE010000535.1:0-2733 GCA_035575795.1 Gemmatimonadaceae bacterium
GTTGATGGTGAGCCACGCGCTGAACGAAGTGGCGAATTATGTCGACCGTATCGCGCTCGTCGTAAATGGCGGCTTTCGCATCGGCGCCGTGGACGACATCATGACTCAGAGCGTCCTCAGCGAGATGTACCGCATCCCCGTCGATGTGGACAGCTTTAACGGACACCGCATCGTCGTTGCGCGCCGCGCACCGCAGCTTCCGTCCCGCGACAATGCTTGACGCCGTCCTGCTCTTCCGCGACGCACTTTACGGCGCGCTGGTCATCGCGATTGCCTGCTCGGTGCTCGGCGTGTACGTCGTCCTCCGGCGCATCGTGTTCGTGGGGGCGGCATTAGCGCAGCTGTCGTCGGCGGGCATTGCGCTCGCGCTGTGGCTCGGCGGACAAGGCCTCATGCTCGGTCTGGCCAGCCACCCAATTGCTTTCGCGCTGCTTCTCACAATTGCCGGCGTGCTCTTTTTCGGAGCGGGCGGTGGCAGAGGCCGCGTACCGCCGGATGCGACTATCGGCGTGACTTACGCGGTCGCCGCGGCGGCGGGAATCATCCTCATCTCCAAGGCGAAGACGGGAGAGGCACACGACATCTTCCTTCAGGGAAATATCCTCGGCATCACCGCCGCCGACACGATGACACTGGTTGCCGTGGCGGTGCCCGTTCTGCTGCTGCACGGGGTGTTCTACAAGGAGTTTCTTTTCGTCTCGTTCGACCGCGAGACGGCGCGCACGCTGGGTTACAATGTGTCGTTCTGGAATCTCCTGCTCTACCTCACGCTGGGACTGGTGATCGCGTTTGCAATGCAGTTCGCGGGAGTGATGCTGGTGTTCAACTTCCTCGTGGTACCGGCGGTGACGGGGCTGCTCGTGTCGAGAGGAATGGCGGGCGCGTTCTTCTGGTCGGTTTCCTCAGCGGTGCTTGCAGCAGTGATCGGCTTCAGCATATCCGTGCCCTTCGATCTCCCATCGGGACCGGCGATAATCGCCGTCTCCGGGGCTCTCGCGGTCATGGCATACCTGGTTCGCCTCGGGCAACGGAGGTAACGCCATGCTGTTGGAGTTCTGCGTTATACTCGGGACAGCCATCGGGATTGATGGCGCATAGATTTTAGGCAGGCATTGATCACCACGAATGGGAGCCGTCCTGGGCAAGGGTAAAGGAAGTCCGCGATCGGTAAGAGATCCGCTCAAGAGCCAGGACACGCTGCGCCTCAACGAACCGGGCGCGGGCCTGCTGCTCGGCGACCTGGAGCGGCGGCTGATGGAGGCAGCATGGGCTGCAGGATGTCCTGAGAGCGCACGTGAGCTGCATGATCGCGTCGCCCGCACTCACAAAGTCGCCACCATCACTTCGGTCACCGTAGTGAACCGCCTGGTTCGGAAAGGCCTCATGCGTCGCGCCAAGGACGGGGACGTCTTTCATTACTCGGCCACGCTTTCGCGACAGGAGTTCATGACGCGCGCGTCCCGTCACGTGGTGCAGGGGATCATGGGCCTTGGCTCGAGCGCGGTCGCGACGTCGCTTGTCGATCTTCTCGCTGAGCGAGACCCCGATCAGCTTGCCGAGCTCGGCCGCCTTGTGCGAAAAAAACTGAAGGATGCCGACCGATGAAGGGTCGACAGCGCGCCGGGACGGCGTCGAACACGGTCGGGCGCGACAGCTGCTATCCGGCACCCCCTCTCCTCGAGAAGGAGCACCAGCACCGGCGAGTCCTGCTGATCGCGATTTCGACAATGCTGATGCTCGGCACGACCCCGGTGTTCGGGCACCATCTGGCGGCCGGCATGGGCGAGCTCCTCGCTGGACGCCACCACATTTTCAACGTGTGTCTGGTCGCGCTTCACCTGCTGTTGGCGCCGGTGCATGACTCATTTCACATCCTGATCGTGGGAGGTGCCCTCTACGCCACTTGGGATCGGATGCGCGCGTTCGGCGCGCTGCGAAGAGCGCTCGGTCAGGCATCGTCGAACCGGGTGCGGCTGGCCGGGCCGCTGTTGGTGGCGGCGCGCGTTGCTGGCGTTCAACCTTCGCGCCTCAGGGTTGTCGACGGGCTCCCCAATCCGGCATTCACGGCGGGATTCTGGCGCCCACGGATCTTCGTCGCGGCATCGCTTCCCGAGATACTGGACGGTCCGCAGCTTGTCAGCGTGTTAGCGCACGAGAAAGCCCACATGGACAGACGAGATCCGCTGCGGCTGAGCCTGCTGCGATTTCTGGCTTGCACACTTTTCTTTTTGCCCGCGCTGAAGCGGTTAGCCGACGACGTCGCCGACGAAGCCGAAATCGCCGCGGACGATGCGGCCGCGCAAAGAGGCGCCCTCCAACTCGCCTCGGCAATCATGGCGTTCATCGAGCATCGCGATCAATTCCGTCCGCAGGACGAAATGCCGGCGTACGCAGCTGTCGGCTTTCAACGCGATGACCTGCTGGAGAGACGCGTGAGGCGCCTCCTCGGGGAGGCTGCTCCGGTCAAGAGCCACGTCACCCGTCGCTCGCTCACGGGAGCTGCGGCGGCACTGAGCGCAGTGTTGATATCCGGACTCGTAATGACGCACCCTTTGCCCGCTGAGACGAGCAATACGACCGATACTCATGGGAACCCCAGCCACTCGTCGCATTGTGTGCACCACAATGGTCTTCCGTTCAAGCACCTGTTCTGTCTGGGAGGCGGGATTCCCGTTTCAGCGGTCTGCCCCCACGCGAACCCCTGAATTCCAGCCCGCGCCAATCCCGGCTTTT
>DATLXE010000536.1:0-21583 GCA_035575795.1 Gemmatimonadaceae bacterium
CCCTCTCCGACGAGCTCAATGCGCGCCATCTCGGCGCCGTCACCCTTGCGGTGGCCGGTCTTGAGAATGCGCGTGTAACCACCCGCGCGCGTCGCGAAGCGCGGCCCGACTTCCTGGAACAGCTTGTCGGCGATCTCGCGATTCTGCACGTGACGGCCAGCGAGGCGCCGGTTGTGCAGCGTGCCGGTCTTCGCTTTGGTGATCAGCTTCTCGACGAACGGACGGAGCTCCTTGGCCTTGGCCTGGGTGGTCTCGATCGCGCCGCGCTGGATGAGCGCCATGGCGAGGCTACGCATCAGGGCGAGCTTCTGCTCGCTGGTGCGGCGTAGCGCCCGGCCGGCTTTACGGTGTCGCATGCTTAGGCCTCGTCTTCATCATCGGCGCCAACGGTGGCGACGTTACGGTTTGGCGGCGTGCCCTGGTCGGTGATGCGGACGCCGTCGGCGGTCTCCTCGTACTTCATGCCGAAGTTGAGGCTCTTCCGCTCGAGCAGGTCGGCGATCTCGTTGAGGGACTTCTTGCCGAAGTTCTTGACCTGGAGGATCTGGCTCTCGCTCTGGCGAACGAGGTCTCCAAGGGTGCGAATGCTTGAGTTCTTGAGCGAGTTCACCGAACGCACGGATAGCTCGAAATCCTCGATCGGAGTGCGCAGGTCCTCGGCGAGCCGGTGCGCGTCTCCGCCCGGAACATCGGAGCCGGGCAGGAGAGGCGCCGATGCGTGCGAGCCAAAGCTGGCGAAGTACTGGAAGTGCGTCTGCGCAAGCGCGGCGGCGTAGCTTACTGCCTCTTCGGGCGTGACCGTACCGTTCGTCTCGACCGTCAGCGTTAGCCGGTCGTAATCGGTGCGCTGTCCGACACGCGTCTCGGCAACCGAGAAGTTGGCGCGCCGCACAGGATTGAAGATCGAGTCGATGCGCACGACATCGACGGGCAACGACTTGTCGATGGCGTGCTGGTCTGCCTCGACGTAGCCGCGGCCGCGGTTGACATAGAGCTCCACATTGATATCTCGGTCGCCCTGCAGCGTGAACAGGTGCTGCGTCGGGTCGACGACGGTGACGCCGCCCTGTCCCTCGATGTCGGCGGCAGTGACGGCGCCAGCCGACTTCTTGGAGATGCGGAGCACCGTGTTCTCGACGCCTTCATCGAGCGAGAGCGTCAGCACCTTGAGGTTGCCGATGATCTGGTGCACATCTTCGACGACGCCCGGGATGGTCTGGTGCTCGTGCAGCACACCATCGATGCGAAAGCCCCAGACCGCAGAGCCGCGCAACGACGAAAGAAGCAAGCGACGCATCGCATTGCCCAGCGTGTGACCGAAACCGCGCTCGAGCGGCTGAAGACGGAATTCTGCTACGTTGGGATTGTCTTCGCGCTTCGTCGCTTCGACGAGCTGCGGACGGACAAGACCCCTCAGATCGATTGCGTTTGCCATTTCCTTGATTTCCTTGAACGTGCCACCCCGCCCCTAACGCGCGGTGAGCCCGTAACGAGAGTTAGGGTCTCGTCCAACACAGATGAACGAATGGCGCACGGCGAAAACTCCAACCGTTCGCAATCCGCTGTGACTACTTCGAGTAAAGCTCCACGACCAGCTGTTCCTGCGCCGCGATCGGAATGTTCGAGCGGGTCGGCCTCTCGAGCATCCGGCCGCTGAACGTGTCGCGGTCGACCGCGATCCACGAAAGCGGGGCGCCGCGGGACGACTGATCCATCGCCGACATCACGCTCGCCTGCTCGCGCGACTTCATCCGCACGCGAATCTCCTGGCCCGGCTGGACGAGGAAGCTCGGGATGTCAACCGACTTCTGGTTGATCTCGACGTGGCGGTGACGGACGAGGAGCCGCGCTGCCTTGCGGCTGCCGGCAAAGCCCATCCGGTACACGACGTTGTCGAGACGGCTCTCGAGCGCGGCGAGGAGATTGTGTCCGGTGATGCCGGGCTCCGTCGCGACGCGCTCGAACGTGTTGCGGAACTGCTTCTCGCTCACGCCGTAAATGCGCTTGATCTTCTGCTTCTCGCGCAGCTGCTTCGAGTACTCCGACAGCTTACGGCGGCGCGCCGTGCTCGCTCCGTGCTGGCCGGGCGGCGTCGGACGACGCTCGACTGGGCACTTCTCGGTGAAGCACTTGGTCGCCTTGAGGAACAGCTTCGTTCCCTCGCGGCGGCACTGACGGCAGCTTGGTCCTGTATAGCGCATGGCTCAGACTCTCCGGCGTTTCGGGGGACGGCAGCCGTTATGCGGAATCGGCGTGACGTCCTTGATCGACTTGACCTGCAATCCAGCGGCGACCAGTGCCTGAATCGCCGACTCGCGGCCCGAACCCGGTCCCTGTACGCGCACGTGCACTCGGCGAACGCCGAGCGTCACCGCTTCGCGTCCGGCCTGCTCACCGGCGACCGTGGCAGCGAACGGCGTGGACTTCTTGGATCCCTTGAAGCCGGCCTTGCCCGACGAGCCCCAGGAAATCGTGTTCCCGTGAGCGTCGGTGATCGTGATCGTGGTGTTGTTGAAAGTCGCGCTGACGTGGGCGATTCCTTCCGCCTCGATCACGCGCTTCGTCTTTTTTCCAATTGCCATAGGATTACTTCGTCACCTTCTTCTTGCCGGCGATGGCGCGGCGTGGACCCTTCTTGGTGCGGGCGTTGGTGTGCGTGCGTTGGCCGCGGACGGGGAGGCCCCGGCGGTGGCGAATGCCGCGATAGCTGCCGATGTCCATGAGCCGCTTGATGTTCATCGCGACTTCGGTGCGCAGCGCGCCCTCGACACGAAAATCCTTTTCGATCGCCTGCCGCAGCCGGTTGGTGTCGGCGTCGTTCAGGTCGCGGATGCGCTGCTCCGGATTGATCCCGGTGGACTTCAGAATCCGCTGCGCTGTCGCGCGGCCGATGCCGAAAATGTAGGTCAGTCCGATCTCAACCTTTTTCTCACGAGGGAGATCGACGCCAGCAATACGCGCCATGATTAACCCTGCTTCTGCTTGTGCTTCGGATTGCGCTTGCAGATGATGCGAGTCACGCCCTGTCGTTTTATGACCTTGCAGTGCTCACAGATCGGCTTCACGCTGCTACGAACTTTCACGAACAATTCTCCGGCGATTGCGGGCTCGGGAAAGCCCGCGAGGGCTTCCCAAAAAAATCTGAGTTAGCCTTTGAAAATATATGGGTCAGGCTGCCAAAGCAAGGTTCGCAGGCCAGTCAAATCGTGGTGGGACCGGAGGTTAGCCGTCTTCAGGGATTGAGTCCCACCATCTGCATAGCCGAGCGCGGATCCGGAGCCAAAGTCACCATTCGGCCAAGAACCAGGTACGACGCGCCGGCCTTTGCTGCCTCAGCCGGCGTAACCGTCCTTTTCTGGTCGTCCGCGAAAGAGTTCTCAGGCCTGATGCCCGGCACAAGCAATCGAAGGGCGGGCCCGTACTTCTGCCCGACCCGGCCCGCCTCCCTCCCGCTGCATACGACTCCGTGGGCCCCCGCGGCGTCGGCGAGCCCCGCCAAACGCATCACCTCGTGCTCCACATCCACATCTCCCCGCCCCCAGGCCCGGCCCAGGTCGGGCCCGTCGAGGGACGTAAGCACGGTGACGCCAAGAATTCCACAGTCCTCGCCCGCGCCCTCGACAGCCGCGGCGACCATGTCCTGACCTCCCGACGCGTGCACAGTGAGCAGGCTCGCCCCAAGCCGGGCTGCACTCCGCGCCGCGCCGCGCACCGTGTTGGGGATGTCGTGCAGCTTGAGATCGAGGAAGACATCGTTGCCGAGGGACCGGAGCGTTTCGACGACGTGAAGCCCCGCGGCCGTAAACAGCTCGCTGCCAACTTTGTAGAACCTGCAGGCATCACCGAGCCGTTCGACCATCTCGAGCGCTTCGCGTGCCGTCTGGAAGTCGAGTGCAACGATGGGGATAGGCATCGGGTCGACCCCCGGCGCCGGACTGACGGCCTTGTTCAATGAGCCCACTCGAGCGCGCCGCGCAGCTCTCCGATCGACGCCACACCGTGCTCCGTTAGCCACCGGCGCAGGTCCGCGATGAGCCTCGCGGGAAGCTTCGGGTCCTGCATCACCGACGTGCCTACGGCCACGAGAGTCGCGCCGGCCAGCACGTACTGCACGATGTCAGTGGCGCGGGAAATCCCACCCGCCCCGATAACCGGAACGCTTATTTCGCGCGCCACCTTGTAGGCGGCGAGCACCCCGACCGGCAGGAGCCCGCTGCCGCTGACGCCGCCGCTGCCGAATCCCAGCGCGGGTCGGCGCGATTCAACGTCAACGACGAGGCCGGGCATTGTGTTCACGACAGTGATGCCATCGGCGCCGGCATCCGCCGCGACGCGCGCGGTGCGGGCAATATCCGGCAGCGCTGGCGAGAGCTTGACGAACAACGGCTTTCGCGTCGCTCCTCGCGCACCGCTGACAACTTCCGTCAGTGACTTCGCATCGGCGCCGAACTCCATTCCTCCAGCGCGAACGTTGGGACAGCTCACATTGAGCTCGTATGCCGAAATAGCCGCCGAGTCGTCGAGCTTCCTGATGACCGCGGCAAACTCGTCTGTCGTGTTGCCGACGATATTTACGATCACGCGGGCACGCCGGACATTCTGCTCCAGCCAGGGCAGGTCCTTGCCGCGCACTTCGTCCATGCCCGGATTCGCCAGTCCGACCGCGTTGATCATTCCGCCGTCGAACTCCGCGACGCGCGGCGCGGGCGCGCCCGATCGCGGCGTTACACTCACCGCCTTCGTGACAATTCCGCCGAGTGCGTCCAGATCGAGCACCTGCGCCACCTCCCTTCCGTAACCCGCCGTTCCGGCGGCGAGAAGGAGAGGGTTCTGAAAGGTGATCCCCGCGGCCACGGTCTCGAGCGGGGCGGGAGGCAAGCTATCTCACGCCCCCGACCCGCGATTCATAGTTCTCCAGATAGGCGAGAACGGACTCGCTGATGCTTCTCGCGATCCGGTCCTGGTTGAATGCGTTGCTCAGGTACGAAGCTTCGAGCTGGTTGCTGCCGAATCCGATCTCAACCAGCACGGCCGGCATGTACGAGCCGCGCAGGACCGCGAAATTGGCCTGGTGCACGCCGCGCCCCGGCCCGGGGTGAATCTCCTTCAGTCCGTCCTGAATGGTCTGCGCGAGATCGTTTGACTCGCGGAGATGCTCGTTCTGCGCCATGTCGGTGATGATGAAGCTGAGCGGGTCGCCCTTGGGCGCGTTCGCGCCCGTTTCGAACTTCACCGCCTCGTTTTCCATCCGCTCGACCCTTCTCGCGTCGTCGGTCTTTGCTTCGGCGAGAAAATAAGTCTCGTATCCGCGCTGGAGAGCCCCCGCGGCGTTGCTTGACCCCGGCGCGTTGACGTGAATGGACACGAAAAGGTCGCCGCGATTTTTGTTTGCGATCCGGCCACGATCCGAGAGTGCTATGAGCGTGTCCTTGGTGCGCGTCATCAGGACTTCCATTCCCGAGCCGCGAAGCGCCTCCGCCAGCTTGCGGGATACGGCAAGCGTGACGTCCTTTTCCACGAACCAGGGCGTGTCGCCGATCGGTCCTGACATGCCGCGGTCGGGGCCGCCGTGCCCGGCGTCAATGACGACGAGCCGCCTGCCGAGGGGACGTCCGCTTCTCTCCGCACTCGGAGCGGGATCGGGACCGGGGTCGCTGCGTTCCGCA
Organism: Gemmatimonadaceae bacterium; assembly: GCA_035575795.1. Lineage (GTDB taxonomy): Bacteria > Gemmatimonadota > Gemmatimonadetes > Gemmatimonadales > Gemmatimonadaceae > UBA4720. Next base: position 5,667 of record DATLXE010000536.1, read on the forward strand.
ACGCGTGGCGGCGGATTGCGGCGCGCGACCGGGGCGCTGAAGGTCCGGAGTTCCCCCTGTGCCGCGTCGTAGAAGATTCCGCCACCATGCTGCGGCAGCAGCTCGCTCACGACTTGCCAGGGAAGGAAGAGCTTTCCGGCGCGCACGTCGGGCGCGCGGGCGAGTCCGTAGGTCACCGAATCGATGCGCGCGAATGGAACGCCTTCGACGAACTCGATGCGCGTCTTCGGCAGCGAGAGCGTGAAGCGTCCGTGCGGAGCCGCGATAACGCTGCCACCGAGGGCTTTCATGAGCGCGTCGGCGGGGACACTGCGCGCTCCCGCCGAAATCGTTACCGGCACGGTCGTCTGCGTCGCGCCTTCGCGCACCGAAAGTGGGGGCGAAGCCGTGACCTGCAGGAAGAGGAGCAGGCCGATCATCGCGTTCTCACCGCACGCTGCATGTCACGCTCGTCGTCGCGTCGCTTTTCGTCGGCGCGCTTGTCGTAAAGCTTTTTCCCCTTCCCGAGTGCAAGCGCGACTTTCGCCTTGCCGTTCTTGAAGTAAAGCTCGAGAGGGATGAGTGTCAGACCCTGTCTTTCTACAGCGCCGATCATTTTCCTGATCTCCTTCCGGTGCAGGAGCAGCTTCCGCGTACGAGTGGGCTCGTGGTTGAAGTAGCTCGCCTTCTCGTAGGGAGAAATGTGCAGGTTGAGCAGAAACACCTCGCCGTCCTTTACGATGGCGTAGGAGTCGGCGATGTTCGCCTTCCCGTCACGCAGGGATTTGACTTCACTCCCGGTCAGCACAACGCCCGCTTCCCAGGTGTCGAGAATGTGATAGTCGTGCCGTCCGCGCTTGTTCCGCGCGATCGACTCGCGCCGCTCCTTCTCTTTCTCTTTCTCACCGGTGTCTGCCATGCTCACGGTCAAGTTAGACACAACTTCACCCGCGAGAAAGGCCGCGTCGCGTTGACTTCACTACAGGCGCTTTCTATCTTGCGGGAGCAGCACGCCGGGATGGTGGAACTGGTAGACGCGCTGGCTTCAGGAGCCAGTGGGTGCAAGCCCGTGGGGGTTCGAGTCCCCCTCTCGGCACGTGATTCTGGTGAGGCGCGCCGGGCTTTTCTCCGGCGCGTCTTTTTTTTGTGATTGAGGGGCTGCTACAGCGGAGAACTGCCAGGCTGCCGGCTCAAAGCTTTCCGCAGCAAGCCGCCGGCCGACGACGCAACGACTTTACTCGTGTTCGAATGCCCCAGCTACGGAGCGCAGCGATTTCAGCGGGATGCTTTCGGAGCCGGCAGCTAGCTGCTGTCAGCTTCGAGCGGGCTTATCAGTTCCCAGTGGCAGTTCAAACGGTCTCGAGGATCGGCAGCCCAACCCTTTCCCGCACCGTCGGCTCGTCGTGCAAAAGATCGGCGAGCGTGACCCCCTCCAGCACATCGTCGATCTTTCGCTGCAGCATCACCCACACCGGCCGGATACTGCAGTTGTGGGAAGCCGAGCAGCGTTCCTCCTCCAGCGGATGACTCACGCAATGGAGATTGAAAGTCTCCAGCTCTGATGCCTGGATGACGGCCCGGATGGAGACCTGCTCCGGCGGCCGGGCGAGGACGTAGCCGCCGCGCGCGCCACGGGTGCTGACGATCACTCCCGCCCTGCGCAGGCGGAGGAGAATCTGCTCGACATAATCGCCCGGAAGCCGCTCCTGGCGAGCGATCTCGCGCCCGTTCACCGGGCCGAGCTCCGTTCTCCGCGCGAGGTGCAGCGCGCAGATCACGCCGTACTCTGCCCACGTGGTTATCCGCATGGCTTCACGATAGGGATCACGCGACGCAGATACAAGGGCAGGCCGGTCATCCGGCTGACACGCCACCGTGGGCGCCGCCCGGGACGCCGATTTCCGTCATCTTCCGCATGTCGAGCACCTTATCGATCTCTGCGTCGGGAAGCACCTTCTCGCGCTTGACGAGCTCGCGGATAAGCACTCCCTCCTTCACTGACTGTTTGCTCAGCTCGGCCGCGCGCGCGTAGCCGATTTGTGGCGCGAGCGCCGTCGCCAGTGCTGCCGACCGCTCCAGCCAGTACTCGCACTGCTCGCGGTTCGCTTCCATTCCCTTCACGCACTTCTCGGCGAACACACTCGCGGTATTTGAAAGGATCATCATCGACTGCAGCACGTTGTGGGCGATGACAGGCATCATGACGTTCAGCTCGAGCTGCCCGTGCTCGGCCGAGATGCTCACGCATGCGTCGTTGCCGACGACCTGGAAGCAGACCTGGTTGACCATCTCCGGAATGGAGGGGTTGACCTTGCCGGGCATGATCGACGATCCGGGCTGCACGGCCGGCAGGCGGATTTCGTCGAGGCCAGTGCGCGGCCCGCTCGCCATCAGCCTCAGGTCGCTCGCGATCTTGCTGAGGTCGAGCGCCAGCACCTTCAGCTGGGAGCTGAACGCGGCGACATCGCCCATGCTCTGCATCAGCTGGACCCGGTCTGCGCCCTCTCGGAACTTCGCGCCCACCGAATCGCTCAGGTGCTTCACCATCAGCGCAGGGTACGCGGCCTCGACGTTCACGCCGGTGCCGACGGCGCTTCCCCCGATGCCGAGCTCACGCAGGTAATCCCCCGCCTCGTTCACGCGCTTCATCCCGCGGCGAAGCGTCTCTGCGTACGCGGCGAGTTCCTGGCCCAGCCGAATCGGCATCGCATCCTGAAGGTGAGTGCGTCCCGATTTCAGCACGTTGTCGAATTCCTTTCCCTTGTCGGCAAAGGCCTTGGCGAGCCGGTCGAACGAGCTCTTCAGCCCTTCGAGCTCCGTTACGCACGCGACACGAATTGCCGTTGGGATCACGTCGTTCGTCGACTGCGCCATGTTGACGTGATCGTTGGGATGAACGGGCGAATACTCCCCACGCTTGGCGCCGAGCAGCTCGTTGGCGCGATTGGCGAGCACCTCATTGCAGTTCATGTTGTGCGATGTGCCGGCGCCCGCCTGGTATACATCGACGACGAAGTGCTCGCGGTGCTTGCCGGCGAGTATTTCGTCGGCGGCTTTGACGATCGCGTCGGCGAGCCTGGCATCGAGCCGGCGCGTCTTTTTGTGAGTCAGAGCGGCGGCACGCTTGATCCTGACGGTGGCATCAACGAAGGCGGGCAGCGGCATGAGTCCGCTGATCGGAAAATTCCGCACCGCGCGCAGCGTCTGGACGCCGTAAAGGGCATCGGCCGGCACGTCGAGCGATCCGAGCGGGTCTTTTTCACTCCGCGTTTTTCCCGTCATGTATTAGGTGGTGAATGTTCGAAGTTCATTTCTGCACGATGCGGGCGCTGCCGTTGAGAAACGGATTGGAAGCGCGTTCCTCACCGATTGTGCTATCCATGCCATGTCCAGGATAGATCACAGTTTCCACAGGAAGAGCGGCGATTTTCTCCAGCGAGGACGCGAGCTGCGCGGGATTCGAGAAGGGCAAGTCGGTGCGGCCGATCGACCCCGCGAAAAGACAGTCACCAACGATCGCCAGACCATGTCCGTGGATCACGACGTGACCGGGCGCGTGCCCGGGCGTATGCATCACCCGGAACTCGAGGTCGCCGAGGGTAACTGTCTGCCCGTCCGCGAACTCGCGGTCGGGCGGTGGTGGCTCCTCGAACGGGACGCCGTAGACCTGCGCCTGTCTCCCCGCCGCCTGGTACAGTCTCAGGTCGGCAGGATGAAGGAACACGGGCACATCCCACCGTTTCTTGACGGGCGCGATGGCGCCGACATGGTCGACGTGCGCGTGCGTTATCCAGATCGCTTCCAGCTCCGCGCCGCAGGCTTCGATCGCTTCGACCAGGCGCTCGCCTTCGCTTCCCGGATCGACGATCACAGCGCGCCGCGATTTCTCGTCGACGAGCAGATAGCAGTTCTCCTGGAACGCGCCGACCGTAAGGGTCTGGACGTTCAACTCCGCGTCCTCGGCCGCGAGCAATGGTTCACGAATAACCGCCCGCATTCACGTGCGCGCTCTCCATGGCATCTCGCGTCGCTTCCCCGAGCGACGAATTCTTTTGCGATTCCTTGAAGCGCGAAACGTACTTGTCGGCGGCGATGGCGGCGGTCGTTCCGTCACCGGAGGCCGTCGTCACCTGCCGGGTGAGCTGCGCCCTCAGATCGCCGGCGACGAAAAGTCCGGGAATGGATGACATCATCGCCTGATCGGTCACTACATAGCCGAGAGAGTCGTGCTCGAAATGATGGGCGATGATGCCGGTGTTGGGCCGAAACCCGATGAAAACGAACAGTCCCGTCACGTCGAGCAGCCGCCGCTCGTGGGTTACGAGATTGAAAAGGTTCAATCCCGTCATCCCCTTCTCCGGCGAACCCGCCACATCCTCGGCGACAGTGTCCCAGATGACCTCGATCTTTGGATTCTCGAAGACGTGCTGTTGCAGGATCTTGGACGCACGAAAGGAGTCGCGGCGGTGGATGAGATAGACCTTGGTTGCGTAGCGGGTGAGGAACACAGCCTCTTCGCACGCCGCATCGCCGCCACCGACAACGGCAACGATGTGATCGCGGAAGAAAGCAGCATCGCAGATGGCGCAGTACGACACTCCCTTGCCCGCGTATTCGAGCTCACCGGGAATGCCCAGCTTCACTGGTGTTCCACCGGCAGTGATGATTGCCGCCGGGGAGCGGAACACATCGCCGCCCTCGGTCTCGGCGACGAAGTAGCCATCGTCCATGCGCCGCACGGCGGTGACTGTCGTAGTCTCGAAGAACTCGGCGCCGAACTGCTTTGCGTGCGAGGCGAACTTCTCCGCCAGCTCGTGGCCGAGGATCTTTGGAAAGCCGATGACGTCGTCGAGATATTCCGTGTTTAGCAACTCGCCGCCGGGAAAGCCGCGCTCGAGCACGGCCGTCCTGAGCAGGGCACGGCCGGTGTAAAGGGCGGCGGTCATGCCCGCCGGCCCCGCACCCACGATTACGACGTCATAGTCCCGCGTAGTCGCCACGTATTTCCCGTTCGCTCAGAGTTCTCGTTCAAGCTAACGCGCCGCAGCCGTAGCGGTCAGTGCTTTGCCATGCGCGCGCGCCGCGACGGAACTATGACAGTTCGATAGATCAGGACGATCAGCAACGGCTGTATCGGAAGACGCAGCCATAGCAGGAACTCGGTCAGGACCGGGCTGCCGGCGGCGCGCGCAGTGGTGAGCATTTGAATGTTCGCCGGGAAAACGGCAACGAGCAGTGCGATCAGGCACCATCCCGCAAGTTCACGCGTTCGGGGAATGAGTAATCCGACAACGCCCAGAAGCTCCAGCAGACCTGTGACGTGCACAATCAGCGCCGGGTAAGGAACCCAGGCTGGAACCATGCGGATGAAAAAGCCGTGAAACACGAAATGACTGATCCCCGAGACGGTGAAAAGCAGTGCCAGTGCGACGGCCGACCGAGTCGGCCCGATCAAGGGCGCGCGGAAATGCCCAGCACGTTCAGGGCGCCATGGCAGTGCGAAACCGTTCCAACGAGGATCTGCGCTTCGCCCTCTTCGCCGAGCTCACTCACGATGCGATCCGCCGCGAGCAGATCGCGCGTGTCAATCATTCCCACACCGTACGCGCGATGAGTGCAGTGAAGAATAACCGGGCCCGCGAGCTGCCCTCCAGCGCTACGATTTTGCTCGACGTGCGCGCGCAGCGAAGCCGGCAGTGTCCAGTCGCGGTCGCCGCGCGTATGCGGACACCGGCGCGGCTCAATGCAGTTCACCGGGCACAGCCAGTCCGCGAAGCTCACGTAATGTGTGTCGCCCGATCCGGCACGACTCCACGGAACCGCCGGCGCAGCGGCCAGGGGCCGGCTTTGCACGGACCGGTCAGGCCACCGGTCGCGTGCGCGCTGGAGAAGCCAGTCATACATGAGGTGCGGCATGAGCGGTGAAGGGACGATTGCGTCCGCCTCAGTCGCGGAATCGCCAGTGGCGTGGCCCAGGTAAGCGACAAAGAACTCCCGCCACTCCGCTGTCACGATTTCAACGTTGCTGCCGAGCTCGGCGCCCGCACGCGCGACGGCGCATTCGGCATCTCTATCAACGACCAGCAAGCGGTTCCAGCGAAGCGCTCCAGCAGCCTGACCGCGCAATAGCTGGCGGACGTAATAAGTGCCGTAGCACCCTCCGCCGATTATCACGATCGTACCGAAGTCGGTCCTTCCCGGTGCCTCAGAGGCCGACCGCCCACGCTCAGCGGTGACCATGGCGCCGCTGTCCATGATAAATCGTCGTCATCTGATCATTCGTGTTGACGATTCCGACGTCATAGTGCTGCGTTGTCGGCATCACCCGACGGCAGGCGTCGGGTTCAGTCAAAATGTCCGGGTGAGCGATAACCTGATCTGCCTCGGCTCGACTGGATGGGAGTGTCTGTCGTCGACTCCGGCGGCGGGCTCACCACGGAGCCGGGAGGTATACGAGTACTGAATGTCGTCGCCCCTCGCATTGAGCACGTTCAAAAGTGTCGCCTGCAAGGTGAAACCGGTTGACCACGAGTGGCCGAGGTCCGCATTGACGAGCGTCGAGCGGTCAGCGCGTACCGAGTTGTCCTCGATCAGCGGATAGGAGCCAAGGTGCCGCAACCGGAGTGCGCCGAACGAACCGTATTCGCCAGGCGTCCATATCACCCCGGCAGCCAGCACATTCTCGAGCGCGCCCGGTATGTGTTGGCCGTCCGGCCCCGGTTCCGCGAGCTTCGCCTTGGCAAAGGAAACATCCGCGTCGATCGACAGCCCTGGAATCGGGCGGTAAAAATTCGCCAGCGTCACTCCGCTGCGGCGGGTAGCGGGCGACGGCTCCGTAGCACCGGCGTCCCCGACGAATAGCAGCTCGCTGTCGAGTTCCAGGGTCCATAACGTCAGCGTGGAACGCAGCCCCTTCACCGGGGCCGCGCGCATGCCTATTTCGCCGCCGACCGACCTGACGAGCGGATCGACGCGCTCCGCCGGATCTCCCGTCGCGGGATCGATCGTTATCGTGGTACCGCGCGCATCGTTGCTGTGAAACCCGTAGCCGCCGCTCAGGTAAAACTCAGCCTTCAGGGAAGGCGTATAGACGAGCGATGCCTTCGGACTGACGATCGCGGCGCGGTTGCTTCCCGAGTTTTCCGGACGGTCGCTGGTCACCCCGAACGTATAGGCGTCAGCACGCAGACCCAGAATGCTGCGTACCGTGGAACTCCATCGCGACTCCGCCTTTGCGAACAGCCCGGTTCCTGTTTCGGTGACCCGGTCGGTGCGAACGGTTGCGAAGCGGACCTTGGATTCCGTCTTGTGCAGACCCAGCCCGTAAATGAAATCGGCGCGCGTCTGCAGCCCCGCGGTCACCGCATGCTCCGCTCCAAGCAGCTTCGCCTGCTGCAAATGTGTAACGTTGACACCCAGGATGGACCGCTTGTCGAGCTGGTTGAACTGGTCACCCCGTTCCGGGTCCTCGAGGAAGTACGTGAAGTTGGAGAAAAGATCGAGATCGGACTGTACCCCGAAGGCCTCGACATCCAGCACCGATCGCGCTCCGACGCGGCGCCACGAGCCGGACAGGCTGTAGCGCTGAGATGCCCCACCATCGGTCGAATCGATTTGGCCGAAGCGACCGATGAGCCCTCTGTCGACGGCGCGGCGCGGGACCTGGTCGTTCGAGTTCCACCGATTGGCGTACGCCATGCCCAGCACTGAAAAGCGGGATGTGGCCGGGCCCCACGAGTAGCGCGCGAGTCCGCTCCGTTTTCTGATTTTTTCCGCCAGCTCCCAAGGGCCGTCGTACGCCTTGACCTCGCCTCCAAAGAGTAGATCTCCGCTGCCCACGCGCCGGGAACCGCCGCCAACCATCCTAGCAAGCCCGTTTTCTCCGGCATTTACCTTTCCGAACGGACGCTCGAGCGTGCGAATGAGATGAAGCTCCGCGCCGCCCGCGCTTCCGAAATCACCGACCTCTGGGTGGTAAACACCGAGGCGATACTCGAGACGGTCTACGAACTCAGGAATGAGGAAGTTTAGATCAGTCCAGCCTTGCCCATGGCCGTGCGTCGGCATGTTGAGCGGCATCCCTTCAATTCGCATCTGAAAGTCGGTTCCATGATCGAGGTTGAACCCTCTCACGAAGTACTGATTGGCCTTGCCCTCGCCCGAATGCTGCGTGACGACGAGCCCAGGTACGGTCTCCAGCAACTCGCCCTCCCGCGTTATCGGACGCGCGCGGAGGTCTTCCGCACCGACACGTCCCTCGGACGCCGTTCCGGCAGAGCCAATCAGGTCATCGATACGGCCGGTAATCCTGATGGTGTCGAGCGCCCGAACCCTGCTGCTGTCGGCGGGCAACCTATTCTGCCCCGACAGGGGAGTCGATGCCGCTGCGGAGATTGCGGCGAAAAACATGATCAGCCCCTTGTGGCTGACCACGTTGGCTGAACTCCAGTACAAATTCACGGAAAATCCTGGCAAAAGAAGTGGCCGGCGCCGGATTCTATGAGGAGCGGCACGAGCGCAGCAATCGGAGGGCTCATCTGATCGTCCGCGTCGTCTCAGCCGGCGTGAACAACAGGCTTTTCCGTCGCGCGCCAGTGCTGAGCTGGAGAACGTTTATCTGGTCCGGAAAAAGGTCGGTGAGCACCGAGTACCGTATGCGCGTACCTCGCAAGCCGCCTGCCACGCGTCCCGAAAGACAGATGACGAGCAGATCTTCGACCCTCCTCGACCCGCACCACTTGAGCGGAAGGCCGCGGCTCGATCTGTCGATGATGACAAAGTGTCGCATGAGGTAACTGAGAATGCGCGCGTTCGGCACGGGCGTAGTGGCGTTCGCTTCCGTAACCCCGGTATGGCTCATGAAATCGTCCGCAAAGACGCGCAGAGAAACGGTGAAGTCTCCCGTTCCCTTCTCGGTGAGCTCGGCGAGGCTTGTGTGAAGAGGGTGAGCCATCGCCGGACCGGCGATCAGCGTGGCAAGGAATGCCAGGGAGAGCAGGACAGCGCAGCAGGAGCGAAACCGCCTCATCGCACTACCAGGGCGCCCGGATCACCGCCCAGCGCGCCGCCACTACCATGACCACGAACGAAACGGCTGCCGCCCGCAGCCGAACGACTGTCCAGTTGGCTGGGACAACGCGCAACAAGGAAACAATGCGATCAACGACGTAAAGCCCCGCAAACACCGCCGCCAGGACCGTGATCTGGCCCAGCTCGATCCCGACATTGAACCCCAGTAGTGGCAGCGCCATCCGGTCTGGAAAGACGTTCTGCAGGTAGTTGGCGAATCCCGCCCCGTGCACGAGTCCAAACACGCCCGCCAGTACCGGCCGACGGTAGCGGCCACGACCCGCCAGCTTTCGTTCCCTGACAAAAAAGTTTTCAACGCAGGTGGCGACGATCGTCACGGGTATCAAGAACTCGACGAGGTCGGTCGGAAGCCGCACCAGGTCCGCCACCGCGATGACGAGGGTCACGGAGTGTCCAACCGTGAAAGCGGTGACTACCCACAGCATGTCCTTCCAGTCGCGCACGCTGTAGATCGCGGCGAGCGCAACCAGGAAGAGGATGTGATCGAGCGCGTCGAGGGTGGTGATATGCCCGAAGCCGAGCCCGACGAAGGCGGCAAACTCACTCATGCGGCAGTGACCTCAGCAACTCGTACGCCACCCTGGCCTGCAGCGGAACAAGGTCTGCGCATCTCAGTGCCGAACGTGGCGGCCACCGTCGACAATGATTGTTTCGCCAGTCACATAATCGGCTCGCAGCAGATAGAGAACTGCGTCGGTGACGTCGGCGGGACTTCCAGCGCGCCCCAGCGGGGTGGTTGCCGCGAGCCGCTCTCCTGCTTCGGGTGCCCAATCCTCCGGCAGCAGCACCGTGCCCGGCGCAACCGCGTTCACGCGCACCTTGGGCGCGAGCGCGTGCGCGAGTCCGCGCGTCATGTGGACGATCCCGGCCTTGGATACCGAATGGGGTATGTAGCCCGGCCACGTCTCGAACGCGGCGAGATCGGCGATGTTCACGATCGCGCCATTGCGCTCGCCTAGAACGGTCGCCGCGGCCTGGGAGAGAAAGAAGGGCGCCCGCAGATTCAGTGCGAACATATGATCCCATGCATCGAGCGTCACTTCGCCAACGGGAGTGCGCAGCATCACGGCCGCGGAATTGACGAGGACGTCAAGAGCGGCGAAACGGCGGACGACATCCGCAACGAGAGATGAAGCGGCCTCGCCATCAGTAAGATCGGCCTGGTGAACCGCCGCCTCGCCACCGTTGCGCTTGATCTCGCCAACCGTTTCATGCGCTCCGTCGGCCGAGTGCGCGTAGTGAACCGCGACGCGCATCCCCTCGCCGGCGAGAGCGATCGCGATCGCGCGACCAACCCTCACACCGGCGCCAGTGACGAGCGCGGTCCGGCCTTTCAGCTCCAAACTGCTGTCCCCGCTGTGCTTTTCGTCACCGCGTGCTCGCGGCTGCAAGTGAAGCGACGCGCGCATCCTGTCGGTCAAGCCACTCGCGGGGCACGTTCATTACGCCCAGCCTGCGCGGGCCGTCGTTGGATCCGTGCCAGTCCGAGCCGCCGCTCGGGAGGATGCCGAAAAAGTCCGCCAGCGCCTGGAGCCGCAGCATGTCCTCCCGCGAGTGGCTCGGGTGACGCACCTCGACGCCGTCGAGCCCGGCAGCGACCAGTGGCTCGAGACGCTCCCTGCGCCCGCTCTCTCCAGGGTGCGCCCACACGGCAATCGCGCCGGCATCGTGAGCAATGCCTATCGCGTCCGCGATGGAAAGCCGGTCCTTTGGCACGAATGCGCTCCCGCCCGCACCGAGGTACTGCGCGAAGGCATCCTTGAAGTCGGTCACGGCCCCGCGCGCAATGAGCGCCCGCGCCACGTGGGGCCGGCCAACGGCGCCACCCGCCGACTGCTCGAGTACATCCTCAATCGTAATCGCGATGCCCACTGAATTGAGTTTGGCGACGATCTCCCGCGCGCGGCGCTGGCGCATTTCGCGAAGCTCGCTAAGCCGCGCCTGCAGCCCGTCGGACCGTGTTACATGCAGCGCGAGCAGGTGAACTTCGTGATCCTCCTCGAAAGCGCTCAGCTCTACGCCGGGCACGACGCGAACCCCGATCCGCTCGCCCGCCTCACACGCGGCCGGCAGCCCGTCGACGGTGTCGTGATCGGTGAGCGCAATTGCGACGAGGCCACGACGGCCTGCCGCTTCGACGACCCGCTCAGGCGGAAGCGTTCCGTCGGAAGCAGTCGAATGTGCGTGCAGATCGACATACCCCGGCCCTTCAGCGGATCCGGGCGCCTCGCCACTCACCGTTCGTAGCCGGCCTCGGGCGACGTGAAGCTCGGCTGCGACTGGTCGAACAGCTCGCGGATCTGCGCATCGCCCAACTCCGCGAACGCCTGTTCGCGGGACCGCGTACCCTGGGGCGAGTACCGCGTTACCCGTACCTCGCGGTCCTCGCCGCTCCCGCGCGTGAACATCAGCGCATACTCGTCCTGCGTGTACTGGGTGATGTAACCCGACGGATAGACGTTCCACTCGTGCCCATCCACGGTCAGCGATCGCGCCGGCACCCTAGAGCTCCACCTCGCGGTATACCCGCGATGGATCCAGCATCTTGTGCGGCGCGTTGGCGTGGGCGACGGTGAGCGTCGTTTGATCGTCGGCCTCGGTAAACTCGATGAATGCGCCGGGAAGTGCCGCCTCCTCGAACACCCAGAAGCGGCAATTCGCGGCGGCGAAATGGGAATGAAGCGCGCGGAGCTTGTCCTTGTAGTTGGCACGTTCCGCAAGGGGAACGGTGGAGCGCTGTATGGTGAGCGAGCGTGGCATGCGTGATTGGCGGAAGGTGGATTGCGTCCTGTCGTGTGAGCTGAAAGCGCGCGCCTACAACACCGCGTCGGGAAAGCTCTCGATCGTCTTCTTCACGAAAGCGAGGAACTGGTCGGCAATCGCGCCGTCGATGACGCGATGGTCGAAGGAGATCGAAAAGTACGCACAGGTTCGAATTGCGATCGTATCCTCGCCATCGGCGCCTGAAAGGACCTTGGCCCGCTTCTCGATCGCCCCCACGCCCATAATCGCGACCTGCGGCTGGTTGATGATCGGCGTCCCCATCAGCGACCCGAATACTCCTGGGTTAGTGATGGTGAAAGTCCCCTCCTGGACCTCCTCGGGCGAAAGCTTCTTTGCCCGGGCGCGCGCGGCGAGATCGTTGAGCGAACGCGTAATGCCCGACAGCGACAGGTCGTCGGCCCGCTTGATGACGGGGACGATCAGGCCCCAGTCGAGCGCCACGGCGACACCGATATTCACCTGCTTCCGATAAATGACACTGTTTCCCGCGACCGACGAGTTCATGATCGGAAATGCCTTGATGCCTTCCGTCACCGCTTTGATGATGAACGGCATGTACGTCAGCTTCTGCCCCGTGGCCGCCTCGAACTCGGCGCGCTTCTTCGCGCGGATTCGCGCCACGCGGGTGAAGTCGATCTCGATGAACGACGTGACGTGTGCGGATGTGCGTCGGGAAGCGACCATGTGATCGCTGATGAGCGCGCGCATCTTGGACATCGGCTCGACCTTGTCACCCGCCCACGGGGTCGGGAGCGGTAGATCGTGCGCACCGCCCGACCGCCCTCCCTCGCGCCCTGCCGCCGGAGCAGTAGCCCCGGACTCGATAAAGCCGAGGATGTCGCGCTTCGTCACTCTGCCAGCGATGCCCGATCCAGACAGTGTCGCGATGTTCACCCCATGCTCGGCGGCGATTTTCCGCACCAGCGGCGATGATTTGGTGCGCAACCGATCCTCGAACGAATTGCCATTTCCCGCGTGGGACGCGGCGATTGCCGGCGCGGCCGACTGATGGGTAGGACTGTCGCCCGCGGGAGTAACTTCCCGTTGGGGGGCCGCGGGCGAGGCACCTTTGGTGCTGGCTTCGCTACCGTCAGCGGCGGGCACAACCGGCTTACCGTCACCGGCAGACGGCGCGGGTGCGGAAGCGCCCACCGCCGCACCCTTCTCGGTTTCGATGCGCGCAACGACCGTTTGCACCGCCACTGTCTCGCCTTCCTTGACGATGATTTCAGCGAGCACTCCCGCCGAGGGCGCTGGAATTTCCGCGTCCACCTTGTCGGTCGAGATCTCGAAGATGGGCTCGTCCCGCTTGATCTCGTCCCCAACCTTCTTGAGCCACTTCGACAGCGTGCCCTCAGCGATCGATTCGCCCATCTGGGGCATGATGACGTCTACGCGTGCCACTCTGTCTCCTTACCCTCGTTGATCGAGCTAATCCGGTTCAGTCGCGTCAGCGCCAGAAACGGCAGCGAGACGGCTCCGAGCGCGGCGCCAATACCAGCATACACCCACCAGTTGCACGCCGGAAGCCCCTCGGGCGGGCGGCAGCCCTGCGCACTTCCAACGAACTTCGCGATGAACACTGCGATCATCGCCCCGCTGAAAAAACCCGCCACCGTCGTCACGCAGCCGACGCCAAGATTGCGCGCCGTGCGTCCGGAGTCAGGCGGCGGCACTGAAGTCATCAGTAGCTGGCCAGCTTCCTGATTCCCGTTACAATGTCCAGCGTCTGCGGGAGCACGTAATCCTCGAGGGGTGGCGAGTAGGGCAGCGGCACGTCCGCGGCAGTGATGCGCAGGACCGGCGCATCGAGCCACTCGAAGCAGGTCTCGTTGATGCGCGCCGCGATCTCACCCGCGACGCCACCCGTCCGCGTGTCCTCATGCACGATGAGGACGCGATTGGTCTTCTTCACCGTTGCGACGATCGCTTCGTCATCCATCGGCAGCAGCGTACGCAGGTCGATGACCTCGACGGAAAGACCATCTTCCTTCTCCATCTGCTCCGCCGCCTCGAGCGCCTTCCAGACCGTTGCCGCGTAGGTGATGATGGAGATGTCCTTCCCCTCTCTCGCCACGCGCGCCTTCCCGATCGGCACCGTGTGATCTCCCGCCGGCATCTCTTCCTTGATGCGGCGGTACAGATACTTGTGCTCGAAGTAAAGTACGCAGTCCTCGTCGCGGATAGCCGACTTCATGAGACCTTTCGCATCGCTCGCGGTCGCCGGATAAACGATCTTGAGGCCTGGCGTGTGCAGGAAGGCGGCTTCCGGGTTCTGCGAATGGAACGGGCCTCCGCGCACGTACCCGCCGCTCGGCCCCCGCACTACCATCGGACATGGCAGCATCGCGCGGTAACGAGCTGTCGCGACGTAGTTGGTGAGCATGTCATAACCGGTCGAGATGAAATCGATGAACTGCATCTCGCAAACCGGGCGCATCCCCATGTGCGCTGCGCCGGCCGCCGCGCCGATGATCGCCGCCTCGGAGATCGGCGTGTCGATCACACGCTCCTCCCCATACTTCGCCATCAGTCCTTCGGTGACCTTGAACGCGCCGCCGTACGCGCCGATGTCCTCGCCGAGGCAGAACACATTCTCGTCGCGCTCCATCTCCTCGAACAGCGCTTCCCTGATCGCTTCCAGATAGGTGATCTCAGACATCGTGCGTTCCCCAGCTCGATGGCCGCTCGTTCACTTCGACGGCCGATTTCACCCCCTCCCTGAACCAAAGCGGCGGAATCACGGCAGGGTCGGCGTACACTCCGACCAGCGCGTCGTCCGGCTCCGGCATCGGCGACGCCTCGGCTTCGTCCGTCGCGCGGTCTATCTCGGCGCTGATCTGGGCGTCGATCGTTTTCAGCTCCTCTTCCTTCACCAGGCCTTCCGTCAGCATTCGCTTCACGAAGCGATCGATCGGATCGTTCTCAGCCGCCCACTTGTCGATCTCACCGGCCGGGACGTAAGACTGATTGTCATGCTCGGCGTGCCCCTTTCGCCTGTACGTGACGAGCTCGATCAGTGTCACGCCGCCACCGGCGCGCGCGCGCTCAACAGCGCGTTTCGTTACCTCGTAGGCGGCGACCACGTCGTTGCCGTCCGCACGTTCGCCGGCGATCCCGTACCCGATCGCCTTGTCGACGAGCTGTTTTGCCGCCGTCTGCTTCCGGAGCGGAGTCGAGTAGGCGTAGCCGTTGTTCTCCACGACGACAACGAGCGGGCAGCGCTGCACCGCCGCGAAATTGATTCCCTCGTGAAAGGCGCCTGTCGACGTTGCTCCGTCGCCGACGTAAACGAGGGCAACGCGATCCTGCTTCCGCATCTTGAAGGAGAGGGACACGCCCGCCATCACCGGGACCATGTCGCCGAGATGGGAGATCTGGCCCACGAAGCCGCGCACCAGGTCGCCATAGTGGATGTTCAGCTCCCTTCCCCGCGTGGGCGAGTCGCCCTTCGCCATGTACTGGCGGATTATTTCGGCGGGCTTGGCGCCCTGCACCAACATCGACCCGAGATTCCTGATCAGCGGGGAAAGAATGTCTCCCTTCGAGCGGTCCAGCGCGAACGCGCTGCCCACTGCACAGCCCTCCTGGCCGAGGGATCGAAAGAGCCCCCCGACGACCTTGGTCTGCCGGTAGAGATTAACGAGGCGCTCTTCGAGCGTCCGCGTCAGCCGCATGTAGTAGTAAAGCTCGAGCCTGATGTCAGGTGAAAGTGCTGCGTTCGCGGACGTGCGCGTGTCGCCGTGCATCTTCGCCGGCCGCGATGCTGGACTGCCTGTCCGCGCCACCCTAGTACGCCGCTTCGATGCGGTGTGCGGGATCTCCCGTGCGGTGCAGCTCGACGAAGAACTTCTTGGCGTTGCGGTCAAGCCTGCTCTCACCCATCTGATCGGTGGCGATCTCGACGAACGTGTAGTGCCCGCCTTCCTTTTTCACCGCGAGGTTGAGAGTGCCAAGCGCTCCGCTGTACGTGCGGGAGCGCGCGGTGTGGCCGTTCCGCTCGAGGGGGACACCGGGAAAGAACGTATCCGCGATGCGTAGAACGTCGACCGGCGTGAGCTGAG
>DATLXE010000537.1:0-3783 GCA_035575795.1 Gemmatimonadaceae bacterium
CGGTGGCAACCTCACGCTGACGGAGATCGGCCAGACCTCACAATTGGTGGCGACCGCACGATTCAGCGACGGCACGACAAAAAACGTGACCAGTGAAGGGGTATGGCGGTCGGACAATAACGCGATTGCCACCGTCAGCCCCGGCGGCGTCCTGACGATTGTGGGGTTCGGAGCCTCGTGGGTGTCATTCACGCATCAGCTCCCCCCAGGGAGGTTCGCGTCCGCTGATTTCACGGCCACGCCACCAGGGACGTTTGCGCTCAGAGGCCGAGTGAGTGAACCAGGTGCCGGCGGGGTTGCCGTGGCGCGGGTCATGGACGTTCTGTCGGGCCGCTTCGCGATAACCGATTCAAAGGGGTCCTTCTCTCTGGCCGAACTGCCCCGTCTTCCGGCGCGGTTCAAAGTCGAGGAACCCAGCCACGAGCCCATAGAAATGGAAGTGGGGGAACATCGTTTGTCGACCTGCGGATCCAGCGCGTCGTCCGTCTCACAGCTGGGGAAAAGGTGACTCCGGCCCCGCTGGCACCGAACGATCTCTCTTACCCGATCGGCGCCGATCGCTGCGTCCCTTGCCGTCTGATCCGCGTGGTCGTTCCGCAATCCGGTACGGTTCGCGTGCGCGTGACTTCGGGGGCGAAACTGAAGCTGTGGGTCGAAGGGCAGGTCGTGACTGGTGAACCGGGTCAATTGACCGCCGAGGTGCCCGTCAACGCTCCGCGTGAGGTCCTCATGTACCTGGGGATTAGCGGAGGGGCTCCCTTTAGTAACTCGAAACAGGTTTTCACTTTCGAAACATCGTTGCTCTAGCCTGCGACGGACTCAAGTTCAGGGCCGTGGAGTGTCCGATTCCCTCGCCGGCGGCGTTTAGGGAGTCAGACATGGCTGACACACACCACATGCGTTCATGCCGAGCAGTGGCGATCTTCGTATCCATCGGGCTGGCGCTGGCCGCCTGCGACCGGAAGCCTCCAACGAGTCCTCCGCCGCCTGTCCTCCCGCCGGGCCCCGCGGCGCCGGTCCAGACGGTGCGCCTGTCAATCGTCGCGCCGTCGGAGATAGAGCCAGGGGAATCCGTCCAACTGACGGCGAATGCCATCAAGTCCGACGGCTCCGTCGAGAACGTGAGCAGCCAGGCTCGGTGGTCCCCGACGAACTCCCCGATTCTGCAGGTGAGTCCCACGGGGCTCGCGACGGGAACAGGTCGGGGACAGGAGACCGTGATCGCGTCCTTCGCCAACCGGAGCGTCGGCGCGCGCGTACTGGTGTTGCCCAGGGGCACGTTCGCGGTCACCGGGAACATCAAGGAGAGCGGCTTTGGAGTGCCGCTCGTCTTAGTGACGGTGATCACCGGCATCGGGACGGGTCTCACGACCCTGACGAACGTCAACGGATACTACGAGCTCTACGGCGTCAGCGGGCCGGTACAGATCCAGCTGAAGAAAGAGGGCTACGTGAATACCCTCCGGCAGGTCGACGTAGCCGCGCACGGGACCCGCGATTTCGACATCCCCATCGAGGGGACGCGTAAGAATTACGCGGGCATCTATACCCTCACCATTGCCATGAACGAGCCGTGCCGATTCACGTTTGGCACTCTTCCGGACGCCGCAAAGCGTCGTGTGTACACCGCGACCGTCTCACAGGATGCCGGGCGTTTGACGGTGCTGCTGACGGACGCGGACTTCATCGTAACCAACGGCCTCGGCAATCGGTTTTTCGCTCTCGTAGATCCGTTGGATAGGGTGACGGCCCAGATCGGTAACGCTGAAGAGGATTTTTACTTCGGTTACTTCGGCCGCTTCGACATCGTCGAGCGATTGAGCCCCACGGCGCTCACGGTGCAGGGGGCCGTCACGGCCAGAGGCACGCCCCAGTCCATCTCAGGCACGCTGCAAGGATCGATCGCGACCTCGAAACGCCCGACCGCTCCTTTCCTCCCGTCCGCGGCTACGTGCAACTCGGACACGCACGGCTTTGAAATGGTGCGGCGTTAGGCATGTGAGGCTCCGTTTCGTCGCGTGTCCGGTTTCCGGCGGGGCGGCGTTTAAAGAAGCATGGCTCATAATCAGCACATGCGTGCATGCCGAGCAGCGGCGTTCCTCGTATCCATCGGGCTGGCGCTGGCCGCCTGCGACAGGAAGCCTCCGACGACTCCTCCTCCGCCGCCTGTCGGCCCGGCGCCGGTCCAGACGGTGCGCCTGGAAATCGTCGCGCCGGCGGAGATAGAGCCAGGGGAATCCGTCCAACTGACGGCGAACGCCATCAAGTCGGACGGCTCCGTCGAGAACGTGAGCAGCCAGGCTCGATGGTCCCCGACGAACTCCCCGATTCTGCAGCTGAGTCCCACAGGGCTCGCGACGGGAATAGGTCGGGGATATCTGTTCGTGACCGCGGTCTTCGCCAACCGGAGCGTCGGCGCGCGCATATTGGTGTTGCCCAGAGGCACATTCGTGCTCACCGGGAACATCAAGGAGAGCGGCTTTGGAGTTCCGGGCGTCGCAGTAACTGTCATCTCCGGCATCGGTACGGGCCTCACGACCCTGACGAACCTCAACGGAGACTACGTGCTCTACGGCGTCAGCGGCCCGGTACAGATCCAGCTGAAGAAAGAGGGCTACCTCACGACCGCCCGGCAGGTCGACGTAGCTGCGCACGGGACCCGCGATTTCGAGCTGGCCATCGAGGGGACACGGAAGAACTACGCCGGCCGCTACACCCTCACAATTTCCACGAACGAGCCGTGCCGTTCCAAGTCTGGCATTCTCCCGGAAGAAGCAAAGCGTCGTGTCTACACCGCGAACGTCACACAGGATGCCGGGCGTTTGACGGTGCTGCTGACGGACGCGGACTTCATCGTAACCAACGGCTTCGGTAATCGGTTTTTCGCGCTCATGGATCCGTTGGATACGATGACGGCCACGATCGGTAACGCTAGCGATTATTACTACTACACAGGCCACTTCGACATCGTCGAGCGATTGAGCGCCACGACGCTCATGGTGCAGGGGACCGTCACGGCCAAAGGTACCCCTCAGGGCATTTCAGGTACGCTCAACGGAGCGTTCCTGACCTCGAACCGCCCGACCGCTCCTTTCCTCCCGTCAGCGGCTTCGTGCTACTCGACGCACGGCTTTGAAATGGTGCGCCGCTAGGCAGGTGAGGCTCCGTCGGCGCTACGCTGTTCCGCTCTGCCTGGTTGCGGCGCTCCTGTTCGCGGTGCTGTTCGGCCGGATCTTCACCCGCGCCCCGCGCCCTCGTAACGTGCTGCTGATCACGCTCGACACGATGCGGGCCGACCGTCTGCCCGTCTACGGGTTCTCAGGCATCGACACCCCTGCGCTCGACAGGATCGCCACTGAGGGGGCCGTCTTCGAGGAGGCCTACGCCGCGGTCCCGTTGACGCTCCCCTCGCACTCGTCGATGTTCACGGGTATCTACCCGCCACGACTCGGCGTTCGCGACAACGCCGGCGCGCCACTCTCGAACGAGTTCACCACACTGGCGGAAGCTCTGCGTGCGCGCCATCTGAAGACCGCCGCGTTCATCGCCTCGGCGGTGGTGGCTCCGGGGCGCGGCCTCGACCAGGGATTCGACCTGTATAGTGCCGGCCCACCCGTCACCTGTTCGGGCGCGCCGCCTGCGCGACGACGTGCCGGCGAGGTGGTGGACGAGGCGCTCTCGTGGCTCGCCGGCCACGATGCCGATCCCTTCTTTGCCTGGATTCACCTCTTCGACACGCACCGTCCTTACGATCTGCCAGACGACTACAAGGATCGACACTAC
>DATLXE010000538.1:0-3263 GCA_035575795.1 Gemmatimonadaceae bacterium
GCGGCGGCCGAGCGGTCGAAGGCGAGGCCTTCGGGCACTGATTCGGTATAGACCTTCGCGTCGAGCTCCGTAAGGGCTGCGGCGAGCAGCCCAAGATTCGTCTTGTCGCTGGCGGGCGTGATGTCGGCATCCGCGGTGAGGCGAGGGAATCCGTGCAGCCGCGCCGCGAGCGCGCCAATAAGCACAAACTTCACCTTGTGCTTGCCGAGCGTGCTGATCAACCGCTCGGGGTCGAACGGCGCAATCTCAGACACGACGCGCTGCCGAGATGAACCGGCTCACCTGCCCTGCTTCACGCAGACGCTCCTCGGGTGTGAGCCGCAGGATGCGAGGGACATCGTCGAGGAGGGCCGGGTCCACGGCAATGCGCTGCAGCGCCACCGACATCCGGAACCCCGCTGCTTTCAAGAGCCGGGAAAGCGTAAGTAGCGACGGGCTCGTCTCGGCCAGCTCTATCCGCGCTACCACTGATTGGGCGGTACGCGCCTTCTGGGCGAGCCGACGCTGGGACATTCCCGAACGCCCCCGTGCGGCAGAGAGAAGTCGCGCCGCGCTTGTCATTTCGTCCACAGATTTATGATAGCTAATCAGCTATCGGACAGCAAGTCGAATCAAACCCTGGTAGCTCCGTACGCCTACTGCCCCCGGCCGGTAGTCTTCCGTTGGTAAGCCCGCGCACTCGCCTCCGAAGTTCCCAGTAAATCTCCCTAAGGCGGCCCGGCCAAGCTACAATCTCACCATGCCTTCAACCGCTCGACAATGAAAAAGATCGCCCTCCTCGCGCTCTTCCTATCTATGGTAGCGATGGGCGTCGCATACGCCGCCGCAATCGTGACTGGTACCACGGAAGCGTGGAGCGCGTGGGTCCTCGCGATAGCGACTTCGATCGCGATGACCGCCACGATGACGATCGGCGCCGTGCGGACGGGGAAAAGAAACGGCGGGCTCGGCCGCCTCATCGTACCGTTCGCGATCGTCCTCGTCATCCTGCTCGGCGCATTCACTCTCGCGCTCACACTCCCCGCCGCGGGCGAGCCCCTCCTGCTCGGCGTGCCGCGCCGAGCGGCGATCGTGCTCTATGGGATTGGGCTGCTGCCGCTGTTCATTCTGCCCGCGGCCTATGCCCTCACCTTCGATGAGATGACGCTCACCGAGGATGACCTCGCCAGGGTTCGCGAGGCAGCAGCGCGGGCGGGAGAGCAGCGTTGAACTTGCTTGCGATATTACAGACGAAAGCGCTGCCCCCGCTCACGCAGCCGACAATCGTTGCTGTCGCCTTCGCCTACTTCGCGATCGTCGCCGCGATTGGAGTCTGGGCAACGCGGCGCACACGCACGGCGGGTGACTTCTTCGTGGCCGGCCGGAGCATCGGCGTCTGGCCGCTCGCGCTCGCGGCGATGGCCGCGACGATCTCCGGATTCGCATTCATCGGCGGCCCGGGGTTCGTGTACGGCGCGGGGATGGGCGCGCTCTACCTCATCCTCCCTGCCTCGATCACCAGCTCGATGACCGCGTGGGTGCTGGCGAAGAGACTGCGGCTGCTCGGGGAAGTTCGCGGCCTGATCACGGTGCCCGACGCGATCGGCGTGCGCTACCGCTCGCCGTTGGCACAGGGTCTGGCGGCGGTATCCATCCTCATCGCCATCGTCGGCTACATGGCGACCAACATCCTCGCCCTCGGCCTCGTCATCGATGCCGTGTTCGGGACGGGACTAACTCCGGCGATCTGGCTTGGCATGGCGATCACGCTCGCGTACTCGGTCTCCGGCGGAATTCTCGCGGGCGTGTACACCGACGTTTTTCAGGGAAGCCTGATGGCATTTGCGTCGGTGCTCGTCTTCGTGTTCGCTCTCCAGGCCGGCGGGGCCGGCGACGGACTGGCGGGGATCACGCGGACGGTGAGCGCAGCGGATCCGCAGTTCTTCGGACCGTGGGGAAAGCTCACGCCGATCGGCGCGCTGTCGCTCTTCTTCGTGTTCGGACTCGGTTCGCTCGCCCAGCCTCACGTCATCCACAAGTTCTACATGCTGCGCGATGCGCGGCGGCTCAAGTGGTACCCGCTGCTGATGTCGCTCGCTCTGATGATGACGCTGCTGCTCTACTTCTCCGTCGGAATTGCAATGAAGGCGCTCGTTGTCCGTGGCAACGTGCCCCCACTCGCGCGCGCTGACGATGCGACGCCGCTGTTCCTGCTTCAGTTTACGCCGGTGGTGTTGTCCGCACTCGTATTCGCGGGCGTCGCGGCGGCGATCATGAGTACCGTCAACTCCTTCATGAGCGTCGGAGCGGCGGCGATCACTCACGACATCCCAAAGGCACTTGGCACACGCGTGGATAACGAGCTGCGCTGGGGACGGATTTCCACGGTGGTGATCTCCGTGCTCGCGGCACTGCTGGCGCAGGTGTCGGGAACGCTGGTGGCGTTTCTCGGGATATTTGGCTGGGGATTGTTTGCTTCGACGCTGGTGCCTGCGCTTGCCATCGGGCTGAACTGGGCGGGTGCGACGCGCGAGGGGGCGGTTGCATCCATTGGGACGGGGCTCGTGCTGACTCTTGCCATGGAGACGCTGGCTTACTTCAAGGCATACTCGTTTCCCGCGGGGGTGTCGGTGTCGGGCGCGGCGCTGGTGCTTTCGTTTCTTGTGTTCTTTATCGTTTCATGGTTTACGCGCGGGGGGGAGGGGGCGAAGATCGATGAGGATGTGCGGATGGTGATGGATCTTTAACGGCCGCGGAGTAAGGGGCGGTTGCGCTAGTCGGGCTATCTAGAGGACCTAAGCAGGGAGCTTTAAGCGTTGCTGCTCGGAGCTATTTAGCTCTCATACTGGCGGAAGGGCCCAGGATTCTGGGATTGGGGTCAACCTCGGAACACTGCATCGACCTACAACTTTTCCAGGAGCTGCTCGCCATACTATAACGCCCGCATTGATCGGCAGCGGGGCCCCCACTCAGACCCGCGGGGCGTTTTACGGCCAGTATGAAAGCTTGATAGCTATTAGCTGCCAAGCTTACGGCTCCCTGCTTAGGTCCTCCAGATAGCACGACGAGCGCGACAGTCCTTACTCCGCGTCTTCCTTGCCTATGGCTGCGCTTCTTCGGTGATGATTTGCCCCGTAAGCCGCCCTACGCTGCTCCCATGAGCGACTTCAAGAATCTCCACGTGTGGCGGAAAGCACATGCGCTCGCCATTCATGCTCATCGAGTGGCGACGGCCATCCGGCGTTCGGACCTGTCGCTGCGCAGCCAGATCGTTCGCTCGGCGA